>NZ_FZMO01000532.1 GCF_900197875.1 Frankia canadensis | reverse complement strand
GCAGGCTGGCGGAGGGACCAGGCCTGCTGCGCTTCGCCGAACGCGTGAACTGGCTCAGCCCGGACTCCAGCGGCACGTCCCAGGAGGAACCGGCCCAGCCTCGGATCCGCCGGATGAGCAGCCCCACCTCCCGGCTGAGGTCTCCGACCTCATCGGACATCCGGGAAGGATACCCCACGATGCCCATGGGGGCCCTTGCCCTCCCGTGTGGTATGGGGCACGCTTACGACATGAGCTGTTGACGTCGGGTTTCACGTCTGGAGGCGCGCATGTCACTGCACCGTTCCCCGCAGACCCACCAGTTCCTCATCGAGCGGATCCCCAAGGTCACCGGCTACGAGGTGAGTACCTGGCTCAGCAGGCTGGCGGAGGGACCAGGCCTGCTGCGCTTCGCCGAACGCGTGAACTGGCTGCGGGCGGAGCACAACCTGCCGCACAGCTACGCGGCCGCGCTCGTCCACGAGTCGGACCTGCGGCGACGGGCGATCCGCGCCTGAGTCCGGCTCACCGTCCGGGAGGTTCGGGCGCCGGGCCGATGCCGCTGCGCGCGGCCGGGCGGCGCCCGAACGACGCCTCGCGTGCCGCGGGCAGGCCGCGAGACAATGTCGACCGTGAACATCAACGCTGCCACGGAGTTCGTCCGTGACCATCATCGGGCAGTGCTGTGCACCACCCGGCGGGACGGTTCGCCCCAGATGTCGCCGGTGACGGTCGGGGTGGACGACGGTGGGCGGCTCCTCGTCAGCACCCGGCTCACCGCGTACAAGGTCGGCCACATCCAGCGGGAGCCGACTGTGCGGCTGTGCGTGCTGCCGGACGAGTTCTACGGCCCGTGGGTGCAGATCACCGGTTCGGCGCAGATCGTGCGCCTGCCGGAGGCGATGGAGCTGCTCGTCTCCTACTACCGCGGCATCTCCGGCGAGCACCCCGACTGGGACGACTACCGGGCGGCGATGGTGCGCGACCAGCGCTGCATCGTGCGGATCACGCCCACCGCCGCCGGGCCGGACCGCTCCGGCTGAGCGCTACTGGCGGAGTTTGGACAGCAGCCGCAGCGTCTCCAGGTAGACCCAGACGAAGCCAACGATCAGGCCGAAGGCGGCCCGCCAGGCCTCCGAGCGAGGTGCCCCCGAGTTGATCGCCCGCTCGATGTAGTCGAAGTCGAGGATGAACTGCAGGCTGGCGACGCCGAGCACCACCACGCTGAACAGGATGCCCAGCGGGGAGGCGTCGTTGATCACGGGCAGGTGGCTGCCGCTGACGGCTCGGATCACCAGGTCGGTCAGGCTGAGAAGGATCACGCCGAACAGGACGCCGGTGACGATGCGCGCCATCCGCGGGGTGGCCCGCAGCCGGCGGCTGCGGTAGGCCAGCAGCATCGCGACGAAGATCAGCCCGGTGCCGAGCAGGGCCTGCGGGACGATGCCGGCGAACGAGTCCTCGTAGAACCGGGAGATCGCGCCGACGGCGACGCCCTCGATCAGGGCGAAGGCGACGATGAGCGGCGGCCGCAGCAGCCCCCGCATCGAGATCACGAGGCTCAGGAGCAGGGCGACGAGCCCGGCGCCGAGCGCGATGCCCGGCGCCTGGTGACCGACCAGCCACCCACCGGCGGCGCCCACGCCGAGGACGGCGAACAGCCCCAGGGTGTGGACGACGACGTCGTCGACGGTCAGCGAGGTCGGCTGCCGGTAGTGGCTCGCGAGGTCCTCGGGGCTGGGGGTGGGCGGCGAGGTGAACCCCCCGCGGCGCAGCACGGGGTTCGAGGAACGAAGGTCGGCCATCGAGCCGGCTCCTCTCGGTCGCCGCCGGGGCGGCGCCCACGGTCAACAGCTGGTGCAGACGAACACTCACGCAACGATTCCACCCGCCGACGGGTTCCCGGGCACGGTGGCGGCGCAGGGCCCGGACGACGCCGGGCCGGGAACGTGCCGCATGCCAACCGCCCGCGCCGTTCACGAACGACGCGGGCGATCAACAATGGATTGTGCCGGTGGTCGGAGTCGAACCGACACTCGAGCTGTTTTTAGGACAGCCTCCTCTACCAGTTGGGATACACCGGCTCGTCTACATCGAAGCTGTTTCTACCATGCTACGTAGGTTCTGGGAATAACACATCGCGGAAAAAGTGGTCCGGAGATCGCGGTCCCGGCGAAAGCGTGACTCATCGTGACGAGGATGCCGCGAATCGGCTATCCTCTCCGATCACGAGACGGCCCGGACGGTCAATAGTCCGGGCTCGGGACACGCTTAGCCGGGACCGGGCCGCGGCGGTGAATACCGGCGCCACCAAGGTGGTGTTAAACGCGCCGAGCCGATGACCGCGCCCGGCCACGCGGATTCATCCCCCGGTCCGCGACCCGCGCCGCGGCGGGCGGCGCGGGTGATCGTCATCCCCCGTGCGACGTGGTCCGGGCGCTCTCCCCGGCCGCGCCGGGGGCGGACAGCCCAGGCCGCGCGCCCGCGCCGTCGCCGCTGTCGCGCTCCCCGGCGGGCATGGCCCGGCCGGCGGCGGCGTCGTCGCCACCGTGGCCGTCGCCACCGTGACCGTCCGGGCCGCTGGCGGCGCCGCTGGAGGTCGGGGTGGCGGCCCGGCGGAACTCCGCCCGCGGGTCGGCGAACGAGCCCAGTGAGACGATCTCACGGCGGAAGAACAGCGACAGCGTCCAGTCCGCGACCACGCGGGCCTTGCGGTTGAGCGTGGGAACCCTGCTCAGGTGGTACGTCCGGTGCATCAGCCAGGCCGGCCAGCCACGCAGCCGCACCCCGTACACCTCGGCGACGCCCTTGTGCAGGCCCAGGGAGGCGACGCTGCCGGCGTAGCTGTGCTCGTAGGGATGGATGGGCTGGTGGCGCAGCTCGGCGAGGATGTTGTCGGCCAGCCGGCCGGCCTGGCGCACGGCGTGCTGGGCGGACGGGCCGGTGGTGACCCCCTCGCCCTTGGTCAGGTCGGGCACGGCCGCGCAGTCGCCGGCGGTCCAGGCGTCGGCGACGCCGTCGACCTGCAGGAAGGCGGTCGCCCGCAGCCGGCCGCGGTCGTCCAGGGGCAGGTCGGTACGCGTGAGCACCGGGTTCGCCTTGACCCCGGCGGTCCACACCACGGTTCCGGCGTCGAACTGTTCACCGCTGTCCAGAACAACCCGGCCGTCGACGAGGCTTTCCACCCTGGTGTCGAGCTTTACCTCTATTCCGCGGTGTTCCAGCTGCTTCACCGTATAAAGACCCATTGCGGGTGAAACCTCGGGAAGTATTCGCCTGGTCGCCTCCACCAGGACCCACCGCATATCCGTGGCGCGAAGGTCGGGATAAAAGCCGCAGGCGTCCCGGGCCATGTCCTCGAGTTCCGCGAGCGCCTCGATACCGGCATATCCGCCACCGATGAAAAGAAAGGTGAGCGCGCGCCGGCGCACCTCGGGATCGACGGCCGAGGCCGCCGCGTCCAGCCGGCTGATGACCTGGTTGCGCAGATAGATGGCCTCGGCGGCACTCTTGAATCCGATGCCCTGCTCGGCGAGCCCGGGTATCGGCAGCGTCCGGGCCACCGAACCCGGGCACATCACCAAAATGTCGTATTTGATCTCAAACCGCTCGCCGAGCGGTGGGGCCACCACAGCGGTGCGTTCCGTATGCGACACCGAAAGCACGGAGCCGCTCACCACCCGACAGCCCTTGAGCACCTTTCGCAACGGAACCACCACGTGCCGTGGCTCCAGGTTGCCGGCCGCGGCCTCCGGCAGGAACGGCTGATAGGTCATGTAGGAGTTGGGCTCGACAACTGTGATGGACGCCTCGCCCGCACGCAGCTTCCGCTGAAGCCGCAGGGCCGTGTACATGCCGACGTATCCGCCGCCGACCACGAGGATGTGCGGTGCGCGCCCATAGCCCATGCGAAAACGGTACCCGCGAGGGCCGTCTTACACCTCGGCAGGCGACGATCGGCCCCGCTTTTCCGTGACGCAGGACACCAATACGGACCACCAACGGTCCGTCCCATGACCATCGGATGAGTGCCGCGGCCCACCTGCCGTGTCGACGGCCACAACGCGGCGGACTTAGTCGGTGGCCGGCGTCACTTCGGCATGGACCGAGGCGGACCGGAAAACCGTGTCGAGCATCACCTCGGTCACCCGTCCGGTGAAGGTGTTCTGCTGACTCGGGTGATAGCAACCGGCCACCCGCACCCCGGTGCCGGGAAGGTCGACCCCCACCTGATGGCCGAAGGGCACCCGTCGCGGCGGGACGGGGTAGCCCGCCCGCGCCAGCGCCGGCCACAGCGCCGCCCAGGCGAACCCGCCGAGGGCGACGATCGCACGCAGGGTCGGCCGGGCGAGCTCCAGGTCGCGCACCAGCCACGGCTGGCAGGTGTCCCGCTCCACCGTGGTGGGTTTGTTCGCCGGCGGGGCGCAGTGCACGGCGGCGACGATCCGGGTGGCTCGCAGCCGCTGGCCGTCCCCCGCGTCGACCGACGTGGGCAGCGCCGCCAGGCCGACCCGGTGCAGCGAGGCGAACAGCCAGTCCCCACTGCGGTCCCCGGTGAAGATGCGACCGGTGCGGTTGCCGCCGTGGGCCGCCGGGGCCAGGCCGAGGACCAGGATCCGCGCGTCCGCCGGCCCGAAGGAGGACACCGGACGCCCCCAGTAGGGCTGGTCGGCGAAGGCGGCGCGGCGGACCACGGCGATCTCCTCCCGCCAGGCGACCAGCCGCGGGCAGGCCCGGCAGACCGACGTCCGCGCGTCGAGGGAGGCGGTGTCGGGGGAACCCACGGCCAGTGCTCGCACCTCGTCGGCGGTCCCGGCGACCGGGGTGCGCCTGTCGGCGAGGTCACCTGGCCAGCCGCTGCCGGGCGGCACCGGTCCGCGGCCCGGCAGGTCGACGCCCGACCCGCCGGTCGCCGTCATCCCGCCGGGAAGGCCACGGACGGCCCGGGCTCGGCCGGGGAGGCCGGCGGCGGCGGGGCGGCGGCGAGGGCCAGTGCGATGCCGTCGAGGATGTCGCGCTCGCTGGCGACGACGGCCGCGGCGCCGGAGCACTCCATCAGGGTCCGCAGCACCAGTGCCCCGGCGGCGATGACGTCCACCCGGCCCGGGTGCATGACCGGCAGCGCCGCCCGCTCGTCGTGGGTCATCGCGAGCAGCCGCGCGGTGACCTCGGCGACCTGCTCGGCGCTTGTCACCGACAGGTGGATGCGCTCGGCGTCGTACTCCGGCAGGCCGGCGGCGAGCGCGGCGACGGTGGTCACGGTGCCGGCGACGCCGACCAGGGTGGCCGCCTCGCCCAGCGGCACCGTGGCGGCGGCCAGGTCGAACGCGGCCCGGGCGTCGGCGACGATCGCCGCGGCCTGGGCGGGCGTGGGGGGATCGTCGTGCAGGTGCCGTTCCGCGAGCCGTACGCAGCCGACGTTGACCGACCGGGCGGCGCGCACTCCGGCGGCGTCCCCGAGGACCAGCTCGGTCGAGCCGCCGCCGATGTCGGCGAGCAGCACCGGGGTGGCGACGTCCAGCTCGCCGATGGCCCCGCCGAACGACAGCGCGGCCTCCTCATCCCCGGTGATCACCTCGGGGTCGACGCCGAGGATCGCGCGGACACCGGTGACGAGCTCGTCGCGGTTGCGGGCGTCGCGGGTCGCGCTCGTGGCGACCATCCGCACCCGGGCCGCGCCCAGCCGCTCGATCTCGCCGGCGTAGTCCCGCAGCGCCGCGAGGGTGCGGGCAAGCGCCTGCGGAGCGAGCTCCCCGGTCCGGTCGACGCCGGCGCCCAGCCGGACGATCTCCATCCGGCGGGTCAGCTCGCGCAGTCCGGTGCCGTCGACGTCCGCCACCAGCAGGCGGATCGAGTTGGTTCCACAGTCGATCGCCGCCACCCGGGTCATCGCGATCCCTCCCTGCTGTCGTCCGGCGCCGCGAGGATCACCGGCGCCACGGATACGCAGGGGCCGCCCCGGCCCCAGTCCTCGAGCGCGGCGAGCGCCTCGTCGCCGAACGGGTTCACCCCGGGGCCGGCGGCGAGGCTGTGGGCGACCAGCACGTGCAGGCACTTCACCCGCTCCGGCATGCCCCCGGCGCTCGGATGGCCGACCAGCGGCTCGTACGCGTCGCGACGCGCCAGGTAGTCCTGATGCGCCCGCGCGTAGGCGGCCGCGAGCTCCGGATCGTCGGCGAGGCGCGCGGTCATCTCGCGCATCACCCCGGCGCCCTCCAGGCGGGACACCGCCGCCGCGGCCCTGGGACAGGTCAGGTAGTACAGGGTGGGGAACGGCGAGCCGTCCGGCAGGCGCGGGGCGGTCTCCACCACGTCCGGCAGGCCACAGGCGCAGCGGTGCGCGACACCCAGCAGCCCGCGGGGTTCCCGCCCGAGCTGCCGGTGGACGACCTCGGCCTCCTGCGCCGTCACCGCCGTCGACGTCACGCCGCCTCCCGCCCTCTCGCTGGCTCGCTGGCCATCTGGTCCTCTGGCCGACCGCTCGCCGGCCGCCGTCCTGCCGCCTGTCGCCCCGCACCCGGCGCTAGGGCCGGGCGATCTCCGACCACAGCCGGCCGTACCAGACCGAGCCGCCGGCCGCCCCACCCCCGGCCTCGCCGTCGCGCGGCGCGGGGGTGGGCGGGGCGGGCATCAGGAAAGCCCGCTCACCGGGCTTGATGTAGTGCAGCCGGCGGCGCGCCTCGTCGTCGCGCCAGGGCTGGTCGTCGTAGCGCTGCACCATGGAGCGCAGCCTGTCGACCTGCGTCTGGGTCTGCGCGTTCGCCTTGGCGAGCTGCGAGAGCTTGCTCTGCTGGCGCAGGTACAGCCGCAGCGGGTACGCCAGGGTCAGGACGAGCACGCAGATCACGACGGCGAGCAGAGTCGCCCTCGTGGTCAGCGCGACGCGCGGTGCCGGCACGGCACTCAGCCGCCGGACTGGCCGTGCCGCGGGAACGCGCCGGCGCCGGCGTAGCGGGCCGCGTCGTCGAGCTCCTCCTCGATGCGCAGCAGCTGGTTGTACTTCGCCACCCGCTCGCTGCGGGCCGGGGCGCCGGTCTTGATCTGACCGCAGTCGACGGCGACGGCGAGGTCGGCGATCGTGGTGTCCTCGGTCTCGCCGGAGCGGTGCGACATCATCGCCCGGTAGCCGCTGCGGTGGGCGAGGTTCACGGCGTCCAGCGTCTCGGTGAGCGTGCCGATCTGGTTGACCTTGACCAGCAGCGCGTTGGCGGCCTTCGAGGCGATGCCGCGGGCCAGGCGCTCCGGGTTGGTGACGAACAGGTCGTCGCCGACGAGCTGCACCTTGCCGCCGATCCGTTCGGTCAACGCCACCCAGCCGGACCAGTCGTCCTCGGCGAGCGGGTCCTCGATGGACACGATCGGGTAGGCGTCGACGAGCTCGGCGTAGTAGTCGCTGAGCTGCTCGGCGGTGCGGGTGCTGCCCTCGAACGTGTAGGTGCCGTCG
Organism: Frankia canadensis; assembly: GCF_900197875.1. Classification (GTDB taxonomy): domain Bacteria; phylum Actinomycetota; class Actinomycetes; order Frankiales; family Frankiaceae; genus Frankia; species Frankia canadensis. Next base: position 24,066 of record NZ_FZMO01000532.1, on the reverse strand, counting down.
GAGAAGAACTCGGTGGACGCGACGTCGAGGGCCAGCGCGATGTCCGAGCCGAGACGCAGACCGACCTTGTCGACGGCCTCCGCGATGAGGTCGAGGGCCTCGCGGTTGGCGGGCAGGCTCGGGGCGAAGCCACCCTCGTCGCCGACGCCGGTGGCCAGGCCGCGGGCCTTGAGCACGCTCTTGAGCGCGTGGTAGACCTCGGCGCCCCAGCGCACCGACTCGGAGAAGGTGCTCGCGCCGATCGGCGCGATCATGAACTCCTGGATGTCGACGTTGGTGTCCGCGTGGGCGCCACCGTTGAGGATGTTCATCATCGGCACCGGCAGGATGTGCGCGCTCGGACCGCCGAGGTAGCGGAACAGCGGCAGGCCGCTGGCCGCGGCCGCCGCCTTCGCGACCGCGAGGCTCACGCCGAGCAGCGCGTTGGCGCCGAGCGCCGACTTGTCCGGCGTGCCGTCGAGGTCGATGAGGGTCTGGTCGAGCAGGCGCTGCTCGGTGGCCTCGAGCTCGGCGATCGCGGGCCCGATGCGCTCGATGACGGCGGCCACCGCCTTGCGCACGCCCTTGCCGCCGTAGCGGTCCTCCCCGTCGCGCAGTTCGACGGCCTCGAACGCCCCGGTGCTGGCGCCGCTGGGCACCGCTGCGCGGCGCAGCGTGCCGTCATCCAGGACGACTTCGACCTCGACGGTGGGGTTGCCGCGCGAGTCAAGGATCTCGCGGGCTCCGACAGCCTCGATGGACGGCACGGCTTCGACCTCCGAATGTGACGGCTGGTACGCGACGGCACCATGGTAGGAACGGACCGTCACGGACCGGTGCCCGGGAGCACCCGGGCCCGGCGAAGCCAGACCGCGGGACGAGCGGTGCCGTCCGGACGAACCGGTCGCTGCGAGACTACCGTCGCCCCCGTGCCGGCGCGGGGCCGATCCCCACGCGGCGCGCCGCGGGCGCGAGGTGCACCGCGCCGCCGACCGGCATTCACCCGGTCGGCGGCGGCCGACCTCCAGGGCGCCCGGTCGCCGCCGTGTCGCGGATCCCACAGCCGCACCGGCCACGATCCCCGTCCCCACTGGCCCCCTCGGGCGATGCGGGCGACGCGCGGGCCGGCGCGCGAAGCGTGATCAGGAATCAGCCGATGCGGCCCAGCGGGGGCATCATCAGCGGTCCGCCCACGTGCAGGCCGAGGTGGGCTGCCACCGGCGCCCACGCACCCCAGCCCGGGACGAACCCGCCGGCCCCCGCCAGACCCGAGGCGAGGCCCTCGCCCCCGAGCACGCCGGAGCCCACGAGCCCCGCGGCGCCCCCGAGGACCCCGGAACCCGCGGCGCCGGCGCGCGGCCCGAGCAGGCCACCGACCATCCGCAGCGCCCCGGGCAGGGCCTGGACGGCCAGGGCGCCGAGGCCGGCGGGCGGCCAGGGCGCGCCGGTAGCGGCCGCCGCGCCGCGATCCTCGCTGGACTTCGGGGTGCGGACGCGCTCCAGCACGGACGGCTTCGGCGCGAGGCGCACCCGCGGCGCCCGCTCGGCCGGCAGGCTGGCGCGCGACCAGGCCAGCCGGATCGCGTCGGCGAGGCCGCCGAGCTCGTCGACCAGGCCGTGCCGGTGGGCGTCGGCGCCGGTCCAGACCCGGCCGCGAGCCAGCTCGTGGACCTGGTCGCGGGTCAACCGACGGGACGTGGCGACCTTGTCGACGAAGTCGGCGTACACGCGGTCGAGGAACTCCTCCAGCTTCTCCCGCTCGCCGACGGTGAACGGGCGCCGCGGCGACATCATCAGCGCGTGCTCGCCCTCGGCGACCGCCCCGAACCCGACCCCGAGCTTGTCCAGCAGTTCCCGCACCACCTGCTTGCCGGCGAACACGCCGATGGACCCGGTGAGCGTGCCGGGGTTCGCGACGATCGCGTCCGCGGCCAGCGCGACGAAGTACCCGCCGGAGGCCGCCACATCCCCCATCGACACGATGAGGGGGCGGCCGCTCGCCCGGAACCGCTCGGCCTCCCGGCGAACCAGGTCGGACGCGACGTAGGAGCCACCGGGGCTGTTCACCCGGAAGACCGCCGCCGCCACGTCGTCGTCGCGGGCGGCGGCCCGCAGCGCCGCGGCCACCGACTCGGCGGAGAGCACCGGCCCGGAGAACGGCCCCGGCGTGCCCGACCCGAGCACGACCGGCCCGGTCCCGTGGATGAGGGCCACCACCGACCGGCGCGGATCCCGGTGCGGCGGCGTGACGGACGGTGCCAGCGGGACGGCGTCCGCGTCCGCCCGACCCTCGTCCACTCGTCCCCCGGCCGCGGGCACGCCCTCGGCCCGGCCGCTCTCGCCGGTGGCGGAGTCCGGCTCCGAGGGCGCCGTCTCCCGCAGGAAGAACATGCCGGGCCCCCGCGCGGCGAGCGTGGTGACCCGCCGCACCGGCGACTTCTCCCGTCGCTCGGCGAGGCGCCGGTAGGCGGACGCGTACATCAGCACCGGCTCCACGGCCCCACCGTCCCGATCGGCGCCGGTCCGCGCGGCCGCCCCGCCCCGATCGTCATCAGCCGGCGCGTCGCCAGCGCCGGACGCGGCGGTGGAGCGCTGCACACGGGCCCGCGCGGCGGCGTAGACCTCGTCGCGGTAGCCGAGCCGGTCGATCAGCCCGGTGTCCAGGGCGACGCTGCCGGCCAGCGGGCCGAGGTCGATGAGTCGGCGGACCCGGTCGGGCGCCATCCGCCGGCTGTCGGCGATGCCCTCGACGACCTGCTCCGACGACGACTCGATGATCCGGCTGAGCGCCTCCAGGTGCGCCGGGGTGAAGTCCCGCTCGACCAGGGTGTTCACCGCGTTCTTGTACTCGTAGCGCTGCCCGATCTCGACCGTGACGCCCAGCCGGTCGAGCGCCCCGCGCAGGAACGGCGTCTCCATCCCGAGGCCGGTCAGGCCGCAGTCGCCCGACGGCGCGAGCCAGATCTCATCGAAGGCGCAGGCCAGGTAGTACGGCCCCGTGCCGCCGCCGAACTCGCCGAACGTGTCGGCGTAGGCGATGGCCGTCCCACCGGCGGCGCGGAAGCCGGCGACCGCGGCGCGGATCTCCTGGATCCTCGCGAGGGGCATCCCACAGGCGGCGATGTGCGCGACGACGACCGGGACCCGCGGGTCCTCGCTGGCATGGCGCAGCGCCTCGGTGAGGTCGCGCAGCGTCGTGCGCCGGTGCGCGAGGGCGAGGGTCAGCGGATCGCCGGGGATGCCCTCGACGGGGTCGGACGTCAGGTCGAGCTCGAGGACGACCGGCGCGGTCCGCCGCGCCGCGATCTGCCGGACGTCGGCCAGCGCCTTGCGTGGGATGGCAGCCATGGAACGAGGCTAGTACTCCGGACCGGGCCGGACGCCCGGCCGTGTCCACCACGCGGTCGTCTGGCGGTCACCGATCAGGTGACGGCGGCCCCCCGAGGCCGCTCCTGGGCGACCCACAGTTCCCGCCAGCGTGCGGCGGGCAGCGGTCCGGCGCTCGTCCCGTCCACCAGCGCCGCGTCCTCGGCCGCCGCCAGCCGGTCACGGAACCGGCGCGACGCGCGCCGCAGCGCCTGCTCCGGATCCACCCGACCGGCCCGCGCGAGCGCGACGACGGCGACGAGCAGATCGCCGAGCAGCTCCTCCGCGTCCACGTCCGCGGCCGGCCCGGCCATCGCCCGCACGGCCGCTGCCGCCGTCGACCCGACCCGCGCACCCGCCGCCGCCACCTCGTCGACGCCCGCTGGCCCGTCCATACCCGCTGGCCCGTCGACGCCTGCTGGCCCGTCAACGCCTGCCGACTCGCCGCCGGCCGCGACCTCGCTCGCCCCGGCCACCCCGCCCGTCCCGCCCGCGGCGGACGCGGAGGTGGCAGTCGGTGCGTGGGTGAGCGCGAGGTCGGCCGGGACGCCGATGCCGGCGGAGCGCTTCAGCAGCTTGGCGGCGAGGGAGAGCGCCGGCTGGGACAGCGGCACGCCCTGCGTGACCGACGAGCGGCCCTTCTCCACGGCCTTGATCGCGTCCCAGTTGGCGACCACGTTCGCGGCACCGTCGACGACGACGTCGCCGAAGACGTGCGGATGGCGCCGGATCAGCTTGGCGGCGAGCCCGGCCGCCACGTCGTCGACGTCCCAGCCGTCGTCCGCCCGCTCGGCGGCGATGCGGGCGTGGAAGAGCACCTGCATGAGCACGTCGCCGAGTTCCTCGCGCAGCTCGGTGAGGTCACCGTCCTCGATCGCCTGGTAGGCCTCGTAGGTCTCCTCGACCAGGTAGGGGGCGAGGGAGGCGTGGGTCTGCTCGGCGTCCCAGGGGCAGCCGCCCGGGGAGCGCAGCCGGTCCATCACGGCGACGGCGTCGAGCAGTGCCGACCCGGGCAGCTCGGCGGTGCCGACGAGGACGTCGACGTGCACCGGGGCGCGGCCCTGGCCCTGCGCGGGCGGGCGGGCGAGAAGTTCGAGGGCTCGGTCGAGGGCGGTGGGCGCCGCGGGATCCGGCAGCCAGGCGAGCTCGTCGGCCGGTGCGCCCGCCGGCAGCGCGGCCCGCAGGCGTGCGGCGAGCGCGACGGCGTCCGGCCCCGACGCTCCCCCACCCGCGGGCACTGCGTCCCCGAGTAGAGCGTCCCCGAGTAGAGCGTCCCCGAGTAGAGCGTCCCCGGGCAGAGCGGCCGCGGCCAGGGCGTCGGCGTCGGCGTCGGCGTCGAGCACGGTGACGATCGCGCCGGCGGCCCGCAGCGCGTCGAGCTGCGGATGGCGGGGAGCGGCGGTGAGCACCGGAACGCGGCGCAGCAGGTCCCACGCCGGCGCGGTGAGCACCCCCGGGGCGACCCGCGGGCTGGTGAGCACGATGGTGATCCGCGGCGTCATGGCGGCGCGCCTCGCTTCCTCCGGCCCGTCGGGACCAGGCCCGGACCTGGACGGTTCAGGACTGGACGGTCGTCTGGATCGTGGGGGTGGGCGCCGGGCGGCTGGCAATCGTCCCGTCCGCGGCGACGATGGCGAACTGGTCGGTGTCCCAGCGGCCGAAGCGCGGGTTGATCGAGATCGGGTCGGCCTTCTCCGCCCGGGCGAGCACGGGCCGCAGCTCCGCCGAACGCTGGTCGGTGACGATGAACCGGGCGAGGTACGGCTTCGCCTGCGCGTAGCTGAGCGGGATGCGTCCGACCTGATCGATGATGCTGTCGTACTGGGCCCGGGTCTCGGCGTCGGTGGCCAGCAGACGCGGGCTGATCTGGTCGCTGATGGCGGACTCCAGCGCCCCCGAGCGCACGATCACGGACACGTCCCGCTGGTCGAAACCCGCGGCTGCGGCCCGCTGCTCGAACGCGCGCACGCTGCCGAACTGCAGCACGGCGTAGGCCTGGTAGTAGGCCGCCACGTCGCCCTCGCTCAGCGTGATGCCGCGCCGGTGCGCCTCCTCGGTGAGCAGGTTGAGCTGCACGAGCGTGGTGAGCGCGCGGCGCTGCAGCTCCGGCGGGTTGAGCGCGCTGGACGCGGACTGGCCGGACTGCGAGATCGGCACGGTGGAGGCGGCGGCGAGCCCACGCTCGACGATGCCTCGCAGCTTCGAGGTGTCGATGGTGCTCGATCCGACCTGGGCGGCGGCCCCGGCGTGCGTGGTACAGGCCGTCCCGGCGAATCCGACGAGAACGGCCACCCCGACACCGGCGAGCAGACGGGAGAGCTTCACGACTCCAGACGCTATCCGCTCCATGTGTGGCGAAGCACACCTCCCCCTACTTCGACCGCCGTGTTCACCGGCCGGGCGCCCCCGCGGCGGCGGCGATCGAGTCTCCGGCGACGGCGTCGAGCAGCTGGCCGGCCCAGGCGAGCAGCGCCCGGTCCCGCAGCGGGCGGGAGCCGATGCGCCCGGTCTCGGTCGGGGCGGGCACCAGCACGGTGCGCACCGCCGACTTGACCACCGCGCCCTTGTAGAGCCGGGTCAGCCGCAGGGTCTGGCTCTCCCGCAGCTCCAGCGGGGCGAACCGGATCTGCCGGCCGGCGGCGGTGATCTCGGTGACGCCGTGGCGCCGGGCGAGTACCCGCAGGCCGGCGACGGCGAGCAGGTTCTCCACCGGCTCGGGCACCGGGCCGAACCGGTCGACAAGCTCGCCGCGGACCTCGTCGATGTCCGCGTCGGTCACCGCTCCGGCGAGGCGGCGGTAGGCGTCGAGGCGCAGCCGCTCGCTGGGCACGTAGTCGTGCGGCAGGCTCGCGTCGACCGGCAGCTCGACCTTGACCTCCGGCGGTTCCTCCACCTTGTCCTTGCGGTACTCGGCGACCGCCTCACCGACCATCCGCACGTACATGTCGAAGCCGACGGAGGCGATGTGGCCGGACTGCTCGCCGCCGAGCAGGTTGCCGGCGCCGCGGATCTCCAGGTCCTTCATGGCCACGGCCATGCCGGCGCCGAGGTCGTTGTGCTGGGCGATCGTGGCGAGGCGGTCGTGGGCCGTCTCGGTCAGCGGCTTGTCCGGCGGGAACAGGAAGTACGCATACGCCCGGTCGCGGCCGCGGCCGACCCGTCCGCGCAGCTGGTGCAGCTGGGACAGGCCGAACACGTCGGCCCGCTCGACGATGAGCGTGTTCGCGTTGGAGATGTCCAGCCCGGACTCGACGATCGTCGTGCAGACGAGGACGTCGTACTTCTTCTCCCAGAAGGACACCATCACCTGTTCGAGGGTGTCCTCGTGCATCTGGCCGTGCGCGGTGGCGACGCGGGCCTCGGGCACCAGCTCGCGCAGCCTCGCTGCGGCCCGGTCGATCGAGTCCACCCGGTTGTGGATGTAGAAGACCTGGCCCTCGCGCAGCAGCTCACGGCGGATCGCGGCGCCGACCTGGCGGACGTCGTAGGCGGCCACCGAGGTCAGCACCGGATGGCGCTCCTCCGGCGGGGTGTCGATCGTGGACAGCTCGCGGATGCCGGTGATCGACATCTCCAGGGTGCGCGGGATCGGGGTGGCGCTCATCGTGAGCACGTCCACCGCGGTGCGCATCTTCTTGAGCTGTTCCTTGTGCTCGACGCCGAAGCGCTGCTCCTCGTCGACGATCACCAGGCCCAGGTCCTTGAACCTCGCCTCGCCGGACAGCAGCCGGTGGGTGCCGATGACGACGTCGACGCTGCCGGCGGCGAGGCCCTCGATCACGGTGCGCTGTTCGGCGGCCGAGTTGAACCGGCTCATCGCCTTGACCACGACGGGGAACGCCGCGTAGCGCTCGCCGAACGTCTGGAAGTGCTGCTGGACCAGCAGCGTCGTCGGCACCAGGACGGCGACCTGCTTGCCGTCCTGCACCGCCTTGAACGCCGCCCGCACGGCGATCTCGGTCTTGCCGTAGCCGACGTCGCCGCAGATCACCCGGTCCATCGGGACGGGCTTCTCCATGTCCGCCTTGACCTCGTCGATCGCGGCGAGCTGGTCGGGCGTCTCGCGGAAGGGGAAGGCGTCCTCCAGCTCGCGCTGCCACGGGTTGTCCGCGGCGAACGCGTGGCCGGGCGCGGCCATCCGGGCGCTGTAGAGGCGGATCAGCTCGCCGGCGATCTCCTTGACGGCCTTGCGGGCGCGGCTCTTGCGCTTGGCCCAGTCGGCGCCGCCGATGCGGTCCAGGCTCGGCGCGTCGCCGCCGACGTAGCGGGTGATCTGCTCCAGCTGGTCGGTGGGGACGTAGAGGCGGTCGCCGCGGGCGTACTCGAGCAGCAAATACTCGCGCTTGGCGCCGGCGACGGTCCGGGTGACCATCTCGACGTAGCGGCCGACGCCGTGCGCGTCGTGCACGACCATGTCGCCGGGGGCGAGCGCCAGCGGGTCGAGGCCCTTGCGGCGCCGGCTCGGCATCCGCCGCATGTCCTTGGTGGTGACGCCACGGGCGCCGGCGATATCACTCTCGGTCAGCACCGCCAGGCGCAACGTGTCGCTGGTGAAGCCGGTGGCCAGCTGGCCGCGGGTGACGACGGCGACCCCGGCGACGAGCTCGGCGGACTCGGCGTAGCGGGCGCCGAGGTCGGCCTCCCGCAGCATCTCCACCAGCCGCTGCGCCGGGCCATGTCCCTCGGTGACGAGCAGCACCTGCCACGACTCGGCCAGCCAGCCCTTGACGTCGGCGATCACCGCGGCGATGTCGCCGTGGTAGAGCGGCGCCGGGCGCAGGCTCGCGACGACCGTGTCCGCGCCCTCCGCGAGCTGGTCGTCCTCCGCCGGCGCGAACGGGGTGACCGACCACCAGGGCAGCCCGAGCTCGGTGGCACGCTCGCGCACCTCGGCGATCGAGCGGTAGGCCGCTGCCTCGAGGTCGATCGGCGCCCCGCCGCCGAGCGCCGCGACGCTCCAGGACGCCTCCAGGAACTCCTGGCTGGTGCGGACCAGCTCGCTCGCCCGCGTGCGGACCCGCTCCGGGTCGCAGACCAGCACGTGCGTACCGGCGGGCAGCTCGTCGAGCAGCAACGACATGCCGTCGACCAGCACCGGCGCGAGCGCCTCCATGCCGTCCACGGGGACACCGGAAGCGATCTTGTCCAGCAGGTCGAGCAGCTCGGGATGCGCGGTGGCGAGCTCGGCCGCGCGGGCCCGCACGTCCTCGGTGAGCAGCAGCTCCCGGCACGGCGGGGCGAACAGCACGGGGGCCGGGACGCCCTCGGCGGGCGGCAGCGCGCGCTGGTCGGCCACGGCGAAGCGGCGGACGTCCTCCACGTCGTCGCCGAAGAACTCCACCCGCAGCGGATGCTCCTCGGTGGGCGGGAAGACGTCGAGGATGCCGCCGCGCACGGCGATCTCGCCGCGCCGCTCGACCAGTTCGACTCGGTGATAGGCGATGCCCACCAGTCGGGCGACGGTGGCATCGAGGTCGGCGGTGTCGCCGGCGGCCAGCCGCACGGGATCGAGCTCGCCGAGCCCCGCGACCTGCGGCTGCAGCACAGCGCGGACAGGCGCGACCACGACCCGTAGCGGCGGCAGGCCGGCGCTGGCCGGATGCGCGAGGCGGCGCAGCACGGCGAGCCGCTGGCCGACCGTGTCGGCCCGGGGCGACAGGCGCTCGTGCGGCAGCGTCTCCCAGCTCGGAAACACGGCCACCACGTCGGGGCTGAGCAGGTCGGCGAGGGCGGCGGCGAGATCCTCCGCCTCCCGCCCGGTGGCGACGACGGCGAGGACCGGCCGGCCGGCACCACCGGCGGCGCCCAGGGCCGCGGCGGCGAAGGGCCGCAGGGCGGCCGGGCCGGCGAGGTCGAGGACCGGCTCGCCCGCCGCGCCGATCGCCCGGGCCAGGGCGGGATCGCCGCCCGGCCGGGCGATGAGCGCGTCGAGCAGCGGCGCGAGGGTCATGGGTGTGTCCCTGTGCCTCTCGGAAAAACGAAGCATCGACATGGAGCGGAACGCCGCGGCGCGCAGGGGGCACCGCGGAACACGACGGCATGGCACGACGGGATCCACCGCGGCCGGGACCCGCGCGTACGAAAGCCCGGCTCGCCGCCCTGCCCGCGCCCGGAAGGACACCCGGGCCGGCCGGGCTGTCTCGGCCCGACCCCGTCAGCACAGACGATGGTTCCAGCGTACGACAGGGTGCTCGCGACGCTCTCGCCGCGGGCCGCGGCGAGAGCCGGCGTTCGGCTGGGTGTCGGCCCGCGAACGGCCCCATGACCGCCCCACGACAGGCGGCGCACCGGTGAACGGATCGACGTACAGTCAACTGCCTGACGTCCTGTTCGGACGCCCGGGGCTACACCGACGTTAGGGTCGAGTTCGTCACCATGCGCCGCAATCTTTCGGGATCGGACGCGACCGGCCGCGACGTACACCAGATCGGGGACGTTGCCGAGCGGGTCGGTCTCTCCCTGCGAACAGTCCGCTACTACGAGGAGGCGGGCCTCCTCATGCCGGTGAGCAGGACCGTCGGTGGCTTCCGGCTCTACGACGACGACGCGATCGAACGACTGCTGCTCATCCGGAAGATGAAACCGCTGGGATTCAGCCTGGAGGAGATGCGCTCCCTGCTGACCCTGCGCGACGAGCTGGCGGCGCCGGGGCTCGCGGCGGAGACCCGGGCGCTGCTGCGGGAACGGCTTGGCACCTGGGTGCTGCTCGCCGAGGAGAAACTGACGTCCCTGCGGGAGCAGGTGAGCGTCGCCGAGTCGTTTGTCGGTGGCCTGCACGATGACGCCGAGCGCAACGGCGGCACCGCGCGGGGTTGAACCCCCGACGGACGGCGACGCCCCGCGCGCCGTCCCAGGTCGGGAGCGCGCGGGGCGTCGGCGTGTGCGGGCCCGGGGTCCGTCAGCCCCAGAGCCGCCGGTAGACGGCGGCCGCGGCCGGATTGAGGTTCGGGCTCACCAGGGACGACCGGACGTTGTTGATCTCCGAGTCGGGGAAGTACGCCTCGTAGGCGAGGATGTCGGCGTTGTGGGTGAACGTCTCGTACATCTTCTCGACGTAGACGGGGTTGTCCCCGCCCGCCGCCCCGGCCCGTCCGGCCTTGGTGTTCTGCTGGCTGACGACGCCCCACTCGGGCACCGAGAACAGCTTGTTGTGGATCCGCGCGAAGGTGATCGCCTGGCACAGGCCCGCGTCACCGTTGCACTGGGCGTCGAAGTCGGCGTATGTCGGGCTCGCCGGGTACTGGTCGTAGCTGTCGATCCCGATGACGTCGACGTACTGGTCACCCGGATACAGATCGAACGCTCCGACCGGCGTGCTCGACCCGTGCGCGTTGAGGTTCCAGTCGATCCGGGCCTTCGGACTGGCCGCCCTGATCGCCGACGACGCGTGCCGGAAGCACTGGATCCACTGCTGCGGATCCGTCGCCGCCCAGGCGAACCACAGCCCGTTGAACTCCCAACCCAGCCGGACGAACGAGTCGCCCCGGCCCATGTTGACCAGCCAGCGTCCGAACTGCCGCCAGTGCGCGTCGTAGTCACCGGCGGCGCAGTCGGCGAGGTTGCCCTTCTCCGGCCCGGAGTCGGGGAACAGCGGCTGGGTGATGACCCAGGTACCGGAGAACCCGGCGAACGTCGACGCGCTGCCGCCCATCCACGGGCTGGTCAGCGAGTTCCAGCTGCTGCGGTCGGTGTACATGACGACCACGTCGTTCGGCCGGCCACGGAACGTCGCCCAGGTGTTCGCCTCGGCGAGGGTGTGCGCCGCTACACCGCTCGGGAACGGGCCGGTGGTCGCGGCCCGTGCCACCCGCGGGACGGTCGACGCGGGTGCCGCCGCCGCGCCGGGCGCCGCGGTGGCCCCCGGCGTCGGGCTCTGCGGCGCGACGGTGCCGGTGGCCACCGCGTCCGGATCGGCGTGCCGGGAGGGCACCAGCAGCAGGGCGGTGACCGCGACGAGCGTGAGCACGACCGCCACCGCGACCGCGATGACCGGCAGGTGCGGGACCCGGCTCGCGCCGCCCCAGTGCGCCGTGATCCACGCCGCGGCGCGGGACCGACCGGAGCCGCCGTCCGTCTCCAGCCGCGCGGCTGAGGGGGCCGGACGCGCCGTCTCCCGCAAGGCGGACCGGTCCCGTGGCGCCGACCGGTCCCGGTCGGGCCCGTCGGACCAGGACCGGTCATCCGCCCAGCTCGCACGGCTGCCCGTGCCGGACCGCCCGGCCGGCTGCCGGTCCGCGCCGCCACGGCCGCCGGTCGCCGAGCCGGCGCCGGACCCGCCGAGGCCGGAACCGGTGGAGCCGGTGCGGGTCTGGCCCGAGCGGGTGCCGCCCGAACGCGTCGCGCCGGTCCTCGTGCCCCCGGTCCGCGTGCCGGCGGTGCGGATGCCAGCCGTGCGGGTGCCCGCCGAACGCGTGGCGCCCGGACGGCCGGCCGTCCCGCGCTCCCCGGCGACCCGCCGCGGCCGGTCCGCGCCCTCGACGGGCCCCACGACGACGCGGTCGGGCCGGCTGCCCCGGCTCGTCCGCTCCCGCGGGTCGTCGGCCCGCGGCGCCCGGCCGTCCTGGTCGCGGCGACCGGCGACACGACGCCGGCCGGCCTGATCGTCGTAACCGTCCCGGTCGGCGTATCCGCCCCGCTTGTCCGGGCCGTCCCGGTTGTCATAACCGCCCCGATCGGCGCGGTCCCGGCCGCCGTCACGGCCATCTGGGTCGCGGCGGTCGCCGCGGTCCGCTCGAGGGGACCGGTCCCGCGGGTCGTCCCACCGGTCGGCGCCAGGACGGGAGGGTGGGTCGCGGTGATCCGGGCGTGGCCCCGTGCCCGGAACGCGAGCCAGCGTGCGCGTGTGATCGGCGTCGTCATCCCGACCGATGGCCGGCTGGGCGTCAGGCCGCCGGGGGTCGCGCCGGTCCAGCCCCGTGGCGGGACCGGGCCCCGTCCAGCGCAACACGCCGGTGTCGTCCATCCCCGCCGGCGTGCCCTCGGTCGGCACCGGCGGACGCCATCCCGTCCCGCCCACGGACGGCGAGCCCGCGGACGGCTGCCGCCCGGAGTGTGCCCGTTCGGACGGAGGCGGCACCGAGGGCGGGGGCGGGGGCTGCGGCGGTCGGACCGCGAGTCCCTCGGTTCCACCGCCCGCACCGTGCCGGCCGTCGATGTCGGGGGAACCACCGCGACGGGTCTGGAGCAGGGCGGTGCTCTCGTGCATCCAGTCGGGGGCGGCCGCCGGCTCGGACTGCCCGGCGGGAGCGTCCGCGCGCGCGGGCGGCTCGACGGACAGCCCGCCGCCGGCCCGTGTCACGAAGGGCGGCTGCGCGGGCGGCCAGGCGCCGGGGTCGTACAGATCACCAGGCCCGGTGCCGGGCCGTGCCGGGCTCGGCGCGGCGGGCGCGGACCGGGGACCCGGCGCGGTCGGCGGCGGGCCGGCGGCGTCGGCGCCGCTCGAGCCGGACTCCACCGACCACGGATCAGCCGGGCCGACGTACGGATCAGCCGGGCCGACGTCGGGCAGGCGCGCGTCGTGGTCACGCCCATAGGCCCCCGCGTCGAGGCGGGCCTGCGCGTCACCGACGCCCGCTTCCCCGTCCCGCGGGCCCCATGGCCAGGCCGGCCCCACGCTCGCGCCGGCATCCCGCCGCGCGTCCCCACCGACGTCGCGGCCGGCGCCGCCGTCCCGGCCCATACCGCCGTCCCGGCCCGTGCCGGTCTCCCAGCCGGTACCGGCGTCCCAGCCGGTCGCCGCGTCCCGGCCGGCGCCGGTGCTCGAACCCGCGCCGGTGGCAGGTCCCGCGCCGGCCGGCGAGGGCGTGTCGGTGCCCCGGCCCTCGTCCCATCCGGAGCTCCCGCCCCAGGCGGGGCTCCCATCCCACGCCGGACTCGCGTCCCAGCCGGGCGCGGACTCCAGGGCGGCGTCGGCGGTCCCCTGGAGGCGGGGTCCAGAAGAGGAGACGGGCTCGTCGTACCACTCGGTGGCCGCAGCGGCGGGCGGCGGAAGGTCGGCCGCGGCCCGTGCCTCGGTCACCCGGCGGGCCATCGCCGGCGGCAGCAGGACGACGGGAGGGGTGCGTCGACGAGGGGTGGGGTGCCCGGCCGCGCCGGGGTACCTCTCGTCGTCCTCGGCCTCGCCGTCCCCGGTGAACCCGGCGGGCGGCCGCTGTCCCGGGTGGCGGCCGCGCGCGGCGGCGTGGTCACCGGGCTGGCCTGGCCTCGGCGGATGGTCGTCCTCGTCGCCATGGCGGCGGCGCGGGATCCGGACCTGGCCCGGGCGCGCCTCCCACGGCGTGCCGAGGGCCTCGCCCCGGCCGCCGTCCGCGCGACCGACGTCGCCGCCGTAGTCGCCACGATCAGTGGTGGCATGGCCGGTGAGGTCACGGTGATCGGTCACGCGAGGCTGGCCGGCCCGGGGCCCACGCGCCCGGCGGCGCGGGTCCGCCTCGGGCGGGGGCTCATCCGACCAGGAGCGCTCGCGCACCCGCATCACCCCAGATCGTGCTCTGTCCCCCAACGAAACATCTCGGTGTATCCGGCGCGCAACTCTCACCAAGGGTGACAATCCCTCGATCCGCCGGATCCCTGTGGGGGTCCGTCGGCAGCGGCGGCGCCACGAGCGAGGGCTTATTCCTCACCAATCCAGCAGTGACGGACGAACCGTAACAACAACGCACGAAGAGCGATGTCGGCGGCCTCGGCCAATCACGGACAGCAACGATCATCCGCACCGGCACCAACACCCCTTCCGCTCCGTGGGCAGGCAACCGGCGACAGCCGGCGCGCCTGATCCCGCGTCAGCGCGGGACCCACCAGAAATGACGCGGACTCGGCAGCAGTCGTTGCCGTCGCCGCGAGGATCTGGCACTATCTATCGGTTGTTCGCCACGAAGGTGGGCCGCGCAGTGCCCTCGCCCCGCCAGCACGCTCGATGGCGCGCTTCCCGCCGGGCCGCCGCAGACACCGACCCGATCCATGCTAAAGGCCCTCTTTACATGCCTTGACCTGGGCAAATGTCGTTTTTCCACGAGCTCCGACCGGCCGCCGCAGGGTCGACTCCGACACCGCCACGCGGCCGACCGGCGGCGGCGTGGCGGGAATCTCCAGGGGACGCGCCGCGAGACGCGCCCGACCAGCCGGCGCGGGACAGGGCACTCAGCGCACAGCTATCGGAAGACTACGCCGTGATACGTGCAGTGTGGGGAAACGGCGCGACGACGGCGGGATGCCCGCGCCGTCCGCCGGTGTCGCACCCGGGCCGGAACGGGTTGGAGGGACACGGACGGCGAGCTGTGGGACGTGCGGTACCGTTGCGACGGCAGTGCCGGGGGGGCGCCGATCACGGCGGTCCGTCGCCCGGTGTCCACCAGAAGACGGCGGAGGGGGATCACGCCCGCGCGCGCCTGGAACGCGGGCGAGGTAGCGACGTCCCGGCAGGTTCGGGGCGTCCTCGGGTGCGGGATCGTGCCATCCCGCGCGCCCGGGAGGCGACCGGTGGCTGTCCCCGCCGGCCCCGGCCCCCGGCATCGGTCGGCGAGTGGCGGCGGGCCGGTGTGGGTCACCCGGAATCCGCCGCGGTCCCGCGGCGACCTAAGCCGTCACGCGCCCATCCGCCACGCCGACGCCTCGACCGGGGCATGAGCACGGGAGACGCAACAGCCTTGAGCACCGACAGCCCGAAGACCACCGAGACCGTCGACCCCGCCGACATCCCCGTCGTCATCCTCTGCGGCGGCATGGGAACCCGGCTGCGGGAGGCCAGCGAGAAGCTGCCCAAGCCGCTGGTGGACATCGGCGGCAAGCCGGTGCTCTGGCACATCATGAAGACCTACGAGCATTACGGGTTCCGCAAGTTCGTGCTGTGCCTCGGCTACAAGAGCGATCTGATCAAGAACTACTTCCTGGCCTACCGCGCCCAGGTCGCCGACTTCACGCTTACGCTCTCGGACGACCACACCCCCCGCTTCCACAACGCCGTCGGCGACGAGAGGTGGGAGGTCACCTTCGCGGAGACCGGCCTGCTCACCGGCACCGGCGCCCGTCTGCGCCGGGTCGCCCAGTACCTGGACGGCCCCCGCTTCATGCTCACCTACGGCGACGGCGTCGGCGCGGTGGATGTGCGCGCGGTGCTGGACGACCACGTGGCGTCGGGCCGCATCGGGACGGTGACGGGCGTGCGCCCGTCGAGCCGCTACGGCGAGCTGGAGACCGAGGGCGGCAAGGTCACCCTGTTCGCCGAGAAGCCGCCGCAGACCGGCTGGGTGAGCGGCGGTTACTTCGTCTTCGAGCGCGAGTTCATCGACAAGTACCTCGACGACGACCCGGCCCTGCTGCTCGAGCGCGCCCCGCTGCAGACGCTGGCCCGCGACAGCGAGCTCACCCTGCACACCCACGACGGGTTCTGGATGGGCATGGACACCTTCCGCGACTGGACCGAGCTCAACCAGCTGTGGGACTCCGGCTCCGCGCCGTGGCGGGTGTGGGCGGACTGACCGTCCCGACGACGCCCCCACGACGACGATGACCGCATCCCCCGCCGTGCCGCCGGCGGCCGACGACACCGGCCGCTGGCTGCACGACCTGGTCGCCGACCTGCTCCCGCCGATGCGCAGCATCACCGGCGAGGGCGTGCGCACCACGCTGCGCACCGTCGCCCGCGCGCTCGGCCCTGGCGTCCCGTTCACCGTGCATGAGGTGCCCAGCGGCACCCCGGTCCTGGACTGGACGGTCCCCCGGGAGTGGAACGTCACCTCGGCCCGGCTGATCGGTCCGGACGGCAGGACCGTCGTCGACGCGGCCGACAACCCGCTGCACCTGCTGGGTTACAGCACCCCGCTGCGCGCACGGATGAGCCTCGACGAGCTGCGCCCGCACCTGTTCTCGATGCCCGACCGGCCGGACTGGGTGCCCTACCGGACGTCGTACTACAACGAGAACTGGGGCTTCTGCCTGACCGACCGGCAGCTCGCCGCGCTGCCCGACGGCGAGTACGAGGTCGAGATCGACACGACGCTCGACGACGGCGGCTCGCTCACCTACGGCGAGATCGTGCTGCCCGGCGAGACGGACGACGAGTTCCTGATCACGACGCACACCTGCCATCCGGCGATGGCCAACGACAACTGCTCGGGCATCGCCGTCGCGGCCCTGCTCGCGCGGACGCTGGCCGCCACCGAGCGGCGCCGGCACACGTTCCGGCTGCTGTTCATCCCGGGCACGATCGGCTCGATCACGTGGCTCGCCGGGCACCGGGCCGACGTCGGCCGCGTCCGCCACGGCCTGGTGCTCACCGGCCTCGGCGACCGGTCCGACCCGACCTACAAGCGCAGCCGGCGCGGTGCCGCCACCGTCGACCGGGCCGCCGCCGTCGCCCTCACCGAGACGGGACGGCCCCACCGGGTCGTCGACTTCTCGCCCTACGGCTACGACGAGCGGCAGTTCTGCTCGCCCGGCTTCGACCTGCCGGTCGGCCGCCTCGGCCGGGGCCAGCACGGCGAGTACCCGCAGTACCACACCAGCGCGGACGACCTGGACTTCGTCACGCCGGAGTCGCTCGCCGACTCCTACGCCCTGCTGCGCCGGATCGTCGAGATCTGCGAGCGCAACCGCACCTGGCGCAACACCGCACCCTACGGCGAGCCGCAGCTCGGCCGGCGCGGCCTGTACCGGGCCATCGGGGCGACGATGAACCGCCAGGCCGTCGAGATGGCGCTGCTGTGGGTGCTCAACCTCGCCGACGGCACGCGCAGCCTGCTCGACATCGCCGAGCGCGCCGACCTGCCGTTCGACACCGTCGCCGAGGCCGCGGACGCGCTGGCCGGTGTCGACCTGCTCGCCGACGAGTCCGGGGGTCCTGCCGGTGTTGGTGTTGGTGTTGGTGTTGGTGCCGGCGGCGGGGCGTCCGGTGGCTGAGCCGGCGTCCCTCGGGCCGGTCTGGACGATCGTGCTCGCGGCCGGGGGCGGCACCCGCTTCGGCGGGCGCAAGCAGTTCTTCGACCTCGGCGGCGAGCCGCTCGTCGCCCATCCCGTCGCCGCCGCGTCCCCGGCCAGCGACGGCATCGTCGTCGTCACTCCGGCTGTGGCCGACGTCACCCCAGCCGTGGCCGAGCAGGCCGCTGGCGGGGCCGCGGGACGGGCGTATCACACGACCTGGACGCCACCGCCCGGCGTGCGGATCGTCGACGGCGGGGCGACGCGGGCGCAGTCAGTCCGCGCGGGGCTCGCCGGCGTCCCGCTGGACGCCGGGATCATCGTCATCACCGACGCCGCGCACCCGCTGGCGACCGCGGCGCTGTACCGGCGGGTCGTCGACGAGGTCCGCGCCGGCGCCGACGCCGCCGTGCCGGGCCTGCAGCTGACGGAGGTCGTCAAGCAGGCGCGCCCGGTGGCCGGCCCGGGTGGGGCGGGCGCGCGGCTCGTCGCCGGCGCCTCGCTGGCCCGGGAGGAGCACCGGCTGGTGCAGACCCCGCATGCCTTCCGCGCCGACCTGCTGCGGGCCGCGCACGCGCGGGCGGACGAGGCGGTGGAGGACTCGGCGATGGTGGCGGCGGCCGGCGGCCAGGTCGTCATCGTCCCCGGCGAACCCGCCAACATCCATGTCACCACGCCGGACGAACTCGCCATGGCCCGGCTGCTGCTCACCCACGTACGTTCCGGAGGGGAACACGATGAGTTCGGTGCTGGTCGAGTCCACGCTGTCCGATGACGAGCGCAGGGCCAAGCTCTACCAGGGCGATCTGTTCGTCTACGCGCCGAAGCCGGCGACCCGCGAGTTCGTCGAGTTCAGCCGGGCGCTGATCCGCGACGCGTTCGGCGACCTCGACCCGGAGACCGCCCAGTACCACATGCCGGTCGAGGACTACGCGGCGCTGCTCGCCGAGCTCAAGCCGCGGTTCATCCACCACCCGACCTGCAAGGAGCTGCTGCCGGCGATCCTCGCCGAGCACGGCGCCGACCCGTCGAAGACCTACTTCGACGTGCCCCGGCTGCGGACGTCCACCTCGGACGACTACCTGACCTCCGGCATCGCCTACGCCTTCCACCCGCACCGCGACACCTGGTACTCCGCGCCGTTCTGCCAGCTCAACTGGTGGATGCCGATCTTCGACATCGTCCCGGAGAACGGCCTGGCCTTCCACCCGCGGTACTTCTCGCAGCCCGTGCGCAACGGCTCGCGCGACTACGACTACTACGAGTGGAACGCGAAGAACCGCGCGAGCGCCGCGAAGCACATCAGGTCCGACACCCGCAAGCAGCCGAAGCCCGAGGAGGAAGTGGAGATCTTCCCGCAGACCCGGGTGGTCGCGCCGTCCGGCGGCATGCTGATCTTCTCGGCGGCGCAGCTGCACTCCTCGGTGCCGAACAACTCCGGCCGCACCCGGTTCAGCATGGACTTCCGCACCGTCCACCTCGACGACGTCGTGAACCACGTCGGCGCCCCGAACGTCGACTCCGAGTGCACCGGCACGACGATGCGCGACTACCTGCGCGGCACCGACCTCAGCCGGATCGACGAGGAGACCTGCCTCAGCTACGACACCGCCCCGCCGCGCGAGGACGCGGTCCTGGTGTTCTCCCACTCCACCTCGGCATGACGCCGCCGGCCACGGCCGCTGCCGGCTCCGACGCGGTGACGCTCGCCGGGCATGTCGCCGTCGTGACGGGTGCGTCCAGCGGCATCGGACGCGCCACCGCGCTGCGCCTCGCCGCCGCCGGCGCGACGGTGCTCGCGCTCGGCCGGGACCAGGCCCGTCTCGACGACGTCGCCAAGCAGGCCACCGGCCCCGGCGACCTGGTGCCGGTGCGGCTCGACCTCACCGACGACGAGGCGCGCACCACCTTCGCCGCCGAGGTCCTCGCCCGCCACGGCCGGGTCGACCATCTGGTGCACAGCGCCGGGGCCTACGGCAGCGCCCGGGTCGACGACGCGACGATCGCCGACCTGGACGCGCAGTACGCGGCGAACGTGCGGGCCCCGTACGCGCTCACCCAGGGGCTGCTGCCGGCGCTGCGGGTCGCCGGGGCCGACGGCGGCGCCGACATCGTCGTCGTGAACTCGACCCAGGGGGTGCGGGCCGGCGCCGGCACCAGCCAGTTCGCCGCCACCCAGCACGCCATGCGCGGCTTCGCCGACAGCCTCCGCCAGGAGATCAACGCCGACGGCGTCCGCGTCGCCACCATCCACCTCGGCCGCACGGCGACACCGCGACAGGAGACGATCTACGCCCGCGAGGGCCGTGCGTACGCGCCGGAGCTGCTCATCCAGGCCGACGACGTCGCCGGCCTGATCGCCTACCTGCTCCACCTGCCGGCGACCGCGGAGGTCACCGAGCTGCACCTGCGTCCCGCGAAGAAGAGCTACTGACCTCGCTCCCGGCGCCGCCCGCGCCGCTACCTCGCCGCCACGGCGATCAGCGGCCCGCGGCGCCGGGTACGGCGGCGCCGGGTACGGCGGCGCCGAAGAGCTCGCGGTAACGATCGGCGGCGCGCGGGTTGCTCGGCGGGTCGACCAGGGCGGACTGGACGTTGCCCGCGTCGGTCGCGGTGAAGTACGCCTCGTAGGCGAGGTTCGCCCGGTTGGCGGCGAACAGCTCGTACATCTTCTGGACGAAGTACGGGTTGTCGCCGCCGCCGCCCGCCGAGCGCACGACGCCCCACTCCGGTACGGCGAACCGCTTGCCGTGCTCACGGGCGAAGCGGGCGATCGTGCAGGCCCCCGAGGACTGGTCGCACTGCCGGTCGAACGTCTCCTGGGTGAACGAGGGCGGGTAGGAGTCGTAGGCGTCGACGCTGACGACGTCGACGAACTGGTCGCCGGGGTAGGCGGCCCAGATGCTGTCGCCGTTCGGCATCGCGTCCCGGTGCGCGGAGATGTTCCAGTCGACGCGCACCGCGGGCGCCGTCCGGCGCAGCGCGGTCACCTCCCGCTGGAAACAGGTCCGCCAGGTGGCGGTGTCGCGCGGATACCACCAGAACCAGTTGCCGTTGAACTCCCAGCCGAGCCGGACGTAGGCGTCGCCACGCCCGCTACGCACCAGAGTCCGGCCGAACGTCTCCCAGTAACCGTCGTAGTCGCCGCGGGCGCAGGCGGCCTCGTTGCCGCTCTGCGGGAACAGCGGCTGGGCGATCGAGACCTGGCCGGGATAGCTGGCCGGACGCAGCTGGGACAGCGGCCAGTCGGACGCGGCGATCGACTGCCAGCTGTCCCGGATGGTGAAGACGACGGCGATGTCGGTGCGCCGACCGGTCCAGCGTTCCCAGGTGGCCAGGTCGTGCGGCGGGTTGGCGTTCGCCCCGGAGGGCCAGGACACGCCGGCCTCGGGCGCCGCCGGGCTGGCGGCGGCCGTCGGTGGGTGGCCGGCGGTCGCCGTCGGGCCGTCGGGCCGGCCCTGGTCACTGCTGCCCTGGTCACGCAGCACCGTCAGCCCGAGCGTCCCGAGCGCCACCGCGAGGACGATGGCGAACCCGGTCAGCGCGAGGAGCCGGCCGCGGCGCGTGCGCGGCCGCCGTCTCCGCGGCGGCGGCCCGCTCGGCCAGGCCCGGTCTCCGAAGCCACTCGACGCGGCCCCGGCACGCATCCGCCGGATCGGCTCCGTCCCCGGACCCGTTCTCGCCGTCGCCGTCCCCGTACCCGTCGTCCCGCTCGCCCTGACAGTCCCGCTTGCCCTGATGGTCCCGCTTGCCCTGACAGACGCGTTCGCCGTCGGAGGCGCTGGCCTGGACCGCGAGGCCGCCGCAGAAGACGGCTCGGGGCCCGTGGACGCGCCAGAGTCCACGGACCCCGAGGTCCGCAAGCCCGCCAGCGGCACCGTGCCGACATCCGCGGCACCAGCACCGGACCCGTCGGGCCCGTCATCCCCCGGCATCACTGTCACCGCCCGCCTCGGCCAGCCATCGGGCTACCGGGCATCGGCACACTGCCGGGGTAGCGCACGCTACACCTCCCGAGCGAGCCGGATCGTCCGGAGTCGTCAGAATGACCGGAATGTTGCTTCCAGGTAGTGGACCCGACACCCTGACGACAACGGAAGAACCAGAATCAGCCACCGGAATCCGGCGCTCTCACCGAAGGGGACGTGGGCCATCGGCGCAAAGTTCCCGCGCCCGGATGTCACTCCGGCCGACGGCACCCCCGGCGACGCCTTCATTATTGACCCGATGACGCATGGTGCACGGAAGGCACCCCGAATCGACTCCGAACAGTGACGTCCGACTGACCCTATGCCCAAGGTAATGACGGGACGACCGGCTTGTCGGTCACCGTACGGCCGCCCGTTACACTGGGCCGGCGGCGCCGCCGATCCGATCCGGCGCCGGGAGCCCGCCAGCCAGGAACGGGGGACGGGATACCCGTGGTCACCACCACCCTCACGACCAGGATTCCACGGTCGTGGGTGATCCCGACCCAGGAGGCGGGCAGCGGCCGCACGGCGAACGACGCCACTCTGCGGCTGCTCACGATCCTGCTCTTCTTCGAGATCTTCTTCCAGCGGATCGCGCTGCCCGTGGGCGGCTCGCAGGTCCAGGTGATCCTGCCGATCACCTACGTCATCGTGTTCCTGATGCTGCGCCGCGGCCTGCTGTCGCGGAACAACAGCCGGATGACGGGCTATCTGGTCGCGATGACGGCGTGCGCGCTGTCCGGCCTCGCGTCCTTCCTGCGGCAGAAGGACGACACGTCCGTCACCTCGCTGTTGCTGCTGCTGGCGACGTACGTGCCGTTCGTCTACGGCCTGCGCCCGCCGGACGCCCGGGCGATCCTTCCCCGGCTGCTCGACCGGTTCCTCATCATGATCACGGTGCTGGCGGGGATGGCGCTGTTCCAGTTCGCCAGCCAGCTCGTCGGTGTGCCGTACACGGATGTCGTGAAGGACGTCGTTCCGTCGCAGTTCCTGATGCACGGGTTCAACACGTCCTACCCGGTCCAGTACGGATCGTCGCTCTACAAGTCGAACGCCTTCGTCTGCCTGGAGGCGTCGTTCTGCTCGCAGTTCCTCGGGTTCGGAATCGTGGTCTGCGTACTGCGTAACGGCGGCTGGTGGCGGCTCGTCATGTTCATCCTGGCGATCCTGAGCACGGTCTCCGGCACCGGCGTCCTGCTGCTCGCCGGCGCCGGCGTGCTGCTCGCGGTGCACAAGGGCGCGAAGTTCGCCCTGAGCGCGTTGCTCGGGGTCAGCCTGATCGTCCTGATCATCAGCTTCACCCCCGCGTCGAGCATTTTCGCCGCCCGCGCCACGGAGACGTCCTCGTCCACCTCCAGCGGCAGCCTGCGCTTCGTACAGCCGTATCAGCGCACCTGGGACGCGCTGGGCAAGGATCCGGCGACGGTCGTCTTCGGCTCCGGCCCGGGCTTCGCCGACCGCGACGCGACGGCCTTCTTCAACCGCACCGGCCTGCCACTGAACTACGCCCTCGTGCCGAAGCTGGTACTGGAGTACGGCGTGCTCGGCACGGTGACGTTCCTCAGCTTCATCGTGACCATGTTCGTGCGCGGCTCGCAGTCGTTCGTGCTCTCAGGGTCAGTGATCCTCTTCTATACTGTGCTGTCCGGCGGTCTGCTGGCGCCGGTGGTCACCGGGCTCGGCCTGCTCCTCGTCGCCTGGTTCACGGTGACGCCGGAGGACGCCCAGCACTATCCGGACGACGCGGGACCACCCGCACCGCTGCCGCCCGCCCCCTCGCAACGCAAGTCCTTCGCGGCCATCTGAGCGCGGTCTCCCCCGGTCGGCCGGCAGGGATCGCCTCCTCGGCGAAAGGTGCGTATCGATGAGCAACCCGGCGGATCAGTGGGCGACCGTCGACGACTATCTCGTTCGTGCCGTGGTCGATGAGGACGACGCGCTGCGCGCCGCCCGCACCGCGAGCCAGGCCGCCGGCCTGCCGTCGATCGAGGTGACGGCCAACCAGGGCGCCCTGCTGTCGCTGTTCGTCCGGATGGTCGGCGGCCGGCGGGTGCTGGAGGTCGGCACCCTCGGCGGCTACTCGACGATCTGGCTGGCCCGCGGCGCGGGTCCCGACGGCCACGTCGTGACCCTGGAGCTCGAGCCGCACCACGCTCAGGTCGCCCGCCAGAACCTCGACAACGCCGGCGTCGGCGACCGGGTCGAGATCGTCGTCGGCCCCGCCGCGGACACCCTGGACGCGCTCGTCGCCGCCGGCAACACCGACCCGTTCGACCTGGTCTTCCTCGACGCGGACAAGCAGAACAACGCCCGCTACCTGCGCGCCGCCCTCAGCCTCACCCGCCCAGGCAGCGCCATCGTCGTCGACAACGTCGTCCGCGCCGGCGCGGTCGCCGACCCCGCAGCCGCGGACGACCGCGCCCAGGGCAGCCGCGAGCTCCTCGACCTCGTCCGCGCCGAGCCCCGCCTGACCGCCACCGCGCTGCAGACCGTCGGCTCCAAAGGCTGGGACGGCTTCGTCCTCGCCGTCGTGAACCAGGGTCGCGCCTTGCAGTTGTGATCTGCGTTCGTGATCTTCGCGGCCGCTGTCGCGCCGCCGGCTTCGTGGCAGCGTTTTGGCAACGTAACGGCAGCCCGTGTCGCGAACTGGGGGACAAAGCGGACACGAAACGCGGAGTTCGCGACACGACGCCGCCCTCCCCCGCATGTCCTTCCCACCCACGGGTAGTCGGCCCCACGCGCGGCCCACGGGTAGACGCCGAACATGGCCCAGCCGATCCTCCGCACCACCGCACCGCGCCTCCCCCAGGTCGGCCGGGCGGGAGAGGGTGTGGCG
>NZ_FZMO01000410.1 GCF_900197875.1 Frankia canadensis | reverse complement strand
AGCCTGGATGCACCGATGAATGCGGTGATCTTCTCGGGGTCGACTGTAATGGCTGATAACTGGCTGTAGTTGCCGGTGGGTGTGGCTGTGCTGCCGCTGACGGGTTCGGCGGTGTGTCCGGTGGTGGCTGTCGGGCTGTCGGACGTGAGGTTCTGACTGGGTGCGTGGTGGTGCGGGGCGGGTCTGGGTTCAGCCGGCTCGTGCTGGTGCGGCCCGGCGGGGTGGCTGGTGGCCGGTGGCGGTGAACAGGCCGTGCCAGGGGTGCTCGGCGTGCCAGTCGGTGGGCAGGTGCAGGGTGATGTGTCCGCGGCCGTGGCGGGCGATGCGGGCGGGGATGTTGACCAGGTGGGCGCGCAGCGTGGCGCCGCGGGCGCGGGCGTGGAACGTCGAGGTGAGGGTGCCGGCGGCGCGGAGCAGGTTGTGGGTGGTGGCGGCGAGGGTGAGCCAGGCTGCGTTGGCGGTGAACACCCCGGAGGGCAGGTGGGCGAGGGGTCCGGCGGCGAGGTCGGCGAGGACCTGTTCGATCTGGGCGTGGTCGCGGTGCTGTGCTTCGGCCTGGGTGAGGTGGAACGGGCTGTCGGTGAACACGGTGTGATACCGCCAGGTCGGGAACAGCTCCTGCTGGCTGTTGCTGTTCTGGTCGCGGACGCGGCGGACGAGCAGGCGGCCGTGGGCGCGGTGGCGGCCGGCGGCGAACGCGGTGTAGTCGACTTCGGCGATCTGCGCGTCGGAGATCCAGACCCCGGTGGTCTCGTCGAAGACGGCGCGGGGGTAGCGGATCGGGGTCCAGGCATCCTCACCGATCTCGGCGATCGCACGGTGGATCTTCTCGTCGACGCTGGTAGTGACGGAGAAGTGGGCGCCGGCCCGCCGGCAGGCCGCCACGAACGTCCCGGAGTAGTAGGCGGAGTCCGCGCGGACGATCAGCGTGCCGGTCGCGCCGGCCTGGCGGGCGGCGGTGATGGCCTCGGCGACGAACGACGCCGCACCCCGGGAGGATCCGGCGTTCCCGCCACGCAGCCGGGTCCCGACGATCACGGGTGCTGCCTGGGGGGTCGACAGCGTGGCGACCAGCGCGTTCAGGCCCCGGACCAGCAACGACTTCCCCGCGATCTTCGTGTGGCCGAACGCGGCACCCTGCTTGGCCGGGCCGAACACCCGGCGCTGGCAGGAATCGACGTCGAGGAACGCCAGCGTGTCCGCACCGGGCAGCAGCGGCGCCCGCCGCGCGAGGGCAGCCAGGAACAGCCGGTTGACCCGGTCGAGTTGGCGGACGTTGCCCCAGTTCAGGGATCGCAGGAAGCTGCCCAGCGTGGACGGGGCACGGACCCCGGTGAACAGCTCACCGGTCGCCCCGTGCCGCAGCATCCCCATGTCCTCGATGCTGTCGGCCCCGGCAACCATGCCCGCGACCAGGCAGGCGACCTTCACCGCGGCGTTCACCCCGAGCGGGTCCACCGGCCGCAGATGCTCCTCCAGGAGCCCGGACAGCCCGGCCCGCTCGGCCAGGCGTGCCACCGGGACCAGCCCGGCGCAGCCGATCAGGTCAGCGTCGTCGAACCGCGCGTGCGTCCTCGACGCCGTATGCAACAATCGCACCTGCGAAGTGCCCTCTCGATCTGGCGGACGGAAGCGTAGAGAACTCCCATCCTCCCAGCTCAGAGGGCACTTTCGCGTTCAATCACCCCAACAGACAGCCACAAAAAGCGGTGCATCCAGGCT
>NZ_FZMO01000411.1 GCF_900197875.1 Frankia canadensis | reverse complement strand
CTAGAGTTTCGCAGTTTTCTTGATCGGGATCGGCGGCCGATAACGGCTGGATGATTGATTGGATTGCGTGTGGTGGACTGATTTCCTGGTGTCTGCCGGTGGTATCACGGCGTGTGGCGGAGGGGTGGAAGGCCAGCTCGGAGGGCTGGTAGCGGGAGCATCGACGCTTCCTGTACCAACTCGAAAGAGTGGACGCCGATGCTCCCGGATGTCACGATACCGGTTTCTCTCGCGGTGCTGTTGGAGGGTTTCCGGTCGTGTTTCACAGCGCCGTCGTTCCGGGCGTTTCGGGCGCTCGTCGTCGGGATGCTCGCCGCGGGCGGGCGGCGGACAGTGTGCGGGATGCTCGTCGGCGCGGGCCTGTCGGCGCTGTGGCCGCATGACCGGGCGCACCGGTTCTTCGCGCGGGCGGTCTGGTCGGCCGACCAGGTCGGTCTGGCACTCGCCCGGCTCGTCGTCGACCGGCTCGTCCCGGCCGGGCCGCTGACCGTCGTGGTCGATGACACCCTGTTCCACCGGGCGGGTAGGAAGGTCTGGGCCGTGGGCTGGTTCCACGACGGCTCCGCGAAAGGCGACCGGCAGGTCGGCTTCGGGAACAACTGGGTCATCGTCGGCCTCGTCGTGCCGGTGGCGCTGCTCGGCCGCCCGGTCTGCCTGCCGGTCCTGGCCCGCCTGGTCCGTAAGGACACCGTCTCGGCCTCGCGGCTCTGGCTGGCGGCCCGCGCCCTCGAGCGGCTCGCCGCGGCGTTCCCCGGACGCCAGATCCACGCCGTCGCGGACGCCGCCTACGCCGGCGACGAGCTGCGTACCCTGCCCGACACCGTGACCTGGACGACCCGGCTGCGCCGCGACGCCGCCCTGTTCGCTCCCGCCCCGCCCCGGACCGGGCGGCGCGGCCGGCCCCGCCTGAAAGGTG
The DNA here is from genome assembly GCF_900197875.1 of Frankia canadensis. Classification (GTDB taxonomy): domain Bacteria; phylum Actinomycetota; class Actinomycetes; order Frankiales; family Frankiaceae; genus Frankia; species Frankia canadensis. Next base: position 780 of record NZ_FZMO01000411.1, on the reverse strand, counting down.
ACCGGCTGCCCAGCCTGACCCAGCTCGCCGCGACCGCGGCGTTCCGGCCGACGACCGTGACCCGCTACGGCCGGACCGAGACCGTCCACCTCGCCGTGATCCGCTGCCTGTGGTACGGCGTGTTCGGCCCGAGGCCCGTCACCGTCGTCCTCGTCCGCGACAGCGAAAGAGCCGCCACCTACGACCTGGCGCTCGTCACCACCGACGCCCTGGCCAAGGCCGCCGATCTCGTCGCCCGCTACGCCGCTCGCTGGTCGATCGAGGTCGCGATCGCCGACGCGAAGCAGATCTTCGGGGTCGGCGAGGCCCGCAACCGGCTCGCCGCCGCGGTCGAGCGCACCGTCCCGTTCGGCCTGACCTGCCAGACCCTCGCCTTCGTCTGGTACCTCACCGCCGGCCACCACGACGGCGACGTCGCCGACCACCGCACCCGCGCCCCCTGGCACACCAGCAAGACCAGGCCCTCCACCACTGACCTGGCCGCCAAGCTCCGCCGCGTCCTGATCACCGCCCAATATCGGCCGACACGGCCCGCGCACCCGACCGACGCGGAAATCCACACCCTCCGACTCGCCTGGGCCACCACCGACTCCGCCCTCGCCGCCTGAAACAGCCCGCGACCCGGCCCGGCGCGGCCCCGCACCCTCGAAAAGCCCGCCGACACAGGCCCCCAGCAGCCCGGACCGACCCCCCGCACGACCCAGCCAAACCCCTCAACAAGATAATTCAACACACCCAAAATCAAGCCATTAGACGATCATGGAAAATGCGAAAGTCGAG
>NZ_FZMO01000412.1 GCF_900197875.1 Frankia canadensis | reverse complement strand
GCCGCCGGGGAAGGCGGCGTGATGCCAGTTTCCTGGTGTGTCGTGTCCGGTTTGTCCCTAGGTTTCTGGCAGAGAACGCCGTGACAGTGTCAGAACGCTGTCACGGACCGCCGGCCGCGAACGGCCTCGGACCGCTGGCGCGACAGGCCGACACAAAGATCGCAACCCGAGGAACGGACTAGACCGCGCCCGCGGCTCGCAGCCGGGCGATGCGTTCCGTCGGATAGCCGAGCCAGCGCAGGACGGCGTCGGTGTGCTCGCCGAGCGCCGGCACCGGCCCCGTCGACGGCGCGACACCGCCGGCGACGACGTCGATCGGCGGGCGCAGCGCGCGGACGGGACCGACCGGGGTGTCGACGTCGCGCCACCGCTCACGGGCGACGAGCTGCGGATGGGTCAGCAGGTCGGCGACGGAGTTCAGGCGGGCGCTCGCGATGTCGATCGCGTCGAGCCGCGCGATCGTCTCGTCGGCGGTGAGCGTCGCCGTCCGGCCGCCGATCAGCGCGTCGACGAGCCGCCGGTGGCGCACCCGGGCGACGTTGGTGGCCCAGTCCGGATGGTCCACGAGGTCCGGGCGGCCCAGGAACGACGTCGCGAACCGCGCCCACTCGCGGTCGTTCTGGATGCCGATGAGGACCTCGGCGCCGTCAGCCGTCGGGAAGGCGTCGTAGGGGGCGATGCTGGCGTGACTCAGGCCGGCGCGCGGCGGGACGACGCCGGTCGCCGCCGCGTAGTGGATCTGGTAGCCGAGCCATTCGGCGGTCGCGTCGAACAGGCTGGTCTCGATGGCCGCGCCGTGACCCGTGCGCTCCCGGGCGAGCAGGGCGGCGAGCGCGCCGCTGAAGGCATACATGCCGGCGGCGATGTCGGACGCGGGTATTCCCGTCTTCGCCGCCCGTTCCGGCGGCCCGGTCACCGAGGCGAGCCCGGTCTCGCTCTGCACGAGCATGTCGTAGGCGCGCCGGTCCGCGAACGGTCCGCCGGTGCCGTAACCGGAGACGCTCACCGTGACCAGCCGCGGATGGCGGGCGCGTACCTCGTCCGATCCGAATCCGAGGCGGGCCGCCACGCCCGGCGCCAGATTCTGCAGCAGGACGTCGGCGCGGGCGACCAGATCGGCGAGCACGGCGGCGCCCGCGGGATGCTTCAGGTCGAGGGTGATCGACTCCTTGCCCCGGTTCAGCCAGACGAAGTGGCTGCCCATGCCGGCGACCGCCGTGTCGTAGCGCCGCGCGAAGTCGCCGCCGTCCGGCCGCTCCACCTTGATCACCCGAGCGCCGAGATCGGCCAGGTGGCGGCTCGCCAGCGGCGCGGCCACCGCCTGCTCCACCGCCACGACCGTGATGCCCGCCAGCAGCGGTGTCTCGCCCACCCGCACCCTCCCACCGACTGTGACCCAGGCAAGAGCGGTGGCCCCACGCACGGACGCCGAGAATCCCACAGTTCGCGGTGTAGCCGTGGGTCTGCGCGCACTTGACCGGCGAGGGCAACCCGAAAGCTGACCCCGACCCGGACGTCCGGCAATGCACTCGACACGCAGAGCGACGGCCATCGTGGACGAACGGCGGCATCGCGGCAGGGACTGACTACTCTTCGCGACCAAGGGGCGTCGATGACGACACCCACAGGGACGAGGAGTGACCATGTTTCGTCGACGACGGCTGGGCCCGGGGACGCTGGCGCTGGCCGCTGCCGGCATCCTGGCTCTGCCCACCGCGGCCGCCGCGGCCACGGCGGCAACCACGCCACCGGACACCGCCACCGGGCCACATCGCCTCGCGGCTGCCAGCGGCACGGAATGGTCCTGGGGTTACAACGGACTCGGGGCGCTGGGGAACGGCACCACCACCAACAGCGCCGTGCCCGTCCGGGTCAGCGGCCTGACTGGCCTCGACCGCGTGGTCGGCGTCGCAGCGGGCCGGTATTCCGGCTACGCGGTGCGCGCGGACGGCACCCCCTGGTCCTGGGGCTACAACGCGTACGGGCAGCTGGGCGACGGCACCACCATGAACCGCACGCTCCCCGTCCGGATCAGCGGCCTGACCCAGGTCTCCGCTCTCGCCGGCGGCAGCGTCAACGGGTACGCGCTGCGCCAGAACGGCACCGTGTGGGCCTGGGGCTACAACACCTACGGGCAGCTGGGCAACGGCACCACCACCACCAGCAGCCGGGTTCCCGTGCAGGTCGGCGGGCTGGACCGCATCATCGCCATCGCGAGCGGCGGCCAGACGGGATACGCCCTGCGCGGCGACGGCACCGTGTGGGCCTGGGGCTACAACGACGAGGGCCAGCTCGGCGACGGCACCACCACCGACAGCTCGGTGCCGGTCCAGGTCGCCGGGCTCAGCGGCATCAGGGCGATCGCCGGCGGCCAGGAGAACGGCTACGCGCTGGGCTGGGACGGCATGGTGCGGGCCTGGGGCGAGAACGACCACGGCCAGCTCGGCAACGACACCACCACGGCCAGCTCGACGCCCGTCGTCGTACCCGGCCTCACCCAGGTGACCGCCATCGCGGCCAGCAGCGAGGGCAACACCGGCTACGCGCTGCGCCGGGACGCCACCCTGTGGGCCTGGGGGCTGGGCAACACCGGCCAGCTCGGCAACGGCGACGACGAGTCGTCGCTGGTCCCCGTCCAGGTCAACGGAGGCACCGGGCTCGTCGGCGTCACCGCGATCTCGGCGGGCAGCTTCAGCGGGTACGCGCTGCGCTGGGACGGCACCGCGTGGGCCTGGGGCAGCAACTACTACGGCCAGCTCGGCAACGGCACCACCATGCCGCCGTACAGCCTGAGCCCGGTCCAGGTCAGCGGCACCGTCAAGGCCGAGGCCATCGCCGGCGGCGGCTTCAGCGGCTACTCCCTGCTCGGCACCTGGGGAAGCTGAGCAACCACCCCGGCCACCAGGCCGGTGCGATCCCCGCGGCCCCGCGCCGGCAGCGTCGCCGGCCCGGGGCCGCGGTCAACACGGTCGATCAACACGGTCGATCAACATGGTCGATCAACATGGTCGATCAGCAGGGTCGCGGCCGCCGCCGCCCCGTCGGCGCGGATCGTGCCGGCCAGGGCCATCGCTCGCGCACGGGTCTCGGGGGCCAGCGCCACGTCGAGCGCCGTGGTCAGGGATTCGATCGTCGGCGTGGGACCGTCGTGCGCCGCACCGATACCCAGGTCGGCCACCCGGGCGGCCCAGTAGGGCTGGTCCGCGGCCTGGGGCACCACCACCTGGGGAGCGCCGGCCCGAGCCGCCGCCGTCGTCGTCCCCGCGCCACCGTGGTGCACGACCGCGGCCACCCGGCCGAACAGTGCCTGCTGGTTGACCTCGCCGACGAGGAAACAGTCGTCCCCATCGTCGATCAGGCTCAGGTGCGCCCAGCCGCGCCCGACGAGCACGCGCCTGCCCTGCCCGCGGACAACCGCGATGGCCATCCGCGCGGTATCCGGGCGCACTCCGCGCATGCTGCCGAAACCGACGTAGACCGGCGGTTCGCCAGCATTCAGGAAAGCAGTCAGATCGGCCGGCAGCGGACGCTCGTCCGGCAGGATCCACGCACCGGTGTGCACGACGTCGAGGTCCGCCGTCTCCCGCCAGGGGCCCAGGACCGGGTCCGTCGCCAGCCACGGGTGGTCGGTGAGGAGGAAGGAACGGACGTCGTCCACCGGCGGCAGGCCGACCGAGGCCCGATGGGCGTTGAGCGCCTCGCGATGGAGCCGGTTGAACGACTGCGCGTTCAGATGCCACAGCGCCCGGTTGCCGGCATTCGCCGGCGGCGCCGGCTGGCCCGGCAGCAGGAGCGGCGGCGGCGCCTGATATGGCGACGGCAGCAGAAACGGGCAGAACGTCGCGTACACGTACGGGATGGCGAGCCGCTCGGCCACCGACCGCGAGGCGAAATGCGCCATCCCCGTCGCCAGGAGCGCGTCGCATCCCGCCGCCGCCGCGAGGATCTCGTCGAACAGCGCCGCCAGGTCGGACACCCGCCGGGACGCCTCCGCCGATGACGAGGGCGCCACCATCGAACCCATCGGCGGGCCGATCGGCACCATCGCGACGCCGACATCGGCCAGCCGCCGCGCGAACTCCTCGTCCGGTGGCGCGCACATCCGCACCTGGACGCCGAGTTCCCGCACCCGCACCGCGAGCCCCAGCAGCGGTTCGACGTCCCCCCGCGACCCGTACGTCGACAACAACACGCGCATGTTCGGCTCCCGTTCCTCGGTCCTGCCGTACGCAGGATCCGACTACGGTCCGCCATTCTGCACCGCCATTATGATCTTGACATCATCCACCCGGTGCGCCATATAATGAAGGCAACGAAAGCGTGTTCCGGTTCTTGCCACTCGAATGCGCGGCGTTCACCCTTCGAACTCCGGTCAGGCCATTGGGCCGATCATTTTCTGGGCCCTCGGGTTTGGCAACCGATCAGGGCCGGCCGGCGCCCGGTGCCGGCGAGGGTACGGACACGACCTGGCCGATGGGCGGCAGTTTCAGTGGCTACTCGCTGCTCGGCACCTGGACCGGCCGATCCAACCCGGTCGCCCGCGCCTCGCGCACGCAGCCCCCGCGCCCGCTCCCCTGCCCGCGGGCTGGGGAGCCGGCAGATGGACTGCGTCGTGGCTTCCTCCACCGGTATGTGTGGGTTAATGGCCCCCGCCGAGCCCTCGCGCCGGGTCGAAGACACTGGAGAACGCCTGGTCCTCGTGCGCCACCTGATCGACGTCCGCATAGCGGGCCGCCACGTAGAACCCACCCTGCCGCTGGGAATGCGCCACCGGGCACCCGCGGGCCACCTTCCGCCACGCGTCCGAGTTCCGGGCGAACTCCGGCGCGTGGTGGTCGAAGTCCTCCGGGCGCAACGGGGAATCGGCGGCGGCGTCACTCGTGGTTGTCATCGGGACTCCGCTGGGCCGATCAGGCCGCGAAGGTGAGGAACGTCGGGCAGGCGGTGTTCGACGGGATGTCAGCCGCCGTCACGGGTTGCGCGATGTGTTCCGGGAGCGGCCCGATGCGGTCCCCGATCGACCGCAGGAAGTCCACGTCCAGGTTGTAGACCTTCGCCGCCGTCTCCCCCGCGATCCTGCGGGCCTCGTCCTCGGGAATACCGCTGAAGTTCGACCGCAGCGCGATTTCCGTGAAGGGCCACGTTCCCTCATGGTGCGGGTAGTCCGAACCCCACATAAGGTTGTCGACGCCGATCTCGTGACGGGCCGCGATGTCCTGTCCGGTCAGGAAGCTCCCGATGTAGCAGTTACGCCGGAAGTACTCGCTGGGCAGCAGGTCGTGGTCGGCGATCGCGCGGCCGCCAAAGATCTTCAGCGGCGAGTCCTCCGCGTTCGTGAAGTGGTACCAGTTGTCGAGGGCGGCCAGCGCGGGCACGACCCAGGCCGCGTTCGCCTCGACGATGACGAACTTCAGCCGCGGGTGGCGGTGCAGCACCCCGCCGATGGTGAGCTGCGGCAGGGTCCGCTCGGTGAATGCCTGGACCTCGTAGGTGCCGACCGCCGGACCACCGGGCCCGCTGTCCTCCGTCTCGGGCTCGGCGACCTGCTGGGCGTGCCGGTGCACGGGCATGTCGAGGTCCTCGCAGGCGGACCAGAACGGGTCGAGGCGCCGGCCGAAGATGTTCACCAGCCGCAGGTGGTGGTCGCCCGGAATGATCACGCCAGCCAGCCCGGCGTCCTTCGCCCGGCGCAGCTCCTCGATCGCGGCGTCGACGTCGTTGAGGAAGATCTGCGCGATCCCGGCGCGGCGACCCGGGACGTCCTTGCAGAAGTCGGCGAGCCAGCGGTTGTGGGCCTGCACGCCCGCCCAGCGCAGGCGGTACTCGTCCGCGGTCAGCGGTGCCGGGGCGGTGATGACCCCGGACGGGTAGAACGGCGGAACGGTGTTCGGGAAGATCACCTCCGCGGCGATGCCCTGTTCCTCCAGGTGCTCAAGCCGCTTCGGGCTGTCCCAGTTGTACGGCGACAGGAACGAGGACACGCCGATGCGCACCCCGTCGTCGTGGGCGACGGTCTGCTCCACGTCGTAGTCGACCCAGCCGTCGGCGAACGCGGTAGCCCAGGCGTCGAACTCCTCGTGCAGGTCAGCGGGCAGGTACGGCCGGTAGTCGCGTAACGCGGCGCCGGCATGGGTGTCGGCGGAGACGAGCGTAAAGCGGCGCCCGCCCGTCGAGGATGTGTTCGTCTGTGCCATCGGGGCTCTCCTGATCCACGAAACGAGACAGGCTGAGGGATGTCCGCGACGTGCCGCCCATCCGCTGCCGGACGGCATATCGCAGGTCGGAAAACTCCTCGGAATCAACGCGAATATCAGCGGACACCGAATGTGACCGCTTTCACACATTTGTCGATAAGAAGATAGCCCGCGAGCGCTCGCTGTCAATCCCTTCCACCTTCGCGCACCCGTCCTGACCTCCGGTTCCACCGGCCGCGCCGGGGTGCGGGGGTGCGACGGCGATGGCGGAGCAGCTCAGCGCGGCGGCGCGGTCGACCTTCGACGTCGTCGAACCGCCACCGTCCCACGTACTTCAGCGCGGCCCCGACGATCTACAGCATGCGGTCGACCGAGCTGCTCGTGCTCGACGCCATCCCGAAGGACCCGGTCGGAAAGATCGACAAGGATGCCCTGCGGTCGGGGTACGCCTGCCCAGCAGGTATGAGTTTACTTTCTTATACTCAGCTGCTAGCGTCGGGGCACACGCAGGCGGCTTGCCTGCGTGACCGGAGTCCTCCGGACCTGCCCGGACATCCCCAGCGGCCACCGGGAAACCAGCGACCGGATGACGCAGAAAGCTGGCTGACATGAAGGCATTCGTCGTCGAGAAGTACGGCAAGGACACCGTGCGCGCCGCGGAGGTACCCGAGCCCGCGGTCGGGGACCGCGACGTCCTCGTCCGGGTGCACGCCACGAGCATCAACCCCCTCGACAAGATGGTTCGCAACGGGGAGTTCAAACAGCTCCTGAAGTACAAGACGCCGTTCGTACTGGGACACGACGTGGCCGGCGTCGTCACGAAGGTCGGTCCGGCCGTCCGCGGCATCCACGTCGGCGACGAGATCTACGCCCGTCCGCGCGATCTGCGGATCGGCGGGTTCGCGGAGTACATCGCGATCGACCAGGACGACGTCGCGCCCAAGCCGGAGTCGCTGACCCTCCACGAGGCGGCCGCGGTGCCACTGGTGGCGCTGGCCGCCTGGCAGATTCTCGTCGAGCGGGCGAACGTGCAGCCGGGGCAGAAAGTGCTCATCCACGCGGGCGCCGGCGGTCTCGGCTCGACGGTCATCCAGCTCGCCAAGCACCTCGGGGCTTCGGTGGCCACCACCACGAACACGCGGACGATCGGCCTGGTCCGCAGCCTCGGCGCCGACGTCGTGGTCGACTACACCGAGGAAGACTTCTCGAAGGTGCTGTCCGGCTACGACCTGGCGCTGGACTCCCTGGGCGGGACGAACCTCGAAAAGTCGCTGACCGTGCTGAAGCCCGGCGGCCTCGCCATCGGCGTCGCCGGCCCGCCGGACGCCGGATTCGCCAAGCAGCTCGGCGCCCCGGCGTTCCTGAGCGTGGCCATGAACTTCCTCAGCCGCAAGGTGCGCAGGCAGGCCAAGGCCCTGGGCGTGCGTTACCAGTTCTTCTTCATGCAGGCCAACGGCTCCCAGCTGCGCGAGCTCGGCGCCCTCTACGACCAGGGGGAGCTCCGCCCGGTCATCGACCGGACGTTCCCGTTCTCCGAGACACTCGAGGCGCTGGCCCACGTCGAGCAAGGCCGTACGAAGGCCGGCAAGGTCGTCGTCGCCGTCGTGCCCGAAAACGCCTGACGAGCTTTAGCGTATGAGCGCACTTGCAACGGGGGTAGGTCTGTCCCGAGTGTCGGTGAGGAGGGCACCGCGACAACCCTGGCGACGGCTGCCCGTCCGCCGCGCTGCTGGCGGGCAGCAGGCCGACTGAGTACTAGATACTAAACTCAGGGGCGGTAGGATCACACCATGGATGGACGGACCCCAGCTCCTGAAGGCATCGACGCGGACGCTCGCCTCGATCGGGACACGTCGAACTGTTCGATCGCGCGAACCCTCGAGATCGTGGGGGAAAAGTGGACGATTCTGATCCTGCGCGAGATCTTTTACGGCTCGTCGCGGTTCGGTGAGTTCGAGCGAGTCCTCGGGTGTCCTCGTAACCTGCTCGCGGCGCGGCTCCGCATGCTTGTGGAGGAAGGGATCCTGGCCACCGAGACGTACCAGGTGCCCGGGTCGCGGAGTCGGCCGAAGTACGTGATCACCCCCAGGGGGATGGATCTGATTCCTGCCGTGCTGGGGCTTCTGCAGTGGGGCGACCGTTACCGTGCGGACCCGGAGGGGCCGGCCATGCTGACGCGCCACCACGGGTGTGGTGCGCCGGTCGGCGTCGAGGTCCGCTGTGAAGCGGGGCATGCGGTGGCGGCGGAAGACATCGAGAGTCTTCCCGGACCGACTTTCCGTCTGCGGAAGGCCGGATAAGCCAATCGCCGAGCCGCGCCCTGGAACTTGGATGTTCACGCTGAACAGGCCGGACCGACTCGGGCGCGATCACCGAGGAGTTCATCGGCGGTCTCCATGCTGCCCTCGACCGCGTGGAGGCCGCCGGCGACGTTCGCACCGTTGTCCTTACCGGCGCGGGACGGGGCTTCTGCGCCGGATTCGACCTCCGGGACGGATGGGACGGCGCCGGGCCGGACAGTGCGGAGGACCGCTACCGCGGCCAGCAGCGGCTGGCCTCGTCGCCCGGCCGCGCGGCGCCCCCGTGCCGGTGGTCTCGCCGCCGTCAACGGCCCCGCCGCGGGCGGCGGGCTCGGTCTCGCGCCGGCCGTGGACCTGCGCGCGCCGCCCCCACCGCCCGCTTTCTCGTCGCCAACGTCCGCCTCGGACTGTCCGCGGGGGAGATGGGGATCAGCTATCTCCTCCCCCGGCTGGTCGGCGAGGGCCGCGCGGCCGAGATGATGTACACCGGCCGCGCCGTCGACGCGGCCGAGGCACTCGGCTGGGGCCTGGTGAACCGGCCTCGTCGAGCCGGAGGCCGTCGTCGACGCCGCCCTCGACCTCGCCGGCTACAACCAGGACTTCGATGGCGGGAACCGCAAGTCAGCCGGATGACGATGGTCCGACACCTGATGCTGGCGACGACCCCGGCCCGGAAGGCGAGCTACCAGAGCCCGACGACGGAGACCCAGCACCACCGCCAGGCGATGACGGCGATGGTGAGCCAGGGCCGGATGGGGACGATGACCCACCGGACGATGAGCGGGGTGACCGGCGTGGCGGTCGAAGCGAGCGGCGTAACGCTCTGGAGCTAGTGACGGTCGGGCTGACGGCCATTGCCTTTGAGAGGGACATCCAGGCACTACGTCTACACCTATCCGTCGAAGAAGGCGCTCCGCGCGATCAAGACGAAGGTGAAGGCGATGTGCATGCAGAACGTCAACGAGACGCTGGCCGACCTCGCGCGCCGGCTCAACCCGGTGCTGCGAGGCTGGACAGCCTACTTCCGAGCCGGAGTGTCGAGTGCGACCTTCGAACACCTACGCTCCTACGTGTGGAGTCGGGTGATGCGATAAACACCGGCGAACCAACTGGGAGGAACTGCTACGCCGCTACTGCACGAACCCTCGGGACAGGTGGTGGCCCGCGGACGGCAACGTGACCTTGTTCGACCCGGCGTCGGTCAGCACCACCCGATACCGTTACCGGGCCGTCAAGATCCCGTCGCCGTGGCCCAGCGTCACGTGACAGAACCGGACCGCACAGCGGGGCTTGTGGAGCGCCGGATGCGTTGAAAGGCGCACGTCCGGTGCGGGAGGCGACCCGAGGAGACGGGCTGGGTGCGAGCCCAGCACCGCGCCTCGGGTCGACCTCACCCCGGACTTCTCCAGGCCATTCGGACATCTGGCCCGCCCGCAGAGCCGGCGCCTGCCGCGCGAGGCCAGGCCCGCCTCGGAGAACCTACGAAGCCCCCGGACCAGGTCAGCCCGCCGGCACCGTCAGCCGAGCCGGTGCACGACCACCGGACGCCGCCGCGGACGAACCCCCACGTGGACCGACGGTTGTCCGCCCACCAGGACCTCCTGCACCGAGCCCGCGCCGAAGACGCCCTCCACTGGCAGCACCACCACCGGCCGATCTCCGCCGACACCCTCCGCAAACGCCTCCACATCGGCACCACCACCGCACGCAGCCTCGTCACCCAGCTACGCACCGACACCCACGCCCGCCTCGACACCCCGCACCACGAGCCCGAGCCCCTCCCGACCCCACCATGATGAGAAGGGCGAGGCCGGTCACGAACTGACTGGCCCCGCCACTTCGGCCTGACCGACTTGCTCACCCTCCAGCGGCATGCGCTCCGTGTGTGACATGCGCGCGAGTCACAACTCGCGGTGCTGTCCGGTCATAGCTGGCGTAGCCGGGTGAACGCCCGGCCTCCCGACCGAGACAGAGGTGTGAGACATGAAGATCGCCGTGCTGGGTGGCACCGGGCTCATCGGCTCGCAGGTCGTCAAGATCCTTCAGGCGGAGGGGCACGAGGCGGTGCCGCTGTCGCCGTCGAACGGGGTGGACCTGCTCACCGGCGAGGGCCTCGACACCGGACTCAAGGACGCCGACGTCGTGCTGAACCTGACGAACTCGCCGACCTTCGACGAGGCCTCGGCCGACTTCTTCCGGACGACGATGGAAAATCTGCTGGCGGCCGCGCAGCGCGAGGGCGTCGGCCACGCCGTGATCCTGTCGATCGTCGGCGTGGACCAGGTGCCGGACCTCGCTTACTACCGCGCCAAAGCGCTGCAAGAGGAGATCCTGAAGGCGGGCCCGGTGCCGTACTCGATCATCCGCGCCACCCAGTTCTTCGAGTTCGCCGACGCGATCCTGTCCTGGACCGCCGACGGAGACACGGTACGGCTGCCCGGCACGCCGGTGCAGCCGATGGCGTCGGCCGACGTCGCAAAGGCGGTGGCCGAGGTCGCCGTGGGCGCGCCGCTGCAGGGCACCCGGAACGTGGCCGGCCCCGAGGTCTTCACGCTCGACGAGTGGGGCCGGGCCGCGCTGGCTGCCAAGGGCGACAAGCGCACGGTCGTCGTCGACCCGGCCGCCGGCATGTTCGGCGCGGTGCCTGGTGATGTCCTGATCGCCCCGGAGGGCGCAGTCCTCGCGAAGACCTCCTACCGCGACTGGCTGACCCGCTAGTCACCGAGATCGGCGGTCAGCGCCTCGTCGAGGTGCTGGCCGCCGATCACTTTCAGGACTTCTAGTTTCTCGTGGCTCTCGCTGCCTGGTTGTGCGGTGTAGACGACCAGTTGCTGCGACTGGTCCGGGTCGATCAGCCGCTGGCAGTGCAGGTCGATCGGCCCGACCTGCGGGTGCACGAGCTGTACCGGGCCGCAGTAGCGGCTCGCCACAGGATGCCCACGCCAGAGCCCGGCGAACTCCGGGCTTTCCTCGAGCAACGCGCCGACCAGCGCGCCCGCCCGGGAATCCTTGCCGTCGCGGATGTACGACCCGTGCAGGTCCGCAACGATGAGCGGCCCCTCCGCGGGCCGGAGAAGCCGCGTCGTCGGGTCGGTGAACCAGCGATAGTGCAGGCTGCGCGCGAGACCCTGGTGGACGTTCTCGTCGCCGATCAGGGCGACGGACAGCGGGGTCTGCAGCAAGGTCTCGCCGAGCGGGCTCACCACCTGCGCCGCGGCATCTCGCAGACCGTCGAAGATGCGCATCATCCCCGGGTTGACGTGGTCGTCTGTGGAGCGGCGCGGGGTGGCGTACCCGGCGAGCCGGAAGAGATGGTCACGCTCCTCCATGGACAGGCGCAGCCCGCGGGCGAGCGCACCGAGGATCTGCTCGGAGGGATGGGGACCGCGCGGCTGTTCGAGGCGGCTGTAGTAGTCGATCGACATGTCGGACAGCACGGCCACCTCCTCGCGGCGCAGGCCGTGGGTGCGCCTGCGCCGCCCGCGGGGCAGGCCGACGTCCTCCGGTTGCAGGGCTTCACGACGGGTACGCAGGTATTCGGCCAGCCGGGCGCGGTCCATGCTCACACCGCCGCGAACTCGACGGCGGCGAGACGTTGCGAGACGTCCCACAGCCTGGTGGCCGCGGCCTCGTCGCGTGCCGGGCGGTAGATCTCCAGCTCGGCCGGACCGCCGGTGAACTGACCGAAGCCGTCCGGACCGTAGAAGTGGCCGCCCTCGGCGTCCGGACTGGTGGCCGCGTACAGGGCCGGGAGCAGGCCCCGGTCGACGCCCTGGACCAGGACGCCCCAGCGGGCCAGGCGCTTCATCGCGGCCTCGATCGGCGAGGATTTCTCCCGGCCCAGGTTGGGTCCGGCGGCGTACAGGCCGGTCAGGGTGGTGCCGGGGTGTGCGGCGTTGCTGACGATCCCCCAGCCCCCGGCCCGGGAGCGCCGGTCGAGTTCGAGTGCGAACAGCAGGTTCGCCAGCTTCGACTGGTTGTAGGCGCGGATCGGCGCGTACGCCTGGTCGCTCTGCAGGTCTTCCCAGTTGAGCTTGGCGTGCCGGGCCGCGCTGCTGGTCATCGTGGTCACCCGGGCGTGGCCGGCGTTCAGCAGCGGCAGCAGCCAGCCGGTGAGCGCGAAGTGCCCGATGTGGTTGGTCCCGAACTGCAGTTCCAGGCCGTCGGCGGTGGTGTGTCGCGTGGCAGGCGTCATCAGCCCGGCGTTGTTGATCAGAATGTGGATCGGCCGGCCCTCGGCGTTCAGGGTGTCGCCCAGGGCCTCCACCGACTTCAGCGAGGCCAGGTCGAGTTCGCGCAGCGACACGTCCGCACCGGGTGCTTCGGCGCGGATGTGGCTCAGTGCGGCCTTGCCCTTGGCCTCATCGCGGACCGGCAGGAGAACCTTGGCGCCGGCCGCGGCCAGGCGGGTCGCCAGACCCAGTCCAAGGCCGCTGCTTGCTCCGGTCACCACGGCGAGTCGTCCGGTCAGATCAATGGTGTTCTGCATGGTTACCTTCTTCATGCCTCAACGCTGACGCCACTCGGCGTCCGGAACCATGTCCTGTCAGTACAAGGCTCAGCCGCGGTGCCAGCCCCGCAGCTTGGCGGGATTCAGCACGGCCCAGAGGGTCGTGGCCCGATCCTCGTGGCAGGCGACGGTGATCACGGCCACGGCCGTGCCGGCCCGGCGAACAAGCAGGGCAGCGCGCCCGTTGACGCTCTCGACGGTCAGGTCGGCTCCGGGCAGCAGGGCCTGGATCAGCCGGGCGATCTGGGCTGCTCCGTGCACGGGTCGGAGCGGGGCGGGCACGTGGCCACCGCTGTCGCACACGGCGACGGCGTCCGGGTCGAGGACGGCCTCGATCGCGACGCCGTCGCCCGCTCGGCAGGCCGCGGCGAGCCGGCGTACGGCGTCGTCATGAACGCGGGGCATCGCCTGCCGTGACAATGTCCACCCGGGCATCCGCCGTTTCGGCGGGCTCGGGCATGCGGGGGGTGGCACCGGCCAGGAATGCCTCCCGGGGGTGCTGCACCGAGGCAGCGAGACGATGTCCCGGCCGAACGGCACAGCGGTCGCCCAGACCGCGAGCACTCGGACTTTCCGCTCCCAGGTTGGCACCGCGAGCGCGTGGTAGCCGCGGTGCATCAGCCAGGCCGGGAAGCCCTTGATGACCAGGCGGTGGAACTGGAAGATGCCGAGGCCGAGGCCGAGCGTGGCCACCACGCCGAGGCTGTGGTGCACGTACGGTCGGGGCTCCCGCCCGCGCAGCGTGGCGATCAGCTTTCGGGCCAGCAGCTTGCCCTGGCGCACCGCGTGCTGGGCGTTGGGCACCGTCGAGACGCCGGGCCGCTCCGCGGCAAGGTCGGGGATGGCGGCGTCGTCGCCGGCGCCCCACGCCTCCGGCACCGGCGCGCCTTCGGTGCCGACCCGCAGGTCGGGCCGGACCAGCAGCATCCCGCGGCCGTCGATGGGCAGATCGGTGTGGTTGTGCACCATCGGGTTCGCGGCGTTACCGACCGTCCAGACGATCAGCTCGGAGTCGAACTCCTCGCCGGTGGACAGCACCACGTGACTGCCGCTCGCCGAGAGCAGGTGCGCGTTCAAATGGACGTGCGCGCCGCGCTTGGTCAGCGAGCGCACCACCCACTCGCCCGGCTTGTCGCTCACCTCAGGCAGGATCCGGTCGCGCGCCTCCACCAGGTGGAAGCTCAGCTCGTCCGAGCTCAGCTCGGGGTAGCGCCGCACCAATGGCCTTCGCCAGCGCCAGCAGTTCCCCGAAGCCCTCGACGCCGGCATACCCGCCGCCAACGATCAGGATCGTCCGCACCTTCGTCCCCTGTCTCTCGCCATCACGATTACAGACAGGGCAGGCACCTATTCTGTGACATCGGCCATGGCGGCGACCTTCTCCGGATTCAACATCCACAGCAGCTGCTCGATGCCCGCCTCGGAGGCGACGATCGTGACCATTCCGAGGAGCGTGTCACCGCGACGCATGATGGCGCTCGTCTGCCCGTTCGTGGTGACCCATCGCAGCTCCACGCCATCCCAGAACCAAGTGGAGAACGCCGCGATGTACTTCGCCACCCGGGCCGCGCCGGACACCACCTTGCGGGAAACCTGCCGGGCGCCGTTGCCGTCGGAGATGCTCGCCACGTCGGCCGCGAACAGCTTTTCCAGCGCCTCGAGATCACCCGCGCGGGCGGCCTCAAGGAAGGTGGCCAGCAGCTGGCGCTGCGCGGTCTCGGGCACCGGTATCTTCCGCTCGCCGGTGACGTGTTTGCGGGCCCGGCTGACCAGTTGCCGTACGGCCGGCTCGGTGGACTGCAGGATGCCGGCGATCTGCGGGTACGGGTAGTCGAACGCCTGCCGCAACACGTACGCCGCGCGCTCCTGCGGGGTGAGTTTCTCCATCAGCATCAGGACCGCCAACTCGAGCGCCTCCCCACGCTCGGCCCCCAGGAACGGATCCGCACTGGTGTCGACCGGCTCCGGCAGCCACGGCCCGATGTACGTCTCGCGCCGCACCCGCGCCGACTGCAGCTCGTTGATGGCCAGCCGGGTCGTGGTCGTCGCCAGGAACGCGCCCGGACTCTTCACCACGCTGCGGTCGGTCGCCTGCCAGCGCAGCCAGACGTCCTGCACCAGGTCCTCCGCCTCGCTGGCGCTACCGAGCATCCGGTACGCGATCCCGAACAGGCGTGGCCGCACGCCCATGAAGATAGCCGCCGCCTCATCGAGATCCCCCACCACGGCCCCCCAAGGTCGTTTCGCGACTCAAGGCTAGCCGCCCGGCCCAGATTCGGAACCTGCCCGTCCCAGCTCTCGACGGCACGCCACGACCGAGCGAAGGGCATATGACCAAGCACGTCACAGAACAGGCGGCACCCAGAGAACGCCGATACGACCAGCGAACTCTCCCATTCCCGTACGAGTTCGACGTCGACACTGCCCGTTAGGTGCTCGAAACATCCACGCCGCAACTATCGACACGCCGACGCGAACGAGATATGGATCACCGCCTGGCCGTCGCGGCTCATCGCCTGAGCACCGGTATGTACTCGAATGTCGGGCCGGCTGTTGTGCCTTCGCCGTCGGACATCTCCATCAGGGCCTGTGCCTTGGCCTTGAGCGCGTACATGGTGCCGGTTGCGGCGCCGAGCATGCTGGGGCTGCCGTTGAGCGCCTGCTCCAACTGATTCAGCAGAGCGCAGTAGGTGTGGTTGAAGTCTTCCTGGGCGGCCCAGATCGGACTACCTGGAGCGTGATCTTCCAGAAGCGGGTTGGGTCGCATCGGGTGAACGCCGCCGAGGTCAACCGAGAAAGCCTCGCCAGTGGGCCCGGATCGCGGGGTGTCACCGCGCCGGTATCGCCGGCGCAGCTTGAGTTCCTGGAACCGGTAGTAATGCGCGACCTCGTCCCGTCGGGGTGGAAGATGTCCTGGTCGCCGTCCCAGACCTCGCCTCGTGCCGTGCCTTCGCCCTGCTCGACGATCTCCTCCAACGCCGCCAACGCCGAGGCGAGATCGTTGACCGCGGTCAGTCGCCCGCCACTGTGGTGGAACGGGCCCGCGGTGACCTGGCGAGCCGGGTCACCGCGGAAGACTTCCCGCTCGCCGAGGTCAGCGCACAGATCGCGCATCCCATTCTCGATCGCGCTGTAGAACTGCCCGATCGTTTCATAGCTGTCGCCCTCGGCTGGAGCACCAGGCGTGCCGGCCGTTCGAGCCGGAGAAACATCTCGATTGCTTCCGCCCCGAACGGAACCAGCGACAGCTGCAGAGAGCGGTCGCCGTGGGGCAGGCGCCTGGGAGATGGCCAGGCAGCATCTCTGGCGTGTCCAGCCGAGGGCGCCCACCGACGGCGTTGAGCAGGTTCGCAGCCAACGCCCGCGCCGTGGCAGGTCCAGCTCGCTGCGGGCGAGCTGGCCGACGCCTACGGAGTCGGCTGGCTCGCCCGCGCCGCGCTGATCAACCACGGGAACGGCGACGACGCCGGCCGCCAGACGGCGCTCAGCACCCTGCGGCCGGCCCCCGAAACCGGCGACCCCGACCGAAGCGACCAGTGCGGCGGCTGGCCCCCGCCCTGGCCTTCCGCCCCGGCCAGCAGACGATCTCCGGGATGTTTGCCCGGCATGGGTCGGCATTTGGGCGCAGAGCTATCGTGGTGGCACGCAGCGCATCGGAGCGCCGCATCTCGGAGGTTGAGGCACGTCAGGTGGGGGCGTCGGAGTCCAACGCCGGGGACGACTTTCACATCTGGTGGGCCGCGAGCCGCGCGCTCAAGCTCATCGAGCCTGGCGCGAGATTGCGTCTCGTCGCGTTGGAGGGTCTGGCCACCGTCGACGATCCGGACGAGTCCTACGAGACGGTAGACGTCAGCGAGTACATCGGCGGGTATCGGATCACGACCGCCGACACGGTGATCCTTTCGCGGCTGAAGTACAGCACGAAACACCCGAACACGCCGTGGACCGCAGCCCGGCTCTGCAAGCCCAGGAAGCGTCCGAGAGACGACCAGCTGGCGACGTCGCGGACGGTGATCGCTGACCCTGCTACGGCGTACCGACGCGTCCTTGATGATCACGGTTCGGATGAGGTCGCCAAGGTGAGACTGGCGCTCGTAAGCAATCAGCCCGCCGACCAGCTGCTCGTGGATGCTGTTGAGGCGGCTGCGGCCTGGGCCCGCTCTCGGGACCGCCGAGACCTGCGGCGGGATGGCCTGCTTCGGGCACTCCGCACTGAGCACCGGGATATTGTGGACACCCTGGCGAGGGCCGTGGGATCACGGCTGCGCTCAACGGAGTTCTGCGACTTCCTCGCCAGGCTGGACCTGTCTATGGAAGGTGCGCTCGGCCGTGAAGCGTTCGCACGTGCGGTGCGGGCCGGTGCGGCCGAGCTGACGCCGGGACGCGGTCTCGACTCGACTCAACGCTTGTTCGATCTTGTCTACGGTGAGGCTCTGCCCGGCCGAGGGCGGGGTGGTCTCAGGGCCGAAGACGTGCTTGCTCAGCTGGGTGTCGCCGAGGTGTTCGACCTCTATCCGGCACCGCCACGGTTGGCCGACCTGTCGCGCCCTCCGCTACCGGCGCCTGGCGCACGGGTCATCGCGGATGCTGTGCAGGCGCATCGAGGCAAGCTGGTTGTTGCGCACGGCCCCGCTGGCGCGGGTAAGACCACGGCACTGCGGCAGGTCGGCGACCACCTGCCTGCGGGGTCCGTGGTCGTGTTGTTCGACTGCTACGGCGGGGGTGACTACCTCAATGCCGGGGACGAGCGGCACACCCCGGACCGATTCGTCGTCCAGGTTGTCAATGAGCTTGCGCAGCGGTGCGGCACATCGCTCCTCGTTCAGGCGCCGACGCGGGAGCCGGACCAGAGGACAGCCTGATCCTCGCGGCCACGACCGCCGCCAGTGGACCATACGGGCAGAACCACTTCTGGAGATCCTGCTCCTGACCGTCCGTGCCGCCACCGGCGACGCACATCCCTACCTGCCAAGAGCGCTTCGGGAGTACAGGCCGACGGTCTATGCCATCGGCCGACCAATCCCCGCAGCTACGCCCCGTAACCAAGGTCCGCCGGTACGTTCGGGGAATCGAACCAAAAAGATCAATGCCCCGACCTGGACATCTCCTATTCGATCAACCATCAGATCTCATAGTTCTTACCTATTTGCCCAGGTCAGGGCATCATTACGCATCGTGGTGGAGGTGGCGGGAATCGAACCCGCGTCCTCCGGCACCGAACCAGGGCTTCTCCGGGCGGAGCCTGCTACTTGTTTCTCAGCCCCGGCAGACACACAGGCAAGCCGCCGTGGGCTCAGTCGCTGTTTGATGTTCCACCTGGCCCCGCGACCGGGTCAGATGGTGATCCTCCTAGCGACGCCAGGTCCCGGGCCGGAGGAACTCCCAGGCTGACGGTTGCTAGTCCTTAAGCCGCGAGGGCGTAAGGGGCAACAGGCTGCGTCTTGTTGGCAGCTGTTTTTTTGAACGGATCGTTAACGAGATAACCGTTCATCCTCGGCCCGCTTCCCCTGTCTCGACGTCCGAAGTCGAAACCGATCACCCCCAGGTGCGATGGTGCCTCCAACACGGCAAGTCTACCGCACGCCGGCGGCGACGCAGGGTGAGCGCCGCGGCCATGCCCGGCGGCAGGGGAGCCCCCGCGAGGAGTCACCCACATCTGGGCATGTCCGGCGGTCCGCGATAGTTAAAGATGCAACAGACATCCGGCGTCGCACCTGGGGAGCAGCAGTGGAGATCAAGGAACTGGGACATCTCGTCCTGTACGTCCGCGACATCGGGCGCTCGGTCGCCTTCTACCGGGACGTCCTGGGCTGGCGCCAGGTGTTCCCCGAGGCGACCGATGCCGCCGGCAACCCGCTGCGCCTGCCCGCGGCCGCCTTCTCCTCCGGGCGGACCCACCACGAGCTGCTGCTCATCGAGGTCGGCGAGAACGCGACGGCGGTGCCCGCCGGGCGCCGGCTCGGGATGTACCACTTCGGGCTGAAGGTTGGCGACACCGACGACGACCTGCGCGAGGCGCTGGCCCGTCTCCAGGCGGCGGGCGTGACGCTCGTCGGCGCCTCCGACCACACGGTGACGCACAGCCTCTACATCCTCGACCCGGACGGCAACGAGATCGAGCTCTACATCGACGTCCCCGGCGTCGACTGGAAGTCCGACCCGGCCCTGATCGCCGCCCCGATCCGCCCGCTGCGCCTGTAGCTCCACCCGGTCACCGACGGCCCGGAAGACGAGGGCCACGCGCCATCCGGCGGTGCAGCCGCGATGTCGGCGAGACTGCGCCCGTGACAGGTTCGGGCCCGGCCGCGTGGGGCGGCGGGTGGCGGGTGGCGCTGCTGCTGGCCATGGCGGTGCTGACCGGGTTGGTCGACGCGACGAGCTTCCTGTCCCTCGGCCATGTGTTCGTCGCGAACATGACGGGCAATGTCGTGTTCCTGGCGTTCGCGCTGGGCGGCGCGCCGGGGCTGTCAGCGGACCTGTCCGCGTTGGCGCTGGTGTGCTTCCTCGCCGGCACCGGGCTGGCCGGGCGCATCGGCACCGCCGCCGCGCTCGCCGGGCGACGCTGGCTGGTGGTGGCGCTGGCCGCGCAGGTCACGCTGATCGCGGGCGCCCTCGCCGCGGCCGCCGTCACCGGCGGCGGTGACGACCGGCCGTACGCGGTCGTCGCGCCGCTGGCGGTCGCGATGGGCCTGCAACACGCGACGGGGCGCCGGGTGGCCGTCCCCGAGGTGCCGACGAACGTGCTGACCACGACCCTCACCGGCCTCGTCGTGGACTCCCGCCTGGCCGGCGGACCGGGCTACGGCGACCCGCGGCGGTTCGCCGCCCCGGTCGCGATGTTCAGCGGCGCGCTGGTCGGCGCGACCTGCCTGCTGCACGTCAACCGGCTGGTACCCCTGGCGGCCGCGACCGCCCTCGCCGCCGGCTGCCTGATCGGCGCCGTCACCGGCCTGTGTGCCGGCGGCACGCAGGCGCCACCCCAGCAGGAGCGGCGCCTGGACGGACGGTGATCGCCATCCATCCGTGGCCGGCGGGACGCTCACCCAGGAGGGGACTCGGGGACACAGATCAGAGCCCAGGGTTCCTCCCGAAGGCGGGTCATCACCACCGTGACGGCAGGGCCGCCGGGGACGAGGTCGCGGCGGCGGGGCAGCAGGCGGCGGCGCAGCGCGTCGACGTCGCCGGCGAGGCCGCGGCGGCGGATGTCCAGCGCGCTGATGCCGCGGGCGCGCAGGTCGGCGGCGAGGCGGCGCACGTCGAACGGCTGCTGCGCCTCGACGCGCAGCAACCGGGCGAACGGGGTGGCCATGGCCTCGTCCGAGGTCAGGAAGGCGATCATCGGGTCGAGCTGCCAGGCGTCGAGCTGACGGGCCAGCTCCCCCACCAGGCCGGCCCGGGTCACGGCCGGGTTCGGGTCGTACAGGTACCGCCCGGGCTCGCCGACCCGGACCGGCGACTCGGTGGCGGTGGAGTCCGGCGAACCCACCAGGCTCACCGCACCAGCGCGGCCCCTCGGCTCGACGCCCTCGTCACCGAGGCGCCCCGCCTCGGTGCTCGGCACGGCCGTCGGCGTCGCCCCGCGAGACGGCGCGCGCAGGACCGTCGCCCGCCGCGGCGATGTGGCCAGCTCCGGGGAGAACAGGACGGCTTCCTTGAGGTCGCGGCCATCCGCCACGAACTCGACCTCCCAGCCGGCCGGCACCTGCCCGAGGTCGATCCCCGGCGCCGCCTTGACCGCCACCGCCCCGACGCGGTCGGTCAGCGCGAAGCACCAGGGCAGCGGCGGCTCGCAGGCACCGGACCCGAGACGACGGTCGCCGCTGCGGCGTGCCGGGTCGACGAACACGCCGTCCACGCCGTCAAGATCGACGTCCCGCACGTCGGACAGGCACGCCCGCACCGTCCGCGCGCCGTGGACGCCGGCGTTGAGTTCGGCCATCCGCAGGTGCACCGGGTCCCGGTCGACGAGCAGGATCTCGCGGCCCGGACCCAGCGCCGAGGCGTCGCCGCCGATCCCGGAGCACAGGTCGGCGACCCGGGCCCGGCCGGCGAAGCGGGACGCGCGATGCTCGGCGGCGGCTTGGGAGGACGCCTGTTCCAGGCCGGCGCGGGTGAAGAACATCCGGTCGGCGAGCACGAACTTCGCCGCCGCGCGCCGGCGCAGCTCCGCCTGGGTGAAGGCCGCCGCGACGAGCTCCGCGGGCACGCCCTCGGCCCGCAGTCGGGCCCCCACCGCCAGCTCCCGCGCCGTCGACGACGACCCGCCGGACGTGCCGTAGGCCGCGGCGGCCTCGGCGAGGAGCGCGGCACCCGAGGGCGTGCGCAGCGCCACCAGCTGCGCGAGACGATCGCGCGCCGCGGGATCGTCGACGGCGCCGCCGGCCACCGGCTTCTCGGGGCTGGTCAGCGGTAGCGGCCCTTGACACGGCGGCCCATCTCGCGGCTGATCTCGCGGGAGGCGTCCCGCTCGGCGAGCGCGTGCCGCTTGTCGTAGGCCTTGCGGCCGCGCGCCAGCGCAATCTCGATCTTGGCCCGGCCGTCCTTCCAGTACAGGCTCAGCGGGACGAGGGTGAGGCCGCCCTCCTGCGTCTTGCCGACGAGCTTCTCGATCTCGGCGCGGTGCAGCAGCATCTTGCGCTTGCGACGCGGGGCGTGGTTCGTCCAGGTGCCCTCGGTGTACTCGGGGATGTGGACGTTGTGCAGCCAGATCTCGCCGTCGCTGATCTGGGCGAAGCCGTCGACGAGCGACGCGCGCCCGGCCCGCAGCGCCTTGACCTCGGTTCCGCGCAGCACCAGCCCCGCCTCGTACGTGTCGAGGATGTCGTAGTCATGCCGGGCGCGCTTGTTCTGCGCGATCGCCCTGCGCCCCGTCTCCCTCGGCACCGTCCGACCCTTCTTCCCGTTCCACCGGCCCCCGCCCAGCCGCTACCGCGCACCCGGCGGTCACCGGACAACCACTGCTGTTGCGACGATACGTCCTGCGGCGCGAACGGCCTGGCACACCAGTTCCCATTCTAGCGATCATGCGACCAGGCGGATCTGTGCACCCACCGCAGGCCATCGATCCTCGAGCCGGGGTCGCGCCTCGGACGCGACTCAGACGCGCAGGTGGCGGTGCAGCGCGAGGGAGGCCATCGCGGCGGCGGCCAGGATGCCGACGGCGACCACCACGGCGCCGGACTCCCAGACCGCCGACCAGCCGAACAGCGGGAACGTCGACTGCCGGGCGAACTGGCCATCCACCAGGAACACCTTCGCCGCGACCAGCAGCCCACCCGCGAGCAGGCCGCCGACCAGGCCCGCGATCGCGCTCTCCAGCATGAACGGCGCCCGGATCGTGCCGTTCGACGCTCCGACCAGCTTCATCACCGCCGTCTCCCGGCGCCGGCCGTGCGCGGAGATCCTGATCATCGTGTAGATCAGCGCGAAGGACGCGAGCGCCTGCACGGCCGCCAGCGCGAACGCGCCGATCGTGAACGCGTCGAGGAACCGGTACAGCGGGTCGAGCAGGGCGCGCTGGTCACGGACCGCCTCCACCCCGTCCTGGCCGGTGTAGGTGACGACGATGTCGCCGGACGCCCGCGGGTCGGCGAGGGTGAGGCGCAGCGCGGCGGGCAGGTCACCGGGCCTGACCCCGGCGACCACGTCCGGCGAGTCGTGGAAGTCCCGGCGAAACCGGTCGTAGACCTGCCGCCCGCTCTCGTACCGCACCCCGACGATCGCCGGGTCCCGGTGCATCTCGGTCTCGAGGGCGGTCCGCTGCGCGGGGGTGATCTCGTCGGTGAGGTCGACGACGACCTCCAGCTGGCCGAGCAGGTAGTCGTCGACGGTGTGCACCTGGGCCCGCAGCAGCAGGCCGGCGCCGAGCATCGCCAGGCAGATGGTGACGGTGACGATCACGGCGGCGGTCATCGCCAGGTTGCGGCGCAGCCCCGTCCACAGCAGGGACGCCAGCGGAGCCGGGCGCATCAGCCGACCGCCCCGCGCACCGGCGGCGCCCACGGACTGCTCACGCCGCCGCCAACGCCGCCGATGCCGCCGATGCCAATGCCGATGCCGCCAATGCCGCCAATGCCGATGCCGCTGTCGACGCCACTGTCGACGCCACCGTCACCCGCGCTCTGAGCGGGCACGGCGATCGGCTGGGGGACGGTCTGGTCGTAGCGGCCGTCCGCCTCGTCGCGGATGAGGACGCCGTCGCCGAGTTCGAGCACCCGGCGGCGCATCGCGTCGACGAGCGAGGCGTTGTGGGTGGCCATGAGGACGGTCGTGCCGGCACGGTGGATCGTGTCGAGCAGCTTCATGATCTCCAGGCTGGTGGCGGGGTCGAGGTTGCCAGTGGGTTCGTCAGCGAGCAGCACGCGGGGGCGGCCGACGAACGCCCGGGCGATGGCGACGCGCTGCTGCTCCCCACCGGACAGTTCGTCGGGGTATCGCTGGGCCGCCTCGCGCAGGCCGACGAGCTCCAGCGCCTCGGGCACGACGCTGCGCACGACGTGGCGGGGACGGCCGACGACGTCGAGGGCGAACGCTACGTTGGCCGCCACGGTCCGGTTCGGCAGCAGCCGGAAGTCCTGGAACACGCAGCCCACGGCCCGGCGCAGCCGCGGGACCCGCCGGTCCGGGATCCGTGCGACGTCGCGCCCGGCGACCAGCACCTGGCCGGCGGAGGCCCGCTCCTCGCGCAGGAGCAGCCGCAGCAGCGTCGACTTCCCCGAGCCGGACGGGCCGACCAGGAAGACGAACTCGCCGGTGCCGATCTCGGCGCTGACGTCGGCCAGGGCGGGCCGGTCCCCGGTCGGGTACCACTTGCTGACCGCGTCCAGGACGATCATCACACCCCTCCCACGCCACGCAACAGTCAGAATACTTTCCGTGACGGAGATGGTAGGACGCGGCCGGAGCTTCCCCCGCGCGGGCGCGCCCACCTGCGCGATCCGCCGCCCGTGACGGGCGTGGAGCATCTGCCGTCGGGTAGGGGACGTCCAGGGTTGCGGCGAAGGCCCGCGCACGGGCGTACCGTGGAGCGAGTCGATCGTCTGTGTCACACCCCGGCGACCGGACGTTCGACGCCCTCCCTGGGAGGAACGTGCGACGATCCCTCGCAATCGTGGTCGGACACCGCGGCGGAAGGAGGCGGCATGGGCAGGCAGGATCTGGTCTGCGCGCGCTGCTCTGGGCTGGTGATCGAGGGCCGGTGCCCCACCTGCCGCGCGTCCCGCGAGTATCTGCGGCGCAACTCGGTGACGCTCTCCCCACAGCTGCTTCTCGCCATCCTCGCGGTGGTCATGGTGCTCACGGCGCTGGCCGTGCGCCATGCCACCTGAGGGATCCGGGTCACCCGACGGCGGCGGCATCGCCCCGGATCGGGGTGCGGGTGCCGCCTGACGGCCGTGGCGCCGGCGCCGCGCGCAGGACGCCGGCCCGGGTGTTGACCTCGCTGGTCGTGTTGCTGCTGGCCGGCGTGGGCCTGGTCGCCTGTGGTGGTTCGTCAGGTGGCGGGCGGGCCTCCGGTCCTGGCGCGGCCGCCAGCCCGCTGGCGGCGCCAGGTGGTGCCGGTGGCGGCGGGGCCGAGCCGTCGGCCGGCCCGACGCGCACCGTGGTCGGCGGGCTCGCCGCCCCCTGGGATGTGGCGTTCCTGCCGTCCGGCGAGGCGCTGATCAGCGAGCGGGACAGCGGCCGGATCCTGCGGCTGCCGGCCGGCGGTGCGCGGGCCAGCGTCCTCACCACCCTGCCCGGCGTGGTGCACCACGGCGAGTCGGGGTTGCTGGGGCTGGCCGTCTCCCCGACCTTCGCCGCCGACCGGTACGTCTACGCCTACTACACGACGGCGTCCGACAACCGGATCGTCCGATTCCGGCTGTCCGGCATCCACGCCGAACCGCCGACGCCGATCCTCACCGGCCTCACCCAGAACGTGATCCACAACGGCGGGCGGATCCGGTTCGGGCCGGACGGCCTGCTCTACGCCGGGGTCGGTGACGCCGGCGTGCGCACCCGCGCCCAGGACCGCGCCAGCCTGAACGGCAAGATCCTGCGGATGCGCCCCGACGGTGGGGTCCCTGCGGGCAACCCGTTCCCCGGGTCGCTGATCTACAGCCTGGGGCACCGCAACGTGCAGGGTCTGGCCTGGGACGCCGACGGCCGGCTGTGGGCGTCCGAGTTCGGCCAGGACCGGTTCGACGAGATCAACCTGATCGTCCCGGGCGGGAACTACGGCTGGCCGGTCGTCGAGGGTTTCGCCGACGACAACCGGTACCGCCAGCCCCTGGTCACCTGGGCGCCCGCGGACGCGTCACCGACCGGCATCGCGATCCGCGGGACGACGCTGTACGTCGCGGCGCTGCGCGGCCAGCGGCTGTGGGAGCTCGATCTGGCCGCCGGGACGGTACGCGGTCGGCCCCACGCGGTCCTCGCCGGTGACGGCTCGCTGGGCCGGCTGCGCGCGGCCGTCAGCGCGCCGAACGGCTCGGTGTGGATCCTCACGAACAACACCGACGGCCGCGGCGAGCCGAAACCCGGCGACGACCGGATCGTGGCCCTTCGCTAGCCCGCGGCGGGACGCGGCCCCGCCAGGCGTTCCCGCAGGGTGACCACATCGCCGACGACGATGACCGCGGGTGAGCCGATGCCGGCTTCGTCCGCCTGCCGGGCGATGTCCACCAGCGGGCCGGTAAGGACGACCTCGTCCGGGGTGCCGCCGGCGTGGATCACCGCGGCGGGGGTGTCGGGATGGCGCCCCCGCTTGACCAGCTCGCGGCTGATCTCGGCGAGCGCGGCGACACCCATCAGGACGACAACGGTGCCGGGACCGGTGGCCACGGCGTCCCAGTCGACGGTCGATCCCGGGTGGGACGGATCGACATGGCCGCTGACGATGGTGACGTCCTGGGTGATGCCCCGATGGGTGACGGGGATGCCGGCCAGCGCCGGCACCGCGACGGCGCTCGTCACCCCGGGCACGATCTCGCAGGGCAGGCCGGCGGCGGCGCAGGCCAGCGCCTCCTCGCCGCCGCGGCCGAAGACGAAGGGGTCGCCGCCCTTGAGCCGCACGACGCCGAGGCCGCGCCGGCCGCGGTCGACGAGGACCGCGTTGATCTGGTCCTGGGTGAGGTTGTGGCCGTGCGGGGCCTTGCCGGCGTCGATGATCTCGGTGCCGGGCCTGACCTCGGCGAGCAGGTCGCGAGGGGCGAGCCGGTCGACGACCACGACATCGGCGACCTGCAGCAGCCGCAGCCCGCGGACGGTGATGAGATCAGCCCGTCCCGGCCCGCCGCCGACGAGCGCCACCCAACCGCCGGAGGGTCTGTCCACGCCGGTCGCCTCCCCCACCTGCCGCCTCCCCGGCCCGCGGGGCTTCCCCCAGTGTGCGGCCTGAGCAGGCCATCCGCGTCAGATCACCGCGCTACGGTGACCTCGCTCACGGGACGCCGCGGTCACGCGCCACCGCGGTCACGGAGCCGGTGCGGTCGCGAGGGGATGCGCCGGGTACACCCGCCCCTGCCGTTGGCGCGGGAACGGCTCAGGTTCCGTGGCCGAGCCGCCAGCGCGCCGCGCGATATGCCCGCCAGCCGGAACGCAGACCGCGGCGCGCGTTGGCGAGGGCGTCGCGATGGCCGTTCGCGACCAGACGCAGGATGTCGACGGCGCCGGCGGTACGATCCACCACCAGCCGGCTGATGGCGAAACGGGAGCGAAGCGGCTGGTGCAGCCGATATCCGAGCTCACAGGCGGAATCAAATCCGGCGGCCGCGACGACGGTACGCACGGACGCGCAGTGGTATCCGAACGGATAGGAGAAACTGTCCGGGCTGCGACCGGTCTTCTCTTCGATGGCCCGGCGGCTGGCGGTCACGTCATAGCGGGCGAGCGCCGTCGGGACGACGTCGAGTTCCAGGTGACGGTGGCCGTGGGAGCCGAGTTCCACACCTTCGTCGGCGAGCGCCGCGAGATCGGACCAGTCCAGCAGGGGAAGATTGCGCTCGCTGTATCCGTCCAGCCAGGTGGCGCGGCGACCGGGATACGCGGTCGGCACATAAAGCGTGGCGTGCGCTCCGGCATTCTGCAGTGCCGGCAGCGCGGTGGTGACGAAGTCCTCGAAACCGTCGTCGAAGGTGATGGCCACCTGCCGGCGGTGCGGGTGAGCGAGGGCATCGGTGAGCCCGGTGAGGTGATATCCGCTCGCGGCGAGCGCGCCGAGCTGCTCGGCGAACACCCCCGGCGGGACCTCCCAGCGCCGGAAGTCGGCGCTCACGGAGTCCCCCACGCTGTGATACATGAGGACGGGCAGGGGCATCGTGAGCGTCTCGTCCAGCACGCCGGAGGCGGAGCCGGGCAGCGCGGTCGCCATCGTGGTCACATCGATCCCGTACCCGCGGCGGCCCGCACCACACCGGGATTAGGTCGGATATTTCCGTCCTCATACCTGTGTATATTGACCTGGGGGGACACAGGCTGTACTCCCTCCGCGACGACGGTGCACAATCGTGGACGACCAGGTGACACGGACGCGCTGCCCATCGGGTGCAGTAGTGCGCGGTCCGGCCGGAGAGATCGAAACTAAAACATCGAACGGTCCGCGAACTACCCGGGACTCTACACGCGCATACCGGGCGTGCCAATGGCTTCGGCAGATCCGCCGGGTAGGTCGGGCGGATGGCGACTGGGCACCCTCCCGGCCGACGGAGCCAGCCCGGGTCAAGAGAGGTCGGACCGAGCATCCCGGCTTTCCCGGGCGGGGACGGCGGATACCCCTGGGCACCGGTCAGCTCATAAATGGGGGTAACCCGGATAGGCAGGCCCGCGGCCAGGAGCGATCAGCCATTCGAATCCAGCGGCGGGCGCTGCGGGAACACGCCCGGACCGGTCTCGCCTCGCCGCCGGGAAACACCGCGGATGCCATTACCGAGCGGTGGGGCGGCCGTTTTCACGCCTGACTCTCGGCGGCCCGCCGCCAGCGGATCTCGGCGTCGATGAACTCGTCGAGGTCGCCGTCAAGCACACCGCCGGTGTTCGACGTCTCGGTCTCGGTCCGCAGGTCCTTGACGAGCTGGTAGGGATGCAGCACGTAGTTGCGGATCTGGGAGCCGAAGGAGACGTCCTGCGGCCCGCCAGTAATGCGCTGCTTCTCCGCCGCCTCCTCCGCACGCCGCCGCTCCAGCAGCTTCGCCTGCAGGACGATCATCGCGGCCGCCTTGTTCTGCAGCTGGCTGCGCTCGTTCTGGCAGGTGACGACGATGCCGGTCGACAGGTGGGTGATGCGGACCGCGGAGTCGGTCGTGTTGACCCCCTGGCCGCCCGGGCCGGACGACCGGAAGATGTCGATCCGCAGGTCCTTGTCGTCGATGTCGACGTGGTCGGACAGCTCGACCACGGGCGTCACCTCGACGCCGGCGAAGGAGGTCTGCCGCCGGTTCTGGTTGTCGAACGGGGAGATGCGCACGAGCCGGTGCACACCGTGCTCGCTGCGCAGCGTTCCATAGGCGTAGGGGGCCTTGACCTGGAAGGTCGCCGACTTCAGGCCGGCCTCCTCGGCCTCGGAGGTGTCGAAGACCTCCGTGGCGTAGCCGTGGCGCTCGGCCCAGCGCAGGTACATCCGCAGCAGCATCGCCGTCCAGTCGGCCGCGTCGACACCGCCGGCGCCGGCGGAAAGCTGGACGATCGCGTCCCGCTCGTCGTACTCGCCCGACAGCAGCGTGCGCACCTCGAGCGCGGCGATGTCGGAGGTGAGCGCCGGCAGGTCGGCGGCGGCCTCGGCGAGGAACTCGTCATCTCCGAGGGCCGCGGCGGCGTCGATGTCGTCGAGGCGGCGGCGCAGCCCCTCCACCCGGGCGATGTCCCCTCGGGTCGACGACAGCCGCCGCGTGACCACCTGCGCGCGATCCTGGTCGGACCACAGATCAGGGTCGGCCGCCTGCTGTTCGAGCTCGTCCGCCCGACGGCGCAGCGCCTCCACATCGAGCACGGACTCGATGCCGCTGAGCGTGGCATCGAGCTGTTTGATCTCCTCGGGCAGGTCGGCGGCCATGCTGTTCACCTTACCGGCCGCCCGGCCGGCCACCATGAGAACGGATCTTGAGCACGCCGCGCAGCGGGCCGGTCATCCTCCCGCCCCGTCCCCCGCGGGCTCTGCCAGCCGGACCCCGATGATCACAGGGTCAGCTCCGGCCCCCGCGCCGGACGGCCGCGCGACCGGGCGCCGCCGACCTCGCTCGCCCTCGCTCGCCGCCGTCGCGTCCGCGACGGGCGGGGGTGGAGAAAAATCACGCGGCGGAAACATTCAATGGCTTCACGACACCGCGTTGAAACATGACGTGGCAGATCCCGGCTATTTCGTCCAACCGACACCCGCACCGCGGACAATCCGGACGGTAACCGCGCCGCACACCCAAGTGGGCCAGCCGCCCGACGGCGCGGCACGACAATCCACAAAGAGACCTGCCCCACATCGCCGAGCGCACACGATCCGCCGCGTTGACGGTCCGCGAACGATATCTTTGAGCCCGGCGCTTCGCTGATGAATTCGCCGGATGCCTGGTACTCCGCGGACAGCGCGGTCCCCTGGTGGCCAGGTCGTGGTCGCGGTCCACGTCGTCGTGGTCCCCGGCCGGAAACGACAGGCACACCGTCCTTACAGGCACATCGTCTCCACCGGCCGCGACACGACCCACCGTCGGTGCCGGTCCACCAGTGCGGGACACGCGAGGGAGGCCGCCATGGGTGTTCGCTGCCATTACCCGACGGACCGCTACGCGGCGGACCAGGTTGTGTGGTTAGTCCCGGCGGCACTCCGGCTCGCCGCGCACCGCCGGCCGGTGACACGCGGCGCGATCACCCCTGCTGGTTCACGAAGGGTGCCCTCGTGTCCGACGTCTCCAATCGACGATCAGTGCTGGTCGCCACCGGCCTCGCGGCGGTGGGCACGATGACCCTCGGCTCCGATGTCACAAGCCCGGGCGATGCCTCCCATCTGCACGACGCCTGCTCCGCCGCGCTGGACGCCGCGGTGGGCGCCTACGAGACGACCGAGCTGCGCGCGACCGCGGCCACGCTCGCTCCCCTCGAGCACGCCACCAGGTCGGTGCCGAGGGACCATCGGCTGCGCGGCCAGGTCGCCCTGGACTGGATGCGCCTGCACGCGGCGGTGACGACGGCGGCGGCCGCCGTCTCCTACGACCGTGGCCGGCACGCCGACGCCGCCGCCAGGGCGGACCGGGCCGCCTCCCTCGCCCGCGCCGCCGGCGACGGGCCGCTCGCCGCGCGAGCCCTGGCACTGCGCGCCCGGATGGTCCGCCCGCACAGCCCGGCGGTGTCGTTGCAGATCGCCGGGGTGGCCGCGCGGATCGCCGGCTTCAGCCCGACCCGGGCGCTCATCGCCGGGAAGGTCGTGACCAGCGCCTGCGCCGCGACCGGCGACACCGCGGGCGTGCGGGACGCCGTCGCCCGCGCCTGGCAGACGATGGAGCGCCTCGACGACGTGGACTTCGGCACCCCCGGCTTCGCCCTGGAGACCTACTCCCCGGCGGACCTGGCGCTCGCCTGCGCCGAGGCGCTGACCACGGTCGGCGCGGCGGACGAGGCGACGCCCCACCTGGAGCGGGCGGAGACGCTCGTGGTCGGCTCCGGCCAGACCGGGATGGTCGTCTCGGTGCGGATGGCGCGGGCCCGCGCGGCGCTCGCCCGGGAGATCCCCGACCGGGACG
Source organism: Frankia canadensis (assembly GCF_900197875.1). Classification (GTDB taxonomy): domain Bacteria; phylum Actinomycetota; class Actinomycetes; order Frankiales; family Frankiaceae; genus Frankia; species Frankia canadensis. The sequence continues at coordinate 6,009 of NZ_FZMO01000412.1, read as the reverse complement.
AGGCCGCCACCTTCGCCGGGCAGGCCGTCGCTCTGTCCGCGGCGCGGCCGGCCGAGTGGCTGGCCCGTCTCGTGCGGGACGTGTCGCAGCTGTCGGAGCAGCGCACCGGCTACGGCCTCGACGATCTGGTCGACGCCACCGCGCCGTGGCTGCATTCGACCATCGAGACGGACGGGGGCGCGGATGCCGTGTCCGCGGTGGCGCGCGTCGGCCTGACCGCGCCGAGCGGCGTCATGGTGCAGCGGGCTGGCGGACCACCGACTGTGCCTGCGCCCCGGCCCGCACGGTAACCGGGCCCACCCCGAGGTAGCCGACGACCGGCAGGTTGACCACCCGCGACCCCTCCACCCGCACCGTCGTGGGGTCGATCAGGCTGGAACTCAGCGTCGTGCGCCCGCTCGGGTCGGCCTGCCGCTGGTACTGGTCGACGGTCTCGCTGACGTCGCCCAGCGGGAGCCGAGCCAGGGCGTCGCGGGACGTGTAGACGGCGTTCTCGTCGATGCGCTGGGCGGCCGCGAGGGCCGCGCCGTCCGCGGCCGAGGCCACCGAGCGCCGGGCGAGATAGACGGCGGACACGTCCGTCACCACGACCACCAGCATGGCGGCCACCATCAGATAGCCGAGGGTGAGAATCAGGATCGTCCCGCCGTCGGCCGCCTCGGCGCGGCCGGCACCCGCCGGCGGGCGTGCCGACGGGCGCGATGCGGCGTGGGAATCCGGCATGCGCTGCCCCCTGTCCGGCGTCCGCGTCCCGGCCGGCCCGGCCTTGCCCACCGAACCGCCACCCGCGACCCTCGCATTATAGGAGAATGCGGCACGGGCCGATCACGCGGCGCGCGGACCTCCCCAGGAGACGGACACCATGGCCGAGGCAGCGCCGGGGACCGTCCTCGCGCGGAGATTCAGGTTCGTCGAGGCGATGGGGCCGGCGGTCGCCGCGAACGCGGTCTGGCGCGGCGTCGACGAGGAACACCAGGTCGACGTCACGCTCACCAGAGAACAACCGTCGTGTGATTCCTCCGGGCCCGGCGGGAACGACCTCGACAATCACCTTCGCCGTTCGCGCGAGACCGCTGCCGCGTTATCGGACTGCCCGCACATAGTCCGCGTCCTCGATGTCGTCCGGGATGCGGACGGCATTTCCTGGACGGTCACCGACTATTATCCGTCCCGTTCCCTGTGGGCCGTGCTGGCAGCGGAGGGAACGCTCGCCCTCACCGAGATCGCCGCGCTCGCGACCCGTCTGCTGGCAGCCCTGCGGGCCGCACACGAGGCCGGCGTCACGCACGGCGCCGTCTCGCCCGCGACGATCCGGTTGGGCACGGACGGATCGGCCCGCCTCGCCGGTTTCGGCACCGCGCCCGCGACGACGGTGCGGACGCTCCCGAGCGACGACGTGTTCGCCCTCGCCGCCGCGCTGGTCGTGGCCGCCCAGGGCCCGTCGTCCGCCGCGTCCACGACACCGGCCAGCCCCGCCGGACACGGCGGTCATGGGTGGATAAACGCCGGCGACCGGTGTGTGCGAGTGCCGGCGGTGACGCAGCGTTGCGGGGAGTTGAGCGCACTGTTCACCCGGATGCTCGACCCGGATCCGGCCGCGCGGCCGTCCGCCGACGAGGCACTGACCGCCGTCTGGTCGTACCTCGACGAGACGCGCCAGGGAACCGAGAAGAACGACCACGGCAAGGACGACCACGGCGTCGTCGACGACCAGCGCGTCGTCTTTGCGGAGCGCCGGCTCGGGCGGCCGATCCCGATCGCGGTCGGGATCGTGCTGGTGCTCGCGTCCGGCATCGTTCCCGCCGCGGTGGCCGGCGGGTTCAACCCGTGGAGCCCCGGCCAGCTGGTCGCCGCGGCACTGCCGGTCGCCCTCGCGCTGGCGCTGTTCTGGCGGGCGTCGCAGCCCACCGGCGAGCTCGCCGTCGACACCGAGCTGATCGCGATGAGCCGCGGCATGACCAGGCTCGCCGTGCACCGCGCGGCGATCGCCGGCACCGCGACGCGCGCCGGCCTGCTCACCCTGACCCCGCACGCCACCACCGCCCCGCACGCCACCACCGCCCCGCACGACACCACCACCCCGCACGACACCGCCAGCCAGCACGACACCGCCAGCCAGCCCGGCACGGGGACCCGGCCCGGCACCGGCCAGCTCCCGCCGACCACGTGGCTGCCGCCCGCGCGATCGTGGCCGCTGCCCCGGCACGACCGGCGCACGGGCGTGGTGACCGTCTGCCGGCTGTCCTGGTTCCGCGGGGCCACCGCGGAGGAGGTCGCCGCGGTACTGGCCGCCTTCGCCTGGCCAGCGGAGACGACACACCGCCCACCCACGACAGCAGAGTAGGTCGCGCCGCACGTCGTGATCTTCGTGCGCGTTGTCGCGGCGGGTCGTGGCAGCGTGATGGCAACATGGGAAGCACACCCCACCCGGGCCTCCTGGTCGAGGACCGCGTCGTTGCCCGGTCAGCCGGGGGGCACGTCCGGGCGTTCCGCGAGGACCGCGATGCCGTCGAGCAGGCGGGCGAGGCCGAAGTCGAACTCGGAGTCCATGTCGTCGTCATCGTCCAGAGACCCGGAGTCGATGGCGCGCTGCAGTGATGGGAAGGTGGCCGGGTTGATGAGCCGGCCGAGCATGGCCCCGTAGCCGGGCATGATGTGGCCGTCGCTGGCAGCGGTGCGCAGGTCGAGGCTCAGCGTCGCCTCGTTGCGGACGAAACCGCTCAGCAGCAGCACCGAGGACAGCTTCTCCTGCTCCGACAGCGGTGTACCGGCCAGGCAGCGCAGACCGTCGTCCATCCAGGCGACCATGTTCGGGCCGAGCGGCGGCGTGGTGATCGGGACGCGCAGCGACCACGGATGGCGCTGGTAGCTGGCGCGCGCGCCCTGCGCCCAGCGGGACAGCCCGGCCCGCCAGCCGTCGTCGGACAGGCGGGGGCCGGGCGGCGGGCCCATCGCGGTGTCGACCATGAGCATCAGCAGCTCGTCCTTGGCCGAGACGTAACGGTAGAGCGACATCGTCGCCGCGCCGAGCTCGGCGGCGACCCGGCCCATCGACAGGCCGCCGATGCCCTCCGCCTGGGCGACGTCGATGGCGGCCGCGACGATGCGCTCCAGGCTCAGCCCCCGCCGGGGGCCGCGGCTCGACCGCTCGCGCACGCCCCAGAGCATCTCGACGGCGGGGGGCAGTGCGAACGTGGGCGCCTCGTTCGAGCGGATCGCTGACCCGGGCACCGGCGCCACCTCGGCGGCGGACGCACGACCCGGCGCGGGCACCACCTCGGCGCCGGCCCCGCGGCCGGCGCGGCCCGGCCGCCCTGCACCGCGGCCGTCCGCGCTCCCGGCTTCCCTGCCCGCCACGCTCACCTCCGCCGTCTGGCGACGCCCTCCCGCCGAAACCTACCGTTGACGCCATCCTAGATCTGCGTACCATCTACGCAGTAGAACGTATGCCATACGCAGTTTCCACGACTGGAGCCCCCACCATGACCACTGGGCTGGCGAACACTGAGCTGGCGAACACCGAGCTGGCGAACACCGAGCTGGCGACCGCCGAGCTGGCGATCGAGGCCGCCGGGCTGGCCAGGTCCTACGGTTCGACCTCCGTCCTGCGAGGCATCGATCTACGGGTCCCCCGCGGCGGTGTGTTCGCGCTGCTTGGTCCCAACGGCGCAGGCAAGCCCGCAACCGAAGTACTGGACTCCTCCTCTGCTTGATCTGGGTCCGGACCGCGTTTCCCCAGGTCCGGCGGGCACTGGGCTTGGTAGCCTCGTGGCACCGCCGGCTCAACGCGCCAATCAGTAGCCCACTGGCCGCCCCCGGTTCGCCTGCGGCCGGGGGCGGGTATCGCCATGAGGGTGTGGAACACCCTGTGGGGCGTACCGCCAGGTCCAGATGGCTGAGCGTTCCGCCGCCGATCACCGGACCGGCCGCGGCTGGCACCGGATGGTGCCGTTGTGGCCGTTGGTGCTGCTGGTGGGGCTCGCAGGCCTGGAGTTCGCGAACAGCCAGTGGGTGATCCTCGAACTGACCGTTCTTAGCCCGCTGTTGGCCGCCACCGTCGTCGGGCCACGGCTGACCACGATGTACGGGGCGCTGGCCGTGGTGGCGGTCGTCGCACTCGGGGTGCGTGATCATCTCTACGGGTCGGGCAGCAGCGGCTGGCCCGCTCAGGCCGTCCGGTTGGGGGGAGTGGCCGCGGGCGGGGCGATGGCCGTTCTGCTCAGCAGCTATCACACTCGGCGCGAGACCAAGCTCGCGAACGTCACGCGGGTCGCGGAGGCGGTCCAGCGCACGATCCTCACGCCGATACCCGTTAGGACCGCGCACCTGCGGCTGGCGGCGCGCTACGAGAGCTCGACAGCCGAGGCGAACGTCGGCGGTGACTTCTACGCGGTGGTGGCCCGGGAGCACGGGGCGCGGCTGTTGATCGGGGACGTGCGAGGCAAGGGCCTGGAGGCCGTGCGCCTCGCGAGCCTGGTGACCAGCTGCTTCCGAGTTGTAACACGCCAGTCGGGAGACCTGGGCACCGTGCTGCGCGAGCTCGACGCCGAGGTGGCGTCCGCCGGCATGGACGACGACTTCGCCACGGCGCTGGTCATGGACGTCGAGGGCGGCCATGTGCGGTTCACCAACGCCGGGCATCCCGACCCGGTCCTGATTCGGGACGGGCAGGCATGGCTGCTGGAACCCCCCGGTCGACAACTGCCACTGGGGCTGGGCAGCGCCGGCGACGTCGTCGGCTCGGCCTGTCTGGAACCAGGCGACCGGCTCCTGCTCTACACCGACGGGATCGCCGAAGCACGCGACCCCGTCACGAGGGCGTTCTTCCCACTGCTGCCTGGCATCGCCGCCTCACTGGGCACGCAGTCGGCCGGTGCCGATCACGCCGACCGGCTGGACGCCACAGGAAGCACCCGATCCCCGACCTCCGCGGCAACGCGCGTACCCACGGCAGCCCACCGACCGCCGCCGCAGCACCCACCCGCACGAGCACCCGATGATGCCGGCACCGTCGAGGCGCAACCGACAGACCTCGACACGGCACTCGACCACCTGATCGCCAGCGTGCACGCCTGGAGCGGCGGAGCCCTGCACGACGACGTCGCGCTACTCGCCGTCGAGATCCTCACGCCGCCAACGCGCTCTGACTGACACCGCCACCGTCCTGACAACGACAGCCCGCCCGGTCTCGGGAGGCGAGCCTCGAAGCCCGCGTCATACTGCGCCCCCTCGCCATGCGCGCCGTCGCGGACTGCCGGTCCGTTCCGGCCGACTCCGCGCCGGCGAGGGGCGGCCCCGCAAGATCGTAAGCGATGGAGAATATCGCAGGGTTCAGATAACGGCACTCCGCCAGTTAAAGTGGGCTTCATTTGAAGCAGATGCAACATCTGGCGGATGCCGAAAAGCGGCGATATCGGTTTTTCCGAGTGCTCCAAGTCAGAGCCTATCGCGACACGCCGTCCCGCTGTGGAAAAACGGCGATGCCGATTTTCGATGCAACGATGATTGCATCGGATGCAACAGGCGGCTGCCATGGCGCAACGTGTTGATCTGTCCGGTGCTGCGCACCTTGTACTCGATGCGAGAGTTGCGCATGTCGATCCAGCGGCGGCTGTATTCGCGGCGATGGTGGAAGGCTGGTCGCGTCAGCAGCAGAGCCGTTTCCTTCGGCCGGCCACGATCCGAGCGCGGCTGGAGCTGGTGCGCCGGTTCGCGGCGTTCACGAACCAGTACCCGTGGGAGTGGCCGGCGGGTGAGGTGGAGGCGTTCACCTCCGAGCTCATCCCGCTTCTTCGAACGCGCTGAGCGACGTCGACCGGAAGGGGCCCGGGTTCACGCTGCGTGAGATTACGCGGACCCCAGCATGGGTACGAGTGGTAACCATGACAGCACAGAAAGTGAAGCGCCGGGAGGGTGGGGCGCGGATGAAGCCGCTGGTCCGCCTCGGCATCGGCGTGAGCTGTGCGGTGGCGGTCGCGGGGCTACCCACGCCCGCGCGGGCCGCGTCGG
>NZ_FZMO01000414.1 GCF_900197875.1 Frankia canadensis | reverse complement strand
TGAGTAGCGCGCCAGATCTTCGCCACTACAAGATCTGAACTACCCGCCCCACCGCATCGTGGCGGATAGGGGCCCAAGGACGGCTACGGTCCGTCCAAGGCCATTTCTCGTATTCCGTCGGCGGCGAGCGTGCCACGGCCATCCCCTATCCAGTCTGCGATGGAGTAGGGGATGCCAACCGCGGGGCCTGAGGACCTGGCGAAGTCGAGGAGCGTACGGAAGGCCTGACCTGCTCGATCGAGGACCACGACCGCAGCCGCGTGCTCCCCGTCGAACGTGATCGAGCCATAGGTCAGCGGGTGGTGTCGGTAGGAGAGTCCTGCCGCCTGCTCACCCAGATCATGCAGCAGCTCCGCGTACTGAGCGCGGGGCGGGGAGGACTCGTCGGGTGGAAATCCGGTGGCAGGGCCCTCGCGAGGAACCGCGAGCATGCCGCCCCCCGCGAGCGCGCGATGCCAGTCGTGGCGACTCGCCGTGAGCGGTAGCGTGGCACGCCGGTCCTCGGCGCCCCTCAGGACGACGAGGACCGTGTCGTCAGTGAAGGCCACCGAGGCGATGAAGGGATCGGACGACAGCAAAGCATGCTGCAGCGCGGCCAGTTCTGACAGAACCCAGCCGCGCGCCTGCGCGGATTCGCTCTCTTCGGCCATGTCCTGGTTTCCTCGCGATGACCTTCGTTAGATGTTGATGGCGTCCTTGACCCAGTCCGGGCACCTGGGGGGACGGTTGTCGCAGAAGGCCGTCACGACCCCGAAGGTGGTGCCGTCCCCGAGCGGCCGGAAGTTCACGACGGCGACGAGCGTGATGACCTCGATGACCCGGCAGGTTCTGAAGATCGAGGCTCCGTGGCATTCCACGTGCTCGACCGGGGTCTCGAACCGTTTGGTCGTTCCGCCTTGAGGTTTGATGTCCTTGGAGTAGAGTGTCGCGGCCTTGACCGCGGCGGTGGTGAGGTTGTGGTAGTTGACGATCTTAGTGTACCCCGAGCCGCGATTTCCGTCCCATGAGCCCACACGAAGGTAGACTGTCTCGCCGGTCTTGGCCTTCCAGCTGTCCACGACGGAGTAAGGCCCGAAGTGGCCGGACGAGTCGGCGGACGCTGGGCCGCCACCCACCAGCAGGGCTGCGAAGACCACAATCGCCGCCGTGGTTGCGGCAGCCATTCTACGAGCGAACGTTCGCATGGTTGCTCCCTTCAAGTGACAGCCGATCCTTGGCCCGCGGCCTCGCGCGGGAGTCTCAATGACAGAAAAGCATGCCACGCCGGGTGAAAGCGAACTCGAATTGGATACGCCTGTCGTCATGTACAGCGTGGTGAGGCATGTTGTGTCGCCGATGATTCGGCCAGACTGCGCCGGGCCGCGCCTCAGTTCGAGAGGGACCTGCTGCCCGCGAATTTCATGGATTATTCTTCTGCTCGCGAGTGGTCGCCGCTCGCGTGGCCCGGATTCTCGTCCGGATCAGATGCCCCCTCGAACGAACCGCGCTACGTCATCGCGGTCACACCCTCCCGGTCGCGCC
>NZ_FZMO01000419.1 GCF_900197875.1 Frankia canadensis | reverse complement strand
GGGTTCGGGGCGGGGGCCTCGTCGCTGGTCATCGGCGGTACCAACTCAGGCGTCGATCGAGGACGGGACCTCGCGACGGTCCGGATCGGGGCCGTCGTAGGCGCGGATCTCCCGGTAGCGGGTGTCGCGCTCGACCGGCCGGAAGCCGGCGTCGCGGATGATCGCGAGCAGGTCCTCGCGCGTCATGGTGGTCGGGGTGCCGAACCGGTCCGCGTCATGCGTGATCTTGTACTCCACCACGGAGCCGTCCAGATCGTCGGCGCCGAAGTTCAGCGCGAGCTGGGCCGTGGTCAGGCCGTGCATCACCCAGAAGCACTTGACGTGGTCGATGTTGTCGAACAGCAGGCGGGAGACGGCGAACGTCTTCAGCGCCTCGGCGCCGGTCGCCATCGGCTGGTTCATCAGCCGGTTACGCGGGTCGCCGGCGGCGTCGTGCTGGAAGCGCAGCGGGATGAACACCGCGAAGCCGCCCGTCTCGTCCTGCAGCTCACGCAGCCGCAGCACGTGATCGACCCGGTGGCGCGGCTCCTCGACGTGGCCGTAGAGCATGGTGCACGGGGTGCGCAGACCCTTGGCGTGGGCCAGGCGATGGATGCGCGACCAGTCCTCCCAGTGGGTCTCGTGGCCGACGATGTGCTGGCGGACGTCCCAGTCGAAGATCTCGGCCCCACCGCCGGTCAGCGAGTCGAGGCCGGCGTCGATGAGCTCGTCGAGGATCTCGTCGGCGGGCAGGCCGCTGATCTTCTCGAACCAGTGGATCTCGGTGGCGGTGAACGCCTTGAGGGCCACGCCGGGCAGGGCCTTGCGCAGCTCGCGCAGCGACCGCGGGTAGTACCGCCACGGCAGCGTGGGATGCAGGCCGTTGACGATGTGCAGCTCGGTGATGCCCGCCGGCTCCATCTCGCGGGCGAGGCGCACGGCCTCCTCGATGCGCATCGTGTAGGCGTCGGACTCGCCGGGCTTGCGCTGGAACGAGCAGTAGGCACAGGACGCCGAGCAGACGTTGGTGAGGTTGAGATGGCGGTTGACGTTGAAGAACGTGCGGTCGCCGTTCTTGCGGGTGCGGACCTCGTGGGCCAGGCCGCCGAGCCAGACGAGATCGTCGCTGGCGTACAGCGCCTCGCCGTCGGCGCGGCTGAGCCGCTCACCCGCCGTGACCTTGGCCTCTATCTCCCTTTTCAGCCCAGCATCCATAGCTTCCAGCGTAGCCCGCCGGCCCGTCGGGACCGGCCTGGCCGGCCGGGCAGACCGGTCACAGCCGCCCGGCCGCGGGTCACGCCGCCCCCGAGCTCAGTCGGCGTCGTCGTCCGGGTGGGAGGCGCGGCGCGCGGCCCGGCGCTGCATCCGCCCGAGCGGCCAGGTCAGCAGGCCGGCGACGACGAACCCGAGGAGCACGGCGAGCAGCAGGTTCACCCCGACCAGGGCGAGCACCACCGTGATCACCACGAGGACGGCCAGCCGGACGAGGAAGTACGGCAGCTGCGCCCGCAGGTCGACGTCCTGCTGCGCCGGGGCCTCCCGGCGGGCGGGCCCCGACGGACGCCCGCGCCCCGGCTGCCCCGACCGCCCCGCCGCGCCGC
>NZ_FZMO01000420.1 GCF_900197875.1 Frankia canadensis | reverse complement strand
GCCCGGTGCGGGCGGCGGGGATCGGGGGAGTGCACGTCGGGTCGGGGGCCCGGCCGGTGGTCAGGACGCATCGTCAGCGGACCCTCGGGTGATGTCGATGCCGCGCGGCCTTTTCTGCGATGTCGGCCGGATGTCATGACCGTGGGGGGTCTGTCAGGTGACTGACGCTGTCGTCAGTGGTGCCAGGATCGGTTCCGGGATGGATCCGGAGTCCCGAGGCGCCGCGTATGAATCGGACAAAAAACCAGATACTGGCGATAGTCGGTTGCTGTTCGACCTGCTCCAGCCGGCGGTGACAGCCGCCCCGGAACGGACCGTCCCGGTCCGGGACCAGGCGATCCCCGCGCAGCGTCCGCGCGTCCGCACCGACGCCTCCGACCTCGCCGCCCGCCCGCCGCGGGAGGACGTGTGGCGGGACGCGCCGGGCGTCGCCGAGCCGCCGGCCCACGACGATGGCCAGTCGGCCGACCGCGGCGGCGAGGCGGTGTTCGCCGGCTACCGGGCTCGCATCCCCTGGGAGCGGCGCTTCGGCTGGCTGCTCGTGGGTCTGGATGCCGCGGCCTGCGTCCTGGCCGCCGCCGTCGCCTACCTCGTCCGGTTCGGCGGTCTGGTCGAGTTCGACCTCAAGCCGGTGTCGGTGACGCCGTACCTCGTCATGTCGATCGTCCTGCCGGTGATGTGGGTGCTGTCGATGTTCCTCGGCCGCGCCTACGAGAGCCGCTTCCTCGGCAGCGGATCGGAGGAGTTCCGCCGCGTCCTCAACGCCGCCGCGCACCTCACCGCGGTCGTGGCGGTGCTGTCCTACGCGACGAAGGCGGAGCTCGCGCGCGCCTACGTCCTCATCGCGTTCCCGGCGGCCATCGCGCTGACCGTGCTCGGCCGCTGCGCCGCGCGCGGCTACCTGCACCGGATGCGCCGCGGCGGCCGTGGGCTGCACCGGGTGCTCGTCGTTGGCGCCGGCGACTCGGCGGCCTCGCTGGTCCGCCTCGCCCGGCGCGACCCGACGGCCGGCTGGTCGGTCGTCGGCGTGGTGCTGGACCGCTCACCCGGCCGCCACAGCCACGACTACTCGGACCGCGGCGGGTTCGACCTGCTCGGCGTGCCGATCGTCGGCACCTCCGAGAGCCTGCACACCGCCATCCGGGCCACCCACGCGACCACCGTGGCGATCTGCCCGCAGATGGACGGCGAGACGCTGCGCCGGGTGCTCTGGATGCTCGAGGGCAGCGACGTCGACGTGCTCGTCTCCTCGGCGCTGACCGACGTCACCGGGCCGCGGATCTCGATCCGCCCGGTCGCCGGGCTGCCGCTGCTGCACATCGAGGAGCCGGAGCTCACCGGTGCCCGCCGCGCCGTCAAGGGCCTGTTCGACCGGGGCGTCGCGCTCACGGTGCTGCTGCTGTGCTCGCCGCTGTTCGTGGCGCTCGCGCTCGCCGTCCGCCTCACCAGCCGCGGCCCGGCGATCTTCCGCCAGACCCGGGTCGGCCAGGGCGGTGAGCACTTCACCATGTTCAAGTTCCGGTCGATGTACGTCGACGCGGAGGAACGGAAGAAGGAGCTGG
>NZ_FZMO01000422.1 GCF_900197875.1 Frankia canadensis | reverse complement strand
CACACACTCACCGGCCACACCGGCCCAGTCCGGGACGTCGCATTTTCACCCGACGGCACTTACCTCGCCACCACCAGCGACGACGGCACCGCACGCCTATGGAACACCACTAGCGGAACCTGCACCCACACACTCACCGGCCACACGGACAGCGTTACAACGGTTGCCTTTTCCCCCGATGGCACCCGCCTCGCCACGGCCAGCAATGACGGCACCGCACGCCTATGGAACACCACCAACGTAACCTTCCTCTGCGCGATCACCGGTCACGCGGCCGATGTTACGTACATCGCATTTTCCCCCGACGGCACCCACCTCGCCACGGCCAGCGATGACGGATCGGCTCGGATGTGGGATGTAGCCACCGGAACCTGCATTCACACCTTCATCGGTCATACGAGCGTGCTGTGGGAGATTAGCTTCTCCCCCGATGGCACGGTTCTTGTCACAGCAGGCGAGGACGGCACCTGCCGGACGTGGAACACCACGACTGGTGAGCTGACCTCCACACTGATCGGGCTGGGTGACGGCGGATGGATCACTCATCTTCAAAGAAATCATTACCGCGCGTCAAGCGCCGACGATGACGTCTCGTGGTGGGCGATGGGGCTGTGCCGTTTCCAGCTGGGCGAGCTGGATGCCTATGTTCCCGGAATGACCCGCATCGGCAATCTCGCGGGCCAACATCCGGGCCCCTCAATTCAGCACTGATCTTCGCCGTCGACGCTTCACATCCAGGCTTCGTGTCCTGGTGGGAAATGGGGATGCGCTGAATCAAGACCAGCGAGCCTGACCGGCTCATGCCAAGTCTGACCGCGGCTCGACGATGCTGGCGGTCGAACCACCTGAGGCTCGGCAGCGTGCCGTCACACCGCAAGGTCGAGAGGGCCGTCCAGGATGCGATCAGTGTCGGCAGGCCGTTCGCGGGTGAGGGGGCCTCGGGCCGGGACAGGGTTGCCGCGACCTGCGACAGTTCCTCGTCCTGGGTGATGAGCAGTCGCAGCCGACGGACCTGGCTCGGGCTGAGCTGGTCGATGAGACAGTGCATGTCCTCGTGGTCGCGGGCAACGCTCACGCGACGAACATATTTCGGCCGGCCCGAGCCGGGGTGGCTCTCGAGTTGCCGACGCGGACAGAGGTGGCTCCTGCGTGGCCGGCGCGCACCCCATGTTGCGATCTTCGTGGGTGTTGTCGCAGCGGGTCGTGGCAGCCATCTGGCCGTTTCACGGCAGGCCGTGTCGCGTAATCCGTGTCAAAGCGGACGGGCAACCGCGAATTCGCGACACGGAGCCGCCGCCCCCCGTAGGCACTTCCCGCCCGCGGGAAGTATGCCCGATATGCAGCTTACGCGGAGCGGTCGACCCTCTGGATCCAGGCCCAACAGGAACTCAGAACTACATGCAGTCGGCCACGGAGATCGCATCTCCCTCCGCGGCCTACCGCGCGAGCAAGGAGGCGGATTCACCGTCGCCGGTGGGAGGTGGAGGCGGCGAGTCGGCGGCCGGATGCGACTCGGGCGATGTCGGGGCGGTTGTGGGC
>NZ_FZMO01000498.1 GCF_900197875.1 Frankia canadensis | reverse complement strand
GAAGCGCCCAACGTGCCCCTCGGACTCGGGCGGTTCCTTGTCATCGGTGTGTCCAAAGGGCCACCTGGCTCACGTCAGCTCCCTTTCGGGCCCAGGCACGGGTCAAGCCTGGTATACGGCCAGTTACACGGGCGCGGCCGGTTGAAGGTCCCGCCATCTGCACCCGCCTTCCTGTCGCCTTTCGGCTGCCGCCGTTCGCTTCCTGAGCCATCCTTTCCCGCCATGGCATTAAGCCCCCCTTACGGTCGGCTTACCGAAGCCGGTCAGCTCTCCGGACCTCGACGGGGTTTCCGCGTTCCGCACATGTGAGATACAGCCGGGATGGGGTGCCCTCTCTACCCCGGGGCCACGGTGCTCATACGGCCAGAGGAAAGAACCCCAGCCGCCATCGCCGCCTCCCAGCGGCAGGCCCTGGACGCCGGTCTTGCATTTCATCTCCGGCGCTTCTGATTACGAGGCTTCCATCAAGGGTTCACCTTATTCACCCTTCCGGCCTTCCCCTCGCCTGTTCCCGACGGATGGACATCGGTTCTTGGGCTTTTCCCCGGGCTTCACACCCAGCGCATGGACTGCATGCGGCGCGCGTGCCAGGGCGGGGACGGGCTCCCGAGCACTAGCCCGGAGACTCAGTACCGACCACCGGCCCTCCATCACTGGTCTCACTCACTCTGTGCGACCTCGTCGTCGCACCCCTCGTCCAGAACATCCGCCGCGGCCACTACGAACTCGGGA
>NZ_FZMO01000423.1 GCF_900197875.1 Frankia canadensis | reverse complement strand
AACGCGCGCGACGGAACATTCCCGCAATTCACGTAAAATAACATTGAAAATGCTCAGTCTTCAGCTAACGCACCTTGAAGTGGCTTACTCCTCCCCCCGTAGGGCGACGCAGGAGCGCCTGCGGCCCTCACGATCAAGGGTCCGCCTCCTCCATCGTCCGTGCAGCACGCACGTGTAATGAGCTACCGGCCTACCTTCAAAAAGCTCCTTCCCCGCGCTCGGGGCGCAACAAAAACAAACGATCTACGAGACCTGACCGGTTACGCCCGGGAGAGCCCGCCACATAACTACGAAATCCGAGATACCACGAAAGCCGAGACATTCCGTGAGTTGCGACTATCCACGCCGACTCGGTAGTCAGGTGGTGCGCCGCGAAGGCGTTGGATAGCGTCTCTTCTCGCGGGGAACGCCAGGCAAACAAGAACCACGAGGAAGGAATCATAGAATGACTCAGCAGGAGCAGCAGCAGCGTCAGCAGCTCGAGCAGCAGCTGCGGCAGAACTGGCGACAGCTGCGTTACCGCCTGCTCGACCAGTTCGGCCAGGTCGGCACGTCGGACATCGACGCCGCGACCGGCATCAACGACCTCATCGCGCGGATCGCGGACCGCACGAACCACAGCGAGCGGTACGTCGAGAACCGACTGCGCGAACTGGCTGGCGTGGGCGCGGGCCAGGGCGGCGTGTCCGGCGAGCGGTTCGGGGAGGGCGGCCAGGGCCAGCAGGGCCAGCAGCCCTTCGGCGCCCAGTAAGAGCGCTCCACGGACCGGGCAGGCGCGACCAGGGACCTTCAGCCCCTTCCCCGGCGCGCCTGCCCGGGTTCACGCCTCGCGGGCGGGATCCGTCGAGATCGCCAGCAGCGACCGGAAATCCAGAAGACCATCAATGAGGTTGGCGGTCTCCACGGTCCGCGGCAGCCTGCGCAGCTCCTCCAGCATCGCATCCGTTTCCGACATGCTGGGAATATCGTTCACGGACGCTGCCAGCGTCACGATATCAGCCATGGGATCACCCGCCATTCAAGGATCAGAGGCACGCCGCCTAGCCGGGCAGATGCCAGGATTCCTCAGGCTCACATACGAGAATGTACACGCCGTTACGCCGAGAATGCAGAATCGTCACATCTCCTCATCGTCCGGGTGCATTGCGTGATGGTCGACGGCGACCGGGGTCCACGCAGGACCAACATGGTGGGTCTGTCTGACCTGCGCGAAGATCGTCACCCCCGCAGCGAGCAGGTGCTGTGGGACCGCTGGTCGGGCAGTTGGCACGGGGGACGTTGAACCTGGCGGACCGGAACCTCTTCTCGATGGGTCGCTGACGGGTCGCGGCCGCGACCGGCGCGCACCTGGCGTGGCGGGTGAAGAACGGCCACAGCTCCCTCGGGGAGATCCCCGGCGTCCTGTGGACGCCCGGATCCGTTTCCGGACCGGTGCCGCTGATCCTGGTCGGCCACCCCGGCGGGCTACCCACGATGCGCCCCCGGCTGGCGGGGCGGGCCCGGCACTACGCGGCACAGTACGGCTTCGCCGCGGCGACCATCGAGCTCCCCGGCAGCGGTGACCGCCCCCGCTCTGCCGAAGCCGAGGCGGCCCGCGCCAACCTGCGCCGGGCGATGGCGGCCGGCGAGCCGGTCGGCGAGATCGTCAACGCCCTCGTCCTCCCGCTGGTCGACGCGTCGGTTCCGGAATGGCAGGCCACCCTCGACGCACTCCTTGCGCTGCCCGAGATCGACGGCCCGGTCGGGTTCGGGGGCGGACTGATCGCCCTCGGCATCCGGTTGGCGGTGGTCGAGCCGCGCATCTCGGCCGCCGTGTTCTTCGCCGGGACTTTCGTGCCCGACGCCCTGGTCGACCAGGCCCGGCAGGTCACCATTCCGCTGCAGGTCCTGCTGCAGTGGGACGATGAGGGCAACGACCGGCAGTCGGCCCTGGACCTGTTCGACGTCTTCGGCTCCAGGAGAAGACCCTGCACGTCAACCTCGGCGGACACACCGGCGCCCCGTGGTTCGAGGTGGACGACGGGGCCCGGTTCTTCGCCCGGCACCTGAGGTGAGGCCAGGCCGGCAGGCCAGCAGCGGACGGTAGGCGGTCTTCCGACTCTGCGTACTACGTCTGGGACCGCGTTTGGGTGATCACGCTGCGGATGTGGTGGTGGTGACGGGGAGTGGCCAGGCCGGGCGGGTGGCGCGGGAGACGACGTAGCGGGCGCGGGTCTGCTGGTGGACGATGTTGGTCGGGCCGAACGCCGTGCGTGGGGAGGTAGGGAAGTTCATTGATGTGGTCCCGGTAACGCGCGAAGCGCACGTACCGTCGTCCCCGCCTATTAGGCAAGAAGGCCAATTGATCTCCAAGTCGGGGTCGCGCGTCAGCGAGCGAAGACGTTCCGGACGAAGAAGGACGCTCGCGCGTTTCTGGCGACGGTGGAGGCGGAAAAGTCGCGCGGCGCGTACCTCGATCCGTCGGCGGGGAAGATCCTGTTCCGCGACCACGCGGCAAGGTGGATAGCTGCACGGAATGTGGAGCTGACAACGGCTGCGGCGTCGGATTCCCGTATGCGATGCCACGTACTGCCGCAGTGGGGAGACTGGCCGCTGATCGCCATCGGATATCTGGACGTGCAAGGGTGGGTGACTCGCCTCTCGGAGAGGCTCGCGCCACAGACCGTGGTGGCCTGCTTCCGGCTGTTGTACTCGGCGATGAAGGCGGCCGTCCGGGCTCGGCTGGTGGCCATCAACCCGTGTGAAGGTGTGAGTCTTCCGGCTCGGAGGGCGCGCGGGTCGGTCGACGCGCCGATCACTCGGGCTGAGCTGGTCGGCAAGGTTCTGCCTGCGCTGCCTGAACGATATCGGGCGCTCGTGTTGACGGCTGCCTACGCGGGGCTTCGGTGGGGTGAGTGCGCCGGTCTCCGCTGGGCTCAGGTGGACCTGGACGCGCGGCGGCTCGTGGTCATCGAAACGGTGGTGGAGGTGTCGGGTCGGCTGGCGAGGAAGCTCTATCCGAAGTCGGAAGCGGGTCGGCGCACGGTCCCGCTGCCGCCGGTTCTCGTGACTCACCTCCGGCGTCATGCGGAGCTCGTCCCCGCGGGTGCGGACGACTTGGTGTTTCCGGACTCGGGCGGCGACTTCCTGCGGCGGTCGAACTTTCGTCGCCACGTCTGGGTTCCGGCTCGGGCGGCGGCGGACTCCCTGACCTTCCACGGGCTGCGGCACTGCTACGCGACGTGGCTGATCACGGAAGGGGTGCCTGTGAACGTCGTGCAGGTCGCACTCGGGCACGAACGTGCGAGTACGACGCTCGACCGGTACACCCACCGTCCACGCGACTACGAGGACCGGCTGCGAGACGCGCTGACCGACTCTGCTGACGATTCGCTGACCGGCGATGATCGTGAGGGGTAGTCGATCATGCAAATATGCTGGTGGAGACGCGGGGATTTGAACCCCGAACCCCTGCCTTGCAAAGTCGGCCCGATCCGTCCACTGATGTCCGTGTCCGTCCGCCGCGCCCCGTCCTATCTGGCTGTCTCGACCACCATCGACCGCCCCCGTTCGTGGACGTCCGTCGGCTTGGCTACACGGTTGGCTACACCCGATGGCAAGCCGACCGGGACCGCAGGCATGCTACGCGCAGGAGAGACAACCGTCGGGCATCGGCCTTGCTGACGTCCGCAGCCGCGCATCGCGGTACAGCGTTCATCAACCTGCGGCTCGGCGGCCGGTGGCCTTCGTGAACCTGTGACCGTGTGTGGGACGCCGGTTGCTCAAAGGTTGAGGTTGGGACGTGAGGAGCGATGTCCTAGTGCACCTAGAGGTGAAGGCGCCCGGCCGCTCTGCTGGTTGAGCTGACCCCGCGGCCGCGAGTCTGCCAGAGTGGAGGGACACCCGACCACGTCGCGTGCCCAGCACGCCGACGCCTGATGAGAGGACCCGGGAAGTGGAGCGTGCCAAGGTAGTCGCCTCCCGCCGCTACGGCACGCTCTCTCCCTTGCGGTACCCGGGCGGTAAAGCTGCGCTGGCTGGACTCTTCGCAGACATCCTAGCCAATTTGAGGCTCACCGAGCCGCGGTACGTCGAGCCATATGCCGGGGGCGCAGGAGCCGGGATCGCCCTCTTGCGCAATGGACTTATTGATCATCTTGTGATCAATGATCTGGATCCTGCGGTATACGCATTCTGGCGTAGCGCGGTCTACCAGGGCGACGCATTCATTGATCTCGTAGAGGCGACCCCCTTGACGATCTCGGAATGGCTGCGACAGCGCGAGATCTATCGAAGCGCGGACGAATCGGATCCACTTTCTCTTGGCTTTTCCTTTTTCTTCCTCAATCGAACCAACCGTTCTGGCGTGCTGCGCGGCGGCGTGATCGGAGGATTGAAACAGACTGGAAAATATAAGATTGATGCCAGATTCAACAGAGCTACTCTTGTCGAGAGACTGAGAGCAATAGATAAACTATCTCATCGGATCACCGTCAGTAACATGGATGGTCGCGCAGTGATCCGCGCACATGCAGACGACGAAAACACTTTCATGTACATCGATCCGCCGTACGTAAGAGCAGGCTCACAGCTGTATCTAAACTCCTTCGAGCATCGAGATCACACGGCTCTTGCGAAGATTGTAAATAGCGCCAGTTGTGCACACTGGCTGATGACCTATGACACTTCCGATCTTATCGAAAGACTCTATGCCGAACGGTTCCAGCGTAGATATTGCTTGAATTACTCTGCACGTCATCCAGGGCGCGCCGATGAATTGATCGTCACTTCGGATAGCGTTGCAGAAATTATTGCAGATTCTGAGCCTACGGCATCAGCAGGAACCTGACGAGCGGGAAGACGAGACGCCACGCCTGGTGCACCTGCCGAGAGTCCACGTCAATGTGGACACTATGGGCGACCAGGTTGAACCACATTCCAGTTCCGGGCGTTGTACTCGCACCCTTCTTCGTACTGTTCACTGTAGCTATCGCATGCGATAGGTGGCCAACCTTCTCATAGTCAGCAGTAATTGTTTTCATTACGTCGCCAAGGGTGCCCGTAGCGGCTGGGCCATGTTTAAGGCCATAGTGTTCCTTGATTGATGCCTCCAGCACAGATCTCATTAGCATGGTAGCGGCCGCCGGAAATTCAACGACGTCGACGCGGCGAAGCTCCCGTAGACGGTGCTTGAGGGGTAGGGGGAGGTGCTCCTCCTCGATGCCCGAGAAGTCGAGAGTTCTTCTCGTCTCAGGGCTGTTAGGACCTCGGCGAGGACTATTGGAGTCTGAGGTATCCGCCGGTTGAGACTTCGCCGCAGGAGTACCTCCATTTCCTCGACCTGTCGCCCGGTTGGCATTCGCGGAAGGATTTTCTGTCGGCTTGACAGGTGGGCTATCAGAGGAAGTTTCGCGTGACGGATTATCATCGGTAACGGACGACCCTGCGGAGTCAGACTGCTCGAGAGAGGCGGGAAGTGATGCCTCTCGCATCGCGGTCAGCAGGTCGGAAAACTCTTGGGTGCCAGGCTTAAGACCCCTACGGCTATTCAGTTCACCTGCGAGGAACCCTCGCAGAAGGCGCGACAGGGCTGCCACATGCGCGGAGGTGGACGGACGGGTCGTCAAATTGCCACTACTGTCGAAAGAGATACCGATTGCCGTCTGAATCTCGGCGTTACGATAGGCATATTCGAAGGCGGACATCGCCAGGTCGGATCCCGCCGCATACGCGGCCAACGACGGGTCACGATAGTCGATCTGAATAAGCATCTCACGAACGTTGCCCATGCGAATCAAACGCACCACATCTTTGATGGCGGGTAGTTGCTCTTTCAACTCTTTGACGGATACACCGTTTCCGATCTGGGCAAATACAAACTTGGCCTGCTCATCAAGACCCCAACGTCGCTTAGATTCGCCAATATGTAGTCGCGCCAGTACCGGGGCAGCAGCTTCCCTGTTAGGGAATCGCATTACTCGGACCGTCTCTGGAAGGTCTTCCGCCTCAAGAGGATAGCGGCGAAGGAGGGCTTCCAGATCGGACTGAAAGGCGGGCACCAGCTGCGGAGTGAGTAGCCCGCGAAGCGCGGAGAGGCGACGGTTCCCCTCCAAGATTACAAGGCGGCCGTTCTCCTTAACGACGAGCGGAAGCTCATTATCTACGTAGCCCTCACGTAGGATACTACGGGCAGTAGACATGGCGTCGTGGGCAACGAAGAGATAGTTCATCGCTGCATGTTCCGTCGGACGCCTTACCGGAAATCGGTAATTACCGAGATCTAGTCGCAGATCGCGTACCGCGGCATCCTCGATTGGCAACTGCGAGTGCGTCACCGAACCCCTCCCGATGGATGATGCCTTATAGGACCAAGTAATTCATATGCGACACACCCGGCGAGCACGGCCGGCCACGGCCGCGCGCAGCCGGCCGTGTGGCGCAGCCGGTGCTTCACCCTTGATCCTAAATCGGGGGTTTCGGCAGTCTGCGGCAGTGGCTGACGGCTCGGCGGCGTGGGCCGTACGGTGATCGGGTGGAGGTAGCGGCTGCTGAGCGGTTGGCGAGCGAGCTTCTGACCCCGCTGGGGGATCGGTGGCGGCATGTGCAGGCGGTTGCGGCTGTCGCACGGGAGGTCTCGGCGGCTGTCGATCCGGCGGAGCGGGACCTGTTGGTGTCTGCGGCCTGGCTGCATGACATCGGGTACGCCCCGTCCATCGGGCATCTGCGGTTCCACCCCGTCGACGGGGCTCGGTTCCTGGCGGCCCAGGACGCACCAGAACGGCTGTGTGCCCTCGTCGCGCATCACTCGTGCGCCCGGTACGAGGCCGAGGAGCGCGCTCTGACGGCGGAACTGGCCGCCTGGGAGCTGGAAGAGTCGGCCGTGATGGACGCGCTGTGCACCGCGGACATGACCAGGGGTCCCCAGGGGCAGCGGTTCGCCTTTCCGGAGCGGATAGCAGAGATCCTTTCGCGGTACGGGGAGGGTTCGGTCGTGTACCGATCCATCACCAGGTCCCGGCCGGACCTGGCAGCATCGGTCGACCGGACCATGGCACGGCTCGCGGCGGTTCAGCCGAGGTAGGGCGCGGGTCGGTGCTCAAGGTAGTGATCGATCCGGAGACGCATCGAAGGATGGATGTTCAGCGCGTCGAGGTCGGCAGGGGCCACCCAATTGACCTCCTTCGTCTCGCTGGAGGTCCGCAGCTCGCCGCCGAGATTGCGGGTAGTGAAGCAGAGGGAGAACTGCTGGCGGACCTCGCCGTCGTCGTAGGCCAGGACGTGCCGCGGGTTTGTATACACCCCGATCAGTCCGGTGACCTCGATATCGACGCCGGTCTCCTCCTTGGTCTCGCGGACAGCCGCATCGGTGATGGACTCACCGAGGTCCATGCCGCCTCCAGGCAGGGCCCACAGGTCGTTGTCGGTCTTGTGGACCATGAGGATGCGCCCGGCCTCGTCGGTGACGACCGCGGTGACGGACGGGACGACGCTGTTCGCCTTGGGGGCGTTCGGGTCGTTGAAGTAGTCGATGCGTGCCACGGGTATCAGGCTCCTTCCGTGGAGGCCCAGACGCGTTCGAAGCTCGCCGCGTAGTGGTCGAACAGGCCACCGGACCGGGCGTGGAGATGCAGGACGGGCGAGTGGGCGGCGGGGGCACCGTAGACGTGAGTGTTCACGAGCATCTCGCCGTCAAACCGGTAGATCGAGTTGTAGAGCGTGGTGCGGTGCAGGCGGAGATCGACCCCGGGCGCGTCCCGTAGGGCGGCAAGGTAGGTGAGGGTGATCCGGGTCCGGGCGGCCAAGCCGTCGCCGATGCCCTCCTCATCCCCGCGCAGACTGACCGCTGTCGACTCGGGGTCTCCGAGCGCATAGCGGATCTTCACGCCGCTCTCGCTCTTGCGGCGAAGGACGTGCGTGAAGTCGGCGTGGCCGTCGGGAAGGAACAGGCCGGCGATCACGAGGACGTCGACCTGATGCGTCGCGTCGGCGAAGAGAGTGCGCCACAGGTCGGCGGGCACGGCGGCACGGCTTGGGTACACGCGCACAACGTCGCTCGGCACCTCCGCGGCCGGAACGCCCGGCTCGGGTCGGGGACCGGGAACGGTGCCCGGCTTCTCGGCCAGGCCGATACGCGTACGTGGGATACCGATTCCGTCGGCGATGCGCTCGAAGATCTCCAGGCTGGTGACCTGGCGGCGACCGTTCTGGATCTCGCTCACATGGGACTGCGGGACCTCGCAGACGGCAGCGATCTGCGTCTGCGTCGCTCCCGTCCACTGACGGTAGATCTTGAAAACCGCGCCGATGTCCCGGCGGGCAAGGGCCTCGGACATGTCCGGGCGGTCCCACAGATCGGGCGGGGCCTGGGGGAGCGGACGGCGGACGGACACCACGTAGCGCCTCCGGACGGTAGGAACAGGACCGTCAGTCCTCGATCGACTGCGTGGCAGCTTATCCGGTCTCCGTATAGATCGGAAGTCTGGGCGTATACGTCCGGCGCCCTTCCGTGACATCTGTCCTGGCTGGACGGTGGGAAAGCAACGGCTCCGGCCAGGCTGGCCGCCCGGCAGGGAGCTGCCCCTGTGCATGTCGCGGACCCGGGAGGGCAGATTATGATCACATTTGGGACGGGTGGTGGACTCGATCCGGACGCGCTGATGTTCGGCGTCGTCCGCTTTCAACCCGGGGACGGACGGCAAGTACGCGACGTCTTCGGCGCCTTCGACTCCCCCGCCGCCGCCGATCTGTTCGTCGTGGAGAGGCGCTGGACGGATGACTACCAGGTGTCCGCGCTGCGGCTCGCGGTCCCGGAGGCGCTGCGGCCACCGGCCGGGTCCCGACTCGCCCTGGATCATCTGGCGGCGCGCTATCCGAACCGTCGGCGGCGGCCATGACCTCGGCTGCGTCGTCCGATCGGACGGATGTGACCGCGCCGAGCCCACCGCCCGCCAGTGGGCAGGGTGACCAGGGCAGACCACCCGCCGTCGCTCTGCTGCCCTGGGGTGCGGCGGAGTGGGCCGTGATCATCCAGCCGGGCTCCGACTCCGCTGACCTGCTGCGCGCGGTGGCACGGATGCCGGCCGGGCTGACCTTCGCCGAGTCCTTCGGGGATGTCGACATGGTGCTCGTCTACCGGGCGTCGGCCGACTACTCCCCCAATCCCGGTGACGACGTGGAGCCCTCCCGGCGGGGCCTGGCGGGCGCGGCGCTCAGGACGACCCTCGACCTGCATCCCTGCCGACCGGACTCGCGGTGGATGACCAACGGGGAGCGCGCCGCGTTCCAAGCCGGCCAGGTGGAGGCCCTCGAACTGGTGCGTCGGGCGATCCTGCACGCGCTCGGGGTGCCGCCGGTCGCGTGAGCTGAGGGCCTCCTACGGCCCGAGATCGGAACGGGCCGTGCTCGGCGCTGAATCACTTCGCCGGGCGCGGCCCGTTGCCGTCGTCCTCCTGCCGGCCACGGCTCACGCCTGGAACGATGCGCTCCGCCAGGTCGGTGAGGCGCTCTTCGATGCGGAGCAGGACGGCGAGGATCTGCCGGTCGGTGCCGGCGATGTCGGCGGCGGTGTCCGCCGGTTCCTGCTGCGGGGCGGCGTTCTGGACCAGGACGTGGATGAGGTGGTCGTCCGGCCAGTCGAGCGCGCGGGAGACCGCAGTGAGCGTCGCGTTCTGAATCCTCCGGCCGCGGGCTCCATGCTGGAGCTGCCGTAGAGTCGCGACGGACACTCCGGAGGCATTGGCAAGCGCCTGCTGTCCGAGCCTCAGGGCGGCCATCCGCTCGTTGACAGCGTCGGCCACGGCCTGCCAGTCTTCGCCCTCGACCTTTCCGCGGGCGGTGTACGGCGGAACTCCCCACTGGTTTGCCATATGGCAAAGCTAGCGTGACGCTGAGTGGATATTCTAGCCGGTCACCGGATAGCTTCGATACTCCGCGCGTATACATGGATACGAAAAGACTTGGCGAGCGGTTGGTGAGCGGTTCAGAGTGGGTTCTGCCTGGCGGCGCCGGAACCCCGGTGGCGGGGCAGACTCACTCGGAGGTCTTCTCCATGGCTGTTCCTACTCGCATTCCGGTGCGATTCGAGGACGTGTTTCCGGCTGGTGCGTTCGTGCTGGAGGTGGAGGCGGCGAGCGACTACGACAAGGTGAAGGCGAACCTGTCGGATGTGCAGGCGCGGGACAAGGACACCGGCGAGCGGTTGTGGGTGGTCCGGGTACTGGACGCGGACCCGGCGGCCCGGCAGGCCGAGGTGAAGGTGAAGATCACGGCCGAGGTGCAGCCGGTGCCGCCGGACGTGATGCCGGGGACGCCGTTTCGCCCGGTGGTGTTCGAGGGGCTGACGGTGACGCCGTGGGTGGACACCAGCGGCTCTCGGCCGCGGCAGGGGTTCGCGCTGCGTGCGTCGGCCATGCAGGCGGTGGGGACTCCGGCTCGTCGGACGTCGGCGGTGGCGGCATGAGCGGCGGCAAGGTGACGACGTCGTACTCCTCGGTGGGCCTGGCCGTGGGCACGGACTGGTTCGTGAGCTGCCACACCTACCCGGACCGCCGGCCGATCCTGGCGGTGGACGCGGTGATCTGCACCTGACCATCTGCGCCGCGCCCGAGGCGCCGGCCGGCGACCACATCGGCTTCGCGTACAAGCTGCTCGCCGCCGTCAACGAGTACCTCATCGCCTGCGAGACTCACCAGCTCGACGCCGAGGACGCGGCGACCACGGCCGCGGAACCCGCCGACAGGCTGGAACGCCGCGCCGCATAGCGCCGCTTTACTGGTCGCCCTCGTCGACCCGCCTTCTCGCTCCGGTCGACCGCTCAATTCTCCGTTTCTCCTACCCCTGTAGTTTCGTGCGCTCGAAATCAGGTGGGTATCTGTCATGTCCAGAATCAATGGCGACCGGCCGTCGCCGCGTATCCCTACCCGCATGGACAAGGTCCGGGTTCCGCTGTGGATGCTGCTGCTGGCCGCTGCCTGCAAGGTCGTGTGGCTGGCGGTTCGCTGGGGTTTCCGTCACCGCGTGGCGGTCGTGGTCGTGGTGGGGCTGCTGCTGTTCACGCACCGGTTCGGCATGGTGGGCCTGGGCGCGCTGCTCGGCGGCCTGGCTGTGGTGGTGCTTGCCTGGGCGCGGCTGCATCCGCGGTCGCTGGCCTGGTTGGGCTGCTGGGTGTTGGGGCGGGCGCGGCTGGCGTTCGTCTACCGCTGGCGGTGGCAGTCGGCGATGGTGCATACGGATCTCGCGATCCGGATGCCTGCGTCGACCGGTGATCAGGTGACGTTCGACGAGGTCTTCCCGCGTATCCGCACGATCCGTTCCACCCGTGCCGTCGACGTCCTGCGGGTGGAGCTGCTGCCAGGGCAGACGCCGCAGAAATGGGCGGAGCAGGCCGAGGCGCTGCGGCACATCTTCCGGGCACGCCGCTGCCAGGTCCACGCCGAGACGTTCCGCTTCGTCCGACTGCACTTCCATCGCTGTGACCCGCTGACCCCGCCGACCGCCACCCGGTCGTGCGATGGGGGTGAAGGCTTCGTACCCGCACGAGGCCTTCCCTCTTTGGCTAGACAACGATCTCAGGATGCCGCCACGCCACACCCGGGGGGTTCGGGGGGTCGTCCCCCCGGCCAGCATCGCGGCTGCTGGGAAGGTGCCCGAAGGGCAACAACCATGAGGAATCAGCGCGTGGAGACGCGGGGATTTGAACCCCGAACCCCTGCCTTGCAAAGGCAGTGCTCTGCCAATTGAGCTACGCCCCCTCGGCGCGACCGCCGGACGGGGCTGCCGACCCGGAGGCCGGGAGCCGCGCGGCGAGGCGCGTCACCAGACTACGTCATCCGGGCCGCGCTGGACGTTCGCGAGGGAGAGAACTCGAAGACCACATGTGCGGCGACCCCCTGGCCCCGCTGGCGCCCAGCGTAACCGCTGCGGCGACTGGGCGTCGGGGAGTAGCCGGGGCAGGAGCTGCACTCGGACGAGCCCGCTCGGGCGGACACGGCCGCAGGCCGGCAGGCAGGTCTGCGGCCTGCGATGTCACGCTGCGCTGACGATGGAGGCGGCAGCATGTCACCCGCCGCCCGCCAGCGCGGCACTGATGTGGCAGCGTGTGTCGCGAATTCTGGGGCAAATCGGACGGGGAACCGCGAACTGGCGACACGGTACCCGTCTGCCATGCATCACTCCGGTCGACGACCCGCCTCGACAGCCACAGCCACGAGGAAACCTTGGCGACGATGGTTACTGTTCGTGATCGACGCCGTTTCACGCGGTCGACGGGCGGCAGGTGGCGGGGGCCGGCGTCGGCGGAGGTAGACGTAGACGCCAGCGGCCACAAGGCGGTTGGGGTCAGCGGGAGTCGGGGCGGCGGAGGGTGGGGTCGATGTAGGCGAGGCGTTCGCGGACCTTGAGGGCGAGGTCGCGGAAGTCCGAGTAGCAGCGGCGGACGGCGGTCGCGGTGCCACCGACGGCGCCGTCGGCGGCGCGCAGCTCGAACATGGGCTTGCGGGCGTCGTGGGCGAGCGGGATCAGGTTGGCGTAGTGCCGCATGGTGGCGATCTCGAAGGAGCGGTCGCGGGACCCGGGGTTGCCCGACGTCAGGACCGAGGTGGCGAAGACCTCGGGGATGCGGTCGAGCCAGCGGTCGTGGGCCTTGGCGGGGCGGTCGGTGCGGGTGGGGGGCTGCATGATGATGTAGCCGATCGGCATCATCAGGGCGCGTGGCGCGGGGATCCGGTCGGGAACCTTCGGCAGCACGGTGCTCTGCCAGGTGGACCGCCACTCGCGCAGTGTCGGGCCGAGGTTGCGCAGGCCGCGCAGCGAGAACAGGTCGGCGGCCAGCGGCATGAGCACCGTGTCGGCGGACAGCAGCGACGCCCGGTTGATGGCGCCGAGGTTCGGGCCGACGTCGATGAGGACGATGTCGGCCCCGACGGCCCGCGCGCCGTTGTCGATGACCCGGTGCAACGCTGTCGTCGTGCGCAGGGCGGCGACATCCTTGCCGAGGAAGCTGTTCGGCCAGGCGGCGGACAGCCGGTCCTCGAAGACGCTGAGCTCGACGTCCCCGGGCAGCAGCCACAGACCGTCCTCGATCGTCACCGGCTCGAACATCTCGACGTCGCCGATGCCCTCCATGATCGGTTCGATGGCGGTGGCCATCGTGCCGGTCCTCGCGGTGGTGCGCGGCCGACGGGTGTCGAGGTCGAGGTCGAAGGGCTTCGGCGCGGACGACGCCGTGTCCTCCGGCTCGCTCCACAGCATGGTCAGCTCGTCCTCGTCGAGGAACTGGGCGGTGAGGTTCGCCTGGGGGTCGAGGTCGACGGCGAGCACCCGGTGGCCCATCCGCTGCAGCATGTGGGCCAGGTGGTAGGCCAGCGTCGTCTTGCCGACGCCGCCCTTGTTGTTGAACAGCGCCATCGTGATCATGTGG
The DNA here is from genome assembly GCF_900197875.1 of Frankia canadensis. Classification (GTDB taxonomy): domain Bacteria; phylum Actinomycetota; class Actinomycetes; order Frankiales; family Frankiaceae; genus Frankia; species Frankia canadensis. The sequence goes on along the minus strand of NZ_FZMO01000423.1, from coordinate 23,130 downwards.
TGCTCCGCGCACGCCCGCCGCGCGGGGCCCCGCCCAGGGCCCGACCCACACTGTCCAGGTTGTCCGACACGGCAAGCATTCTTACGCCTGCCCGTTGCCCACCGATGGGCGGGAGACGCACAACCGGGCGACGATCACGCACCGTCCGGCAACGACGCCGGCGGGAGGCCCCTGCCAGCGTGACGGCGGCGCCCACCTGACGGCTTGGTCAGACGTCTGAGCGGCAGAGGCCGGCACCGGCGACGATCAGGAGTCGGTTCAGAACCAGGGGGTGAGCTCGGGCCATCCGTCGCGGCCGGGCACCCGGCCGGTCAGCCAGGCCAGCGCGGGCAGCGTCGCGTCATCCACGACCACGATCCGCTCGCCGCGCCGGCCGGCGGCATGCGACGGCCGGTCCCCCGGCGTCAGCAGCAGCGTGACCTCGGGCGGGACCCGGTCAGGCAGGCCGCGGATCGTCCGCTCCCATTCGACGTCGACGTACGCGGGGGTGAGGTCGGCCCAGCGGGGACCGCCCAGATCAGCGAGATCCAGATCCACGAGATGGATCTCGACCTCGCGCCAGCGCAGGAAGACCAGATCCGCGAGCGTGGTCACGCCGTAGGAGCTGACCCGGCCGGCGCCGGAACGCCAGACGTCCACATGGGTCGCGTCCCAGGCCCGCTCCAGCCGGGCGATGGCGGCGGCCAGCTCGGCGCGCGCGGTCGCGGCCTCGACCCGTTCGCCGGCGGCGATGTCGTCGGCACGCTGACGTGCCCCGCCGGGATACATGTCGACGACCTCGCCGGCGGACGCGCCCTCGACCATCCCGGCATGGGCCTCCGCGTTGCGGGCCAGATGGGTGAGCAGGTGCGCGACGCTCCACCCCGGCAGGGCGCACGGGCGGCGCAGCACCTCGTCATCCACCCGGTCGACGAGGTCGAGCAGGCGCCGGTGCGCGGCGGCACAGCCGGCGAGAAGGTCGTGCGGGATCACCGAAGGCAGGTAGCCCGACGAGGGCAGACCGGAACCGGACGCCGCCGCGACCGCGGACTCGATGCCGGCCTCCTGCGCCGGTCCCGCGTCCGGGTCCGCCGGCCCGATGATCGGACGGGATGATGAAGGGGCAGCCATGACCCCACCGTGCACCCTTCGCCGCGCCGATGCCAGGCGAAGCGCCCGACCAGGAACGTCCCACCCGGACGTGGCGCCCGGCTACTCTTCGGACGGCGTGCCACCCGCTTCTGGCGGGGAAGCCAGGAACTGCTCCAGGGCGGCGCTCAGCCCTTTCTCCGTCACCGCTGTCGGCGCGGCCCGGCGCAGGGAGAACAGGCCCAGGTACGTGGTGTAGGCGAGCACGGCCCGGCCGCGGGCCTGCGGCGCGGGCTGGCCGAGCGCCGAGTAGATCCGTTCGAGGTATTCAAGCCGGCGCTGGGTCACCCGCTCCAGCACCGGCGCGACCAGCGGGGACGGCGCGTCGGCGAGCAGAGCGGCCTCCACGCTGCCCGTCACCGTCGCGCCGAAGGCACGCGCGAACAACGCTCGCAGTCGGAGCGCCGGATCGGCGATCGCCTCCAGCTCGTCGATGACCTCCGCGGTTCCGCGCTGCTCCCAGACCAGCAGGGCGGCGGTCAGCAGCTCCTCCCGATTGGCGAAATGCCAGTAGAAGCTGCCCTTGGTAGCCCCCAGACGGGCAGCGACCGGCTCAACCGCGACGGCGGCCAGCCCGCCGGCCGCGATGGCCTCCAGCGCCCCCGTGATCCAGTCCTCCCGTGACAGCCGGCGCGGCGGGCCGCCCGTGCCGCGGACACCCGGCACCCGCCGACCCCCGGTCGCGGAGGACGGGACGACGGCCATGTCCATACGCTACCGTACGGTCATCTCCATACGGCACCGTATGGAACGCCAGATCGCCGCCGGGAGCGCCCATGGCCACCACCCCCACCCCGCACACACCGTCGGCCTCGACCACGCACAGCTCGACCGCGCCAGGCTCGCGGGCCGGATCTCTCGCTCTGGCGAACCGTTGGGCCGAGGCGCCGTTCCGCAGCCGGTACACGCGGTGGGTCGACGCGCCGCCCGAAGACGTCCGGCGGGCGATGGATGAGCTGACGCTCGACGAGCTCCGGCTGGGCCGGCTGCTCATGGCCGTGCGCACGCTGCCGAGCAGGGTCGGCGGCCGCGCGTCGACGGCGGCACCGGGCGCGCGGCCATCCCGCGTCGCGCACGGCGACGGAGCACGCCCCATGCTGGACACGTTCGCCAGCCGAGGATTCCTGCCCCTGTGCGCGGACGCGGACGGCATCGCCGCCGGCATCATCGGCCAGTTCTGGCACGCCCGCGTGCCCCGGCCCGTCGGCATCACCGACGCCGACGCCTTCGACGCCTTCCACACGCCCGGCTGGGCGAAGGCCGTCACCACGATCACAGTGGTTCCCGAGCGCGGCGGCAGCCGGTTGTCCACGTCGACGGCCATCCACCCGACCGACGACGCGGCCCGCCGGGCGTTCGGCCGCTACTGGCGGCTCATCGACGTGCCCTCGGGGCTCATCCGCCGCGAGTGGCTCGCCGCGATCGCCCGCCGCGCGCGCCACGCCCGACTATCCTGACCTGGCCGGATGATCCCGGCCAAGGCCAAGGCCAAGGGTCCGTAGCATGGGGGCAGCGGAGCGCAGTGGGCCCGCGCGGGAAGCGGGGCGCCGCCGAGCCCGAATCCCGGCACCCGGCGGGCGGAAGGACAGGACGGGCGCGTGTTCACGACTCCTCGCTTCCTGCAGGGAATCGTCCCGTTCGAGGGTCGCGGGCTGGAGGCGCCGTTCACCCTCGGTCCGGCGTTCGCCTACACGGTGCCCGCCGCCATCACGGCGCAGCCGCTGTACTTCCGCGGCGGCAACTCCACCGACGGGCTGATCTGCGTGATCCTGCAGCGTGACGGCGCGCCGATGCGCTACTTTCCCATCGGCGCCCGGGCCTCCGTGCACGTCCCGTTGCGCGTGATCGAGGACCTGCCGCCGCAGACCCGGATCGAGCTGCTGCTCGCCGCGCCGGTGGGGCTTTCCGGCACGGTCGTCGTCGACGTCGGCATCGTCGAGCTCTGACCAGCGCCCGCGGGACATCGGACGACCTGGCGGGACCACCGGGGACACCGAACGCGTCGGCAGGACGCGGCCGGAACGGGGCTCGAACGACGACGACCGCGGGCGGGCCGATCAGTGGATCGGCCGATCAGTCGTCGGGTGGCGCCGCGCGACGGGTTCGCTTGGTGGCGGAGCGCTGCTTCTTCGCGGACAGGCGCCGCTCGACGGAGCCACGGGTGGGCGCCGTCGGCCGGCGAGCCCGGGCCGGGCGGGCCGTCGCGGCGCGCAGTGCCTCCACCAGCCGGTCCAGCGCCGCCTCCCGGTTGCGCAGCTGGGAGCGGTGTTCGCTGGCGACGATGGTGAGCACCCCGTCGTGCAGTCGGTCGCCGAGCCGCGCGACGGCGCGGTCCCGCAGCGCGGCCGACAGTGCCGGGGAGCCGGCGACGTCGTAGGAGAGCTCGACCCGCGAGTCGGACGTGTTCACCGACTGGCCACCGGGGCCGGACGACCGCGAGTACCGCCAGCGCAGGTCGGCGACGGGAAGCACGAACCCTGGGCGGACCAGGATCTCCCGGGGCAGCATGGTCACATGGTGCCCGATCCCGGGCCGCCCGTCAGGTGAGTTTGGAGCCACCCAGGTCGGACGGCTCCGCCGGACCGCTCAGGCCGGACGGCGCCGTCGCGGACGGCTCAGCGCGGAGTGGAGGTGGTGGTGCCGGCGGTGGAGGTCGCCTCGCGCCACAGGTCGATCTCCTCGCCGCCGCGCGCCCGCCGCCGGGCGGCGGTGAGGGCGGCTCCGGCCCCGGCCAGCAGCGCCAGCACGGTCATCTTGCGCGCCATGTCCGCTCTCCTCGTGCTCATCGGCGTCCCGTCGTCGGCGTCGCAGGTCCGCGGCGGCTCGATCACGTCCACGTTATCCCGCGTCCGCGGCGATGTCGCGCCCGGGCGCGTTCCGCGGAACGCCCTCGACGGGACACGCCCTCGGGGCCGTCAACGCCCTGGTCGCCCGCCCGAGACCACCGGCCCACGGGCGATGCCAGGCCGGCAACGACAGGATCAGCGCCGCAGCAGGCCGCGCAGGCGGGAGCGGGTCGGCCAGGACGGTGGCGGCCCAGACACCTCGTAGGCGGGGAACGCCCGCTCGGCCACGTCGACGAGCATCGCCACATCGATCGGCCGCAGCACCATGCCGGCGGACAGGATGTAGTCGGCCACCCCGGTGGCGGGCAGCAGCAGCACCCCCTCGACGAGGGCGAGCCCGGCTGGCACCTCGGCCCGCGCGAACGCGACCACCGGCTGGACCTCCAGCTCCCAGCCCTGCGGCAGCTCACCGAGCAGCTGGGCGGTGGCTTCCTCCCCCATCCAGGCGACCAGGCCGAGCATGGCGCGCAGCGGCACCTTGCCGGCCCACACGCCGGCCGCGTTCTGGCGGACGGGACCCTGATGGGCGTCGGTCTCGATCACCCAGGCGCCGGACGGGCCGATGACCAGATGGTCGATGTTGCCCGCCGAGTCGGCCAGCGAGCGGTCGTGCAGCACCGTGTAGCCGGCGCGGACCAGGCGGTCGAGCGCGCGGGCCGTGCTGCGCTCGGCCTCGGCGTCCTCACGCCACGCCTCGATCTCGGGCGGGGTGCGGAAGAAACGCGCCGCCGCGACGGCGGCGACCCCGAGCACCGCGGCGAGCGACAGCTGCGCCATCGCCCCCGCGGACAGCCCGGCGAGGCCCGCGAGCACCACCACGGCCGCGACCGCGGCGGCGGCCAGCATGCCGGCGAGGATCAGCGCCCGCCGTTTGTGATCTCCGCGCTCGGCGGAATAGAGCTCCTTGCGCCGCAGGTACTCGGCCATGGCCGAACGTCCCGCTGACTGCCGACCGGACACGTCCGCGGTCACCACCTCCCGGCGCCGTCTAGACGCCGTTGCGCTCGGCGTTGTCTCCGGTGACGGAACCGGGCCGGGTCGTTGTCGGTCACGACGAGCTACCGGCTTTCTGGTCCATCCCGGTCACCATTCCATCGAATACACAACAGCGACAGGGTCAGGGACGTGGAATATGCGAGAGAGAACCACGTTGAACCCACATCTATACCACCCATCGGCGGACTGGCCGAGACGCCACCGCGCGCCTGGCCGGGTAGGGAGTCGGCAGCACGGGGGAGAACCCCCCGGGGCACCCGCCATCGGGCGCGGCGCCGACCGGGTGCAGTACCGAGAAGGAGCCGCAGGATGCCACGTCACGCGACACCTCGGGGCGCGGGGAGCGAAGACCCGCCACCGCACCGCCGCGCCCCGGCAACCGCGCCCTTCGCCGGTGCGTCGGCCGCGCGACAGTCATCCACCACCCCGCCCACCGACCCTGCAGGATCGGACAGCGTGGCCCGCCCGCTCGACGGCGACGCGATACTCGCCTTCGCCGCCCACTGCGTCACGCCCATGAGACAACAGCGGCCAGATACTGCCAACGGCGGTCACGACGGGTCACCTCTGCTGCGGTCCTGCGTCGGCATCGAGACGGAGTGGTTCGTGGTCGACCCGCGGGCCGTCCACACGCTGATCGCGCCGGAGCGCACCCGGGAGGCTCTGGCCGCCGGCGCGGGTGGAGACGGTTCGGTGCTGCCCGGCGGCAGCCGGATCACCTTCGAACCCGGCGGGCAGCTCGAACTGTCCGGTCCGCCGGCGGACCTGCGCACCGCGATCCGGTCGACCGCCGCCGACCTGCGGCTCGTCCGGGCGGCGCTGGCCGAGCGTGGCCTCGCGATCGTCGGCATGGGCACCGATCCGCTGCGGGCGGGGGTCCGCCAGACCATCGCGTCGCGGTACGCCGCGATGGAGGAGCATTTCCGCACCGGCGGCGGGCGCTCCGGCCCGGCGATGATGTGTTCCACCGCGTCCGTCCAGGTCAACCTGGATCTCGGCGCCACGGTTGAGGACGCGCGGCGGCGGTTCCAGCTCGCGCACACGGTCGGCCCGGTGCTCACGGCGATGTTCGCCGCGTCACCCGCGCTGGCCGGGCGGCGTACCGGCTGGCGCAGCACCCGCCAGGCGATCTGGACCGGCATCGACGCCAGCCGCACCGGCAGCGTGCTCGATCTGGAACCGCCCGCCATCACCGCGGCAACGCACCCCGAATCTCCCGATATTCACCCGCAATCAACGCAAAGTTGCGATAATCCGACGTTCATGGGTGGCTTGGACATACCTCGCACGCATCAATCCCGCGATTCCGCCCCCGCCGATCTCGCCGAGCTCTGGGCACGCTATCTGCTGGATGCCCGTCTGATGATGATCGCCGAACCAGGCGACGCGGACGTGCAGGCGCGCGGGGAGCAGCACTTCACCGCGGCGACCGGCGGGCACACCTTCGCCGACTGGCTCGCCGGGCGCGGCCCCGCCAGCCGCCCGCCCACCCTCGACGACCTGCGCTATCACGCGACGACGGTGTTCCCGCCCGTGCGACCGCGGGGTTGGTGGGAGCTGCGCTACCTCGACGCCCAGCCCGGAGACGACTGGCAGGTCGCGGTGGCGGTGACCACCGCGCTGCTGGACGATCCGACCGCCACGGCGGGAGCGGCCGAGGCCTGCGCACCGGTCGCGCGCCGCTGGCCGGCGGCCTCGATGCAGGCGATGGCCGACGAGCCGCTGCGGCGGGCGGCGTTGTGCTGTCTGGAGCTGGCGGCCCACGCCCTGCGCCGGGCGCAGGCCGCGGAGCTCGCGGACGCGGTCGACCAATTCGCCGAGCGCCACACCTTGCGCGGCCGCTGCCCCGCCGACGACCTGTCCGAACGGATCGCCCTGATCGGCCCGGCCGGTCTGCTGCGCGAGGAGGCACACAGTTGCGTTTCGGTCGCCTGACGGAGAATCCGACGACCGCCGGGGCCGCCGCGTCCGCCCAGGCCGCCGAGGAGAGCGAGTCGCCATCGGTGCCGCTCACCGTGGACGCCGTCGCGCGGGCGCTGGAGCGGGTCCGGCGGCGCTCGCTGTCCTACACGGACATCGACGACGACGAGCTCGTCCGCCAGCACTCGCCGCTCATGTCGCCGCTGGTCTGGGACCTCGCGCACGTCGGCAACTACGAGGACCTCTGGCTGGTGCGCGCCCTCGGCGCGGCGGCGGCCACCCGGGCGGGCCTGGACGACGTCTACGACGCCTTCCGCCACGACCGGGCCAGCCGGGTGCGCCTGGCCCTGCTCGGCCCCGAGGCCGCCCGTGCCTACCTGCGCGAGGTCCGCGGGCGCACCCTCGACCTGCTCGACCGGCTCGCCCCGCTCCCTGATGGTGGCCACCGGCGGCTGCTCGCCGACGGGTTCGTGTACGCGATGGTCGTCCAGCACGAGCACCAGCACGACGAGACCATGCTCGCCACCCACCAGCTGCGCACCGGCCCGCCGCTGCTCGCGCCGGGCGCCCCGGCTCCGCCCGGGCGCGAGGTGGCGCATCGGGAGGTGTTCGTGCCCGCGGGGCCGTTCACGTTCGGCACCAGCACCGACCCGTGGGCCTACGACAACGAGCGACCCGCCCACCAGGTGAACCTGCCGGCGTTCTGGATCGACACGCTGCCCGTCGGCAGCCGCGCGCAGATCGCGTTCATCGAGGACGGCGGCTACGACGACGAGCGGCTGTGGTCGCCGGCCGGCTGGCAGTGGCGGCAGCGGGAGGGGCTGACAGCGCCGGCGTTCTGGTGGCGCGACGGCGGCACCTGGCTGCGCCGCCGGCTGGGGCACGTCGAGCCGGTGCCCCTTGACGAACCGGTGCAGCATGTCTGCTGGTACGAGGCGCAGGCGCATGCCCACTGGGCCGGCCGGCGGCTGCCCACCGAGGCCGAATGGGAGAAGGCCGCCGCCCACGACCCGGCCACCGGACGTTCACGGCGCTATCCGTGGGGAGACACCGATCCGACGCCGGGCCGTGCCAATCTGGGGCATCGCACGAGCGGCCCGGCCCCGCTGGGGGCCTATCCCGCGGGCGCGAGTCCCTGCGGAGCCGAGCAGATGATCGGGGACGTGTGGGAATGGACCGCGAGCGGATTCACCCCTTACCCGGGCTTCCGGTCCCATCCCTACCGCGAGTACAGCGAGGTCTTCTTCCCCGCGCCGGGGGAGGAGTCGGCGTTCCGCGTGCTGCGCGGCGGCAGCTGGGCGACGGACGGCAGCGCCGTGCGCACCACCTTCCGCAACTGGGACTATCCGATCCGGCGGCAGATCTTCGCCGGCTTCCGGCTGGCCCGCGACGCGGACGACGACTAGGTCACCGACCGTCTCGCTCGCGCCGCCAGGTCCCTGGCCCCGTGTGGAAGGAGCGGCCGGTGTGCCGTCATCTAGCCTGGCTCGGAGCGCCCCGCACACTGGCGGCGCTGACCACCCAGCGCCCGTTCAGCCTGCTGCGCCAGTCCTGGTCACCGCGCCGGATGCGGTACGGCACGATCAACGCGGACGGATTCGGTGTCGGCTGGTACGCCCCGGACCTGCGGGCCGCGCCCGCCCGGGTGCGACGCGCCGTCCCGATGTGGACGGACGCCTCCTACGCGTCGATGGCGGGCGTGATCGCGTCGGGGTGCGTGCTGGCGGCGGTGCGCGGCGCGAGCCTCGGCATGCCGGTGGAGGAGACGGCCACCGCGCCGTTCACCGACGGCGTGCGGCTGCTCAGCCACAACGGCCGGGTCGATCCGGCGGCCGCGCGGGCGCTGCTCGCCGAGCGACCGGACGCCGGGCCACCCGACTCGACCTGCGACTCGGCGCTGCTCGCGGCGCTCGTGTTCGAACGGGCCGGCAAGAGCCCGCTGCCCGACGCGGTCGCCGATGTCGTGACGTCCCTGGGCCAGGCGGCTCTCGCGGGCCGGCCCGGCTCGCTCACCCCATGGGCCGGCGACTGGACGGACGGTCACGAGCCCGCCCCACCCGGCGGGACAGCCCGGCTCAACCTGCTGGTGACCGACGGATCCCAGCTGGTGGCGACGACCTGGCGGGACACCCTCGTCTACCGGATCGAGCCGGACGGCGTGCTGGTGGCGAGCGAACCAGACGACGACAAACCGGGCTGGGTCGACGTTCCGGACCATCACCTCCTGGTGGCCGACACGCACCAAGTCACTCTTCGTAGTTTGATCTCCTAGTACGATTACCGTGGGTTGCACAATGTCGATGGAGGGCGCCACGATGACACCGAGGACCCCGACGACCGCCCCCGCCGGGACGGCCACCCCCACTGATTCCGCCGACGCCGCGATCCGCGCCGGCCAGCTCCGCACGGACGACGCCGGATCCCGCCTCACCCTGGAGCGGCATGTCCGTGACACGGACCGCGCGGTCGCGCTCGCCCGCGACGTGGTCACCGGGCTGACATCCATCCCTCGCGCGCTGCCGCCGAAGTGGTTCTATGACGCGACCGGCGGCATGCTCTTCGACGAGATCACCAGGTTGCCGGAGTACTACCCCACCCGGCGGGAACGGGCGATCCTCGACCGGCACGCCGGCGACATCGCCGCCGCCTGCCCCGCCGACACCCTCGTCGAGCTCGGCTCCGGCACGTCGACGAAGACCAGGCTGCTGCTCGACGCGCTGCGCGACGGCGGCAGCCTGCGCCGGTTCGTCCCGTTCGACGTCGACGAGCAGACACTGGCTCGCGCGGGCCAGGGCCTGCTCGCCGCCTACCCGGACCTCACCGTGCACGCGGTCGTCGGCGACTTCGAACGCCACCTCGGACGACTGCCCGCGGGCGGCCGCCGCCTGGTCGCCTTCCTCGGCGGCACGATCGGCAACATGCGCCCGGCCGTCCGCACGGAGTTCCTGCGCACGGTGCGCGCGCAGACGGCCCCGGACGACGCCCTGCTGCTCGGCACGGACCTGGTCAAGGATCCCGACCGGCTGGTGGCCGCCTACGACGACGGCGCCGGGGTGACCGCCGCCTTCAACCGCAACGTGCTCACCGTGATCAACCGGGAGCTCGGCGCCGACTTCGACGTCCGCGGCTTCGCCCACATCGCGCTGTGGAACGCGGCCGACTCGTGGATCGAGATGCGGCTGCGGGCGGTGCGCGACCAGCGGGTGAGCATCGACGCCCTCGCCCTCACCGTCGACTTCGAACGCGGCGAGGACCTGCTCACCGAGATCAGCGCGAAGTTCACCCCCGACCGCCTCGACGCGGAGCTCGCCGCCGCCGGCTGGGCGACCGCGCAGCGCTGGACCGACCCCGACGGCGACTTCGCCGTGACGCTGGCGACGCCGTCCTCCCACCCGGTCGCCGCGCCGATCTGAGCCGTCAGCCGTCGAGCAGGGTGACGTCGCGGGCGGCACCGGTGGACGCGGAGGTCGCCATCGCCGCGTAGGCACGCAGCGCCGCGGACACCGAACGCTCCCGCTGCGCGGGCCGGTAGCCGCCGGCGGCCTCCAGCTCAGCGCGCCGGCGGCCCAGCTCCTCGTCGGAGACGAGCAGCTCGAGGCGCCGGGTGGGGATGTCGATCTCGATCGTGTCGCCGTCACGGACCAGCGCGATCGTGCCGCCGTGCGCCGCCTCCGGTGACACGTGGCCGATCGAGAGGCCGGAGCTGCCGCCGGAGAACCGCCCGTCGGTGATCAGCGCGCACTTCGGGCCGAGGCCGCGGCCCTTGAGGAAGGCGGTCGGGTAGAGCATCTCCTGCATGCCCGGCCCGCCGCGGGGTCCTTCGTAGCGGACGATGATCACATCGCCGGCCTGCACCCGCTTGGTGAGGATCGCGTCGACCGCGTCCTCCTGGCTCTCGACGACGAGCGCCGGCCCGCGGAACGTCCACTGGCTCTCGTCCACCCCGGCCGTCTTGACGACCGCGCCGTCGACGGCGAGGTTGCCGAACAGCACGGCGAGGCCCCCCTCGGCCGAGTACGCGTGCTCGGCCGAGCGGATGCAGCCGTTCTCGGCGTCGGTGTCGAGCGCTTCCCAGCGGTTGGTGGAGCTGAACGGCTCGATCGTGCGCACGCCTCCCGGCGCCGCGTGGAAGAGCTCCACGGCGTCGGGCGACGGGTTCGGGCCGCGCACGTCCCAGCGGTCGAGGAACTCACGCAGGCTCGCGGCGTGCACCGAGTGGGTGGCCGGGTCGAGCAGGCCGGCCCGGTCCAGCTCACCGAGGATCGCCGGGATGCCGCCGGCGCGGTGCACGTCCTCCATGTAGTACCGGGTGGAGCTCGGCGCGACCTTGCACAGGCAGGGCACCGTGCGGGAGATCTGGTCGATGTCGGCGAGGCTCACGTCGACGCCCGCCTCGACGGCCGCGGCGAGCAGGTGCAGCACGGTGTTCGTCGAGCCGCCCATCGCCACGTCCACGGCGAACGCGTTGCGGAACGCGGCCGCGGTGGCGATCGAGCGCGGCAGGACGGCCTCGTCGTCCTTCTCGTAGTAGCGCCGGGCCAGGTCGACGACGAGCCGGCCGGCCTCGACGAACAGCTCGCGGCGGGCGGCGGCGGTGGCGAGCGTGGAGCCGTTGCCCGGCAGCGACAGCCCGATCGCCTCGGTCAGGCAGTTCATCGAGTTCGCGGTGAACATGCCCGAGCAGGATCCGCAGGTGGGGCAGGCCGACCGCTCGATCGTGGCCAGCTGGTCGTCGGAGACGTCCGGGCTCACCGCCGCGGACATCGCGGTGATGAGGTCGAGCTTGGAACGGGCCGTGCCCTCCGAGATCACCGCGTTGCCGGACTCCATCGCCCCGCCGGAGACGAACACGGTCGGGATGTTGAGCCGCAGCGCCGCGAGCAGCATGCCCGGGGTGATCTTGTCGCAGTTGGAGATGCAGACCAGCGCGTCCGCGCAGTGCGCGTTGACCATGTACTCGACGCTGTCCGCGATGAGCTCCCGCGACGGCAGCGAGTAGAGCATCCCGCCGTGCCCCATCGCGATGCCGTCGTCGACGGCGATCGTGTTGAACTCGCGCGCGACCCCGCCGGACTCGGCCACCGCGCCGGCCACCAGCTCACCGAGGTGACGTAGGTGCACATGGCCCGGGACGAACTCGGTGAAGCTGTTCGCGACGGCGATGATCGGCTTGCCGAAGTCGTCGTCGGTCATGCCGGTCGCCCGCCACAGGGCGCGGGCACCGGCCATGTTCCGGCCGTGCGTGGTCGTGCGGGAGCGTAGAGCGGGCATCTCGACCTCGGGACATCACGTCGGCGTCGCCGCGGCGGAGCTCGCCGACGGCGGTTATCTGGTGATGAGTCGACGGTACGCCACACCGTCGGTGTGTCCCCGGCGCGGCCGCGCCCCGACTGGCCGTGGCGCCGCCCGCGTCGGGGAACGTGCCCGGTCAGGAACCCTGGTCGGGCTCGCGGGGCGGCGTGTCGTCCGGCGAGCCCGCCTCCGGCGGGTCGACGGGCGCCTTCCCCGGGGGCGGCGCGGCCCAGGGGTAGCCGGCGATCCGGCGGCCAGCGCCGGATCCAGAGCCGTCGCTCGGGCCCGGCTCGCCAGGGTCGCCCGGGCCGGGCCCGATGTTCTCCGCGCCGCGCGGGGCGCCTCCCGCCTGATCGCTGGCAGCGCCGCCCCACTGCGGCGGCTCCGCCAGCGGCCCCGCCCGGTTCGGCGTGGGCGGAGCCGGCAGCTCGTCGAAGTTCGGCGGGTAGTCCGGAATGGGCGGCAGATCCTCGAGTGGGGGCAGTTCTCCCGACGGATCCGGGTCAGACGGCCCGCCGCCCGACCCGGACGACCGGTCGAGGCCCGACGGCCCGGCGGTTGTCCCGGCGCCCTCTGTCGGCGTCGCCCGCCCAGACGGTGGCCCCGGCGGGGGACCGCCCGGGTCGACCGGCGGTTGCCCCGGCTGCCCGCCGGACGCCCCGGGTGGCGTCGGCTGGCCCGGACCACCCGGCTGGCCGGGCCGCGCTGGAGAGGCCTGGCCAGAATGCGCCTGCGGACCTGGGTAGGCGTGTGGCCCCGGCGGGACCGGTGGGCCCGGGTAGGCATGCGGTCCCGGATACTGCGGCTGGCCGGGATACTGCGGCTGGCCCGGATACTGCGGCTGGCCAGGGGGAGTCGGCTGGCCAGGATGGCCGGATGCGGTCGGCGCCCCAGGCTGGCCCACGTGTCCGGGATAGCCGGGGTGGCCAGGCTGGCCCGGATAGGCCGACTGGCCTGGGAAGGCCGACGCGACGGGGCCGCCGGGCATCGCGCCGGGGACCCAGCCTCCGGCCTGGTTCCAGCCACCGGCCTGCCCCTGGAGACCAGGCTGACCTGTCGCCGGGGGGATCTGGGAGTTCGGTGCCTGCCCGTCCCGGCTCGCCTGCGCCACCGTGCGGGTGCGTTTCGGGCGGCGGCGGCGCCACTGGTCCCGGATCACCCACACCAGGCCGAGTGACGCCATCGTGCCGGCGAACGGCCCGACCCATGCCCGGACGAGGAGCAGGTAGAAGGTCAGGACCGCGGTGAAGACGTAGCCGGTGACGAAGAACGCGAACGGCCGGATCCGGAACTGGCTGATCCTGTCCCGCAGCAGGATCGCCGGGAAGACCCAGATCAGGAAGCCGAAGAAGCTCGCCGCGACCGGGGCGATGAACAGGTATCCGAAGAACGCTTCCATGGTCAGGGGTCCAGGCGCTCGGTGCGGATCAGACCGGGTCGGGTCCGGGCGGGATGTCGACCCCGTGGGACACCGACGGTGGTTCGGCGAAGTAGGGGCCGAGCGCGGCGCGCCAGCGCACGAACCGCTCGGACTCCCGGAAGTTCTTCAGGTGGCTGTCCAGCGTGTCCCACTCGACGAGCAGCACGTAGCTCGACGACGATTCCACACCGCGGGTCAACCGCGCCGCACGGCATCCCGGCGTGCCCACCAGCTCCGCACGGATTCCCCGGTAGGCGGCCTCGAACTCGTCCTCGGTGCCGGGGCGCACCTCGAACCTGGCGATCTCCAGCACCGCCACGTCGATCCCGCCGCCGCTCGCGTCCTCACTCACCAGGCCGCCTCCTCGCTGGTTCGGGGGGCTCGTGCTGTTTCTCGGCCCGCCGCCGGGCCCCCGGCCGTGCGCAGCCCGTCCCCCGCCAGGCCACACGGTCGATGTGCCCAGTGTGTCACCGCCGGGCGGCGATCGGCGGCGGTGCCCGCGGATTGCGGGCCCCCCGTTTCGTGCGTCCGCGGTCAGTTCGCCATGTCGACGAAGCGGGAGTAGTGCCCCTGGAAGGCGACGGTGACGGTACCGGTCGGGCCGTTTCGGTGCTTGGCGATGATCAGGTCCGCCTCGCCGGCCCGCGCGGACTCCTTCTCCACGGCGTCCTCGCGATACAGCAGGATCACCGCGTCGGCGTCCTGCTCGAGGCTGCCGGACTCGCGCAGGTCCGAGACCTGGGGTCGTTTGTCGGCGCGCTGCTCGGAGGCCCGGTTGAGCTGCGAGATGGCGACCACCGGCACCTCCAGCTCCTTGGCCAGCAGCTTCAGCGACCGGGAGATCTCGCTGACCTCCTGCTGGCGACTCTCCACCTTCTTCGGTGACGACATGAGCTGCAGGTAGTCGAGGATCACGAGACGCAGCTGGTTGCGCTGCTTGAGCCGCCGGGCCTTCGCCCGGATCTCCATCATCGTCAGGTGCGGGCTGTCGTCGATGAACAGCGGCGCCTCCGCCACCTCGCCCATCCGCCGGGTCAGCCGCGACCAGTCGTCCTCGGAGAGCCGGCCGGTGCGGATGTTCTGCAGCGAGACCCGCGCCTCGGCCGACAGCAGCCGCATGGTGATCTCCATCCGGCTCATCTCCAGCGAGAAGATGACCGACGTCATCCCGTTCTTGATCGACGCCGCCCGCGCGAAGTCCAGTCCCAGCGTCGAGTTGTGCGTCGGGATGCACGAGATGCCCGCCAGGTACAGGTGGTCGGCGTTGTCCACTTCCACGCACCGGACGGGCACGGAGGCGATCGGCCGGACTGCGGTGATGTACCGGAGGCCCACGGTCGGGTGCCCCGTCGGCCGTAGCCGGTCGGCCTTGCGCGTGAGGCGGAAGACCTGCTCCTGGGGCGCGAAATTGATCATGTAGCAGGTTGAGCTGGCGGCGGAAGCGCCCTGCACCCGCTTCGTCGTCACGGACGCGCGGTATCCCAGAGAAAGGATGAGTTCGTGCGTGTCGCGGGCAAGACGTTCGTTGGTGACGGCGAACTGCACGGTCGTCCCGTTGGACGCCACCGTCCCATCCGTGTCCAGCAGACCTGCGAGGAGATCGCGCCGCTGCTGCTCATCGGCCCGCAGGTACTGAAGCGGAATGTGCTTGTCACCCAGCACGCCCAGCGTGCGCAACTGCGTCTGCAGCGTGCCGGACTCGGCGTGACAAGAGCCGCAGCGCGGGCCGTAGCTGGTCACACGCCCACCGCAGCCCACGCACGTCCGCGCAGGTAGCGGCTTCGCGAGGAACCGCAGCTTGCCCCCGCAGGACTGGCCACAGGTGCGCACATGCGGCATGCGGTTGGCGAAGGTGCGACCGCACACCATGCACGACCGCTCCTCCACGGCGGTCTGGCGAAGCCGCAGTGAGTACCGGTACTTCACCGTCGCGCTCGCCACGACGTCGTAGCCCCGGCTTCGGATCTCCGCAGGAATGTCCGGGTCGGCGGATGTCAGCTGGGCACAGCTCGAGGTCCCGTCGCCGAGCCAGGCGCCGAGCAGGTACGGATCGATCGGAAGGTTCACCGTGGGCAACGCGAACGGCCTGGCCACGCGAACGGCGTGGTTGTGGCGACGATCCGCGGTCGAGCAGTGGAGCGTGCGCGCGATCTCCTCCGTCGTCACGGGCCTGCCGCCCGCCGCGGTGCCAGGGCAGGACGTCCGCCCGGCGGCGACGCGACGATCCGCCCGGGTCTCGGTGACCCACTGGTGCTGTGCGTCGGCCACCAGCACGGAGCCGTCGGAGAACTCCACCTCGTAGCACGGGCGACCGACCATCACCTCGGTCGCCGCCACGACCCGGGTGGGCTGGCCGTCGGCACCGATGAGCCGGTCGCCGACGGCGACCCTGCCCATCGTCGTCCACCCTGTCGGCGTCGCCAGCGGAGTGTCGAGTGCGAGAGCCTTCCCGACGGCCGGGCGGGCGGCGACGATCCACAGCTGGCCGCCGTGCAGGCCGTTGGTGAGCTCGTCGAGGTCGGTGAAGCCGGTCGGCACGCCCGTCAGCGCGCCGTCGTGGCCCTCGATCGACTCGATCTCCTCGAGTGCCGGGTTGAGCAGGTCGCCGAGCGGGGCGTAGTCATCGTTCGTGCGCCGCTCGGTGACGTCGTAGACGGCGGCCTGCGCCCGGTCGACGACCTCGCTGACGTCCGGCGCGGCGCCGTAGGCGAGCTGGACGATGCGCGTCCCCGCCTCGGCGAGGCGACGCAGGATGGCCTTCTCGGCGACGATGTGGGCGTAGTAGCCGGCGTTCGCCGCGGTCGGCACGCTGGAGATGAGCGTGTGCAGGTATCCCGCGCCGCCCACCCGCTCCAGCGCGTCCCGGCGGCCGAGCTCGGCGGCCGCGCTGATCACGTCGGCCGGCTCGCCCCGCCCGTACAGGTCGCCGATGACCTCGAAGATGAGCCCATGGGCGGGCCGGTAGAAGTCCACCATCCGCAGGACCTCGACCACGTCGGCGATCGCGTCCTTGGACAGCAGCATGCCGCCGAGCACGCTCTGCTCGGCCGGCAGGTCGTGCGGCGGGGTGCGGTCGAACTCCTCGGCGCCCCCGACGCCACGCGAGATCTCGGTGACGCTCACGACGCACCTCCTGGCTGTCCCACGCGGTCTCGACCTACCGCGTGATCTGGCTGTCCCGCGATCCCAGTTTCGAACGCATGTTCGTACACGCCCGAGCGATCGTCAACGGGCCACGCTGCGGTGGACGCCGGCGACGCTCCCGGCACGTCGATTGGCTCCCCAGTTTGGAGGGTCCGACCCTACGGACCGGCAGCCACCCCCGCCAAGAAGTTATCCACAGGCCCTTGTGGAAAAGCTGTGGGTAACGGCCGAGAAGCTGGGGAGAAGCTAGGGACAGACGCGCACTACCTGTGGATAGTGCTGGCCTTACGGCGCGAGAACCGCGGGTTCCCAGAGCTCCGTTCGAGACGTCGCCTGTGGACAACGAGTCGAAGAAAAAACTTTTCGGCGACCTGCCGGGCGCGTAACGCGAACTCCCCCGGTCCCGCCACCGTGACGATGGGTGGGAGCCGGGGGAGTTCGTCGACCAGTCGGCGGCACGGAGCCCGGCGGATGGCCGGGCGCCGGGCCGCCACCGCGCTGGCCCGCGGTTTTTGCTACGCCTTGCGGACCTGGACCTTCAGCGACGCGGTCACCTCGGGGTGGAGGTGGACGGCCACCGTGTAGGCGCCGAGCGACTTGATCGGCGTGGTCAGCTCGACGCGGCGCCGGTCGAGCTCCGGACCGCCGGCGGCGGTGACGGCGTCGACGACATCGGCCGCCGTGACCGAGCCGAACAGCCGGCCTTCCTTGCCCGCGCGGCTGGCCAGCTCGACCTTGAGGCCGCCGAGCTGACCGGCGATCTCGTTGGCGTGGTCGAGGTCGCGCACCGCCCGGGCCGACCGGGCCCGCTTGATCTGCTCGACCTGGCGCTCCGCGCCCTTGGTCGCGAGGATCGCGTACTGGCGGGGCACCAGGTAGTTGCGCCCGTACCCGTTCGCGACCTCGACGATGTCACCCGGGCTACCGAGGCCGGGGACCTCCTGGGTCAGGATGAGCTTCATCGCGCCACCCCCTAGCGAGCCGAGGCGGTGTAGGGCAGCAGCGCCATCTCGCGGCTGTTCTTCACCGCCGTCGCCACGTCGCGCTGGTGCTGGCTGCAGTTGCCGCTGACCCGGCGGGCACGGATCTTGCCTCGGTCGGAGATGTACTTGCGCAGCAGCGACGTGTCCTTGAAGTCGATGTACTCGACCTTGTCCTTGCAGAAGACGCAAACCTTCTTCTTCGGCTTGCGCACGGCCGCCTTGGCCACGGATGTGCTCCTACCTCGTTGTGCCGTCCTCGATGACGACGACCGGCCGCTCAAAACGGAGGCTCGTCTGAGTAGCCACCGGCCGGCTGCTGCGACCAGGGGTCATCGTTGGGGGCGCCGCCGCCGTAGTTGCCGCCGGACGGCGCTCCGGCCGGGGCACCGGCCGGGGCACCGGCGGGCGCGCCGTAGCCGCCCCCACCACCGCTGTAGTTGCCGCCGCCGCCGGAACCGGAACCGCCGCCCCCGTTCCCGCCGCCGAAGCCGCCTCCGCCGCCGCCACGGGCGGCGCGGACGACCTTGGCGGTCGCATAACGCAGGCTCGGGCCGACCTCGTCGACGTCAAGCTCGATGACGGTGCGCTTCTCACCCTCGCGGGTCTCGAACGAACGCTGCTTGAGCCGGCCTGTGACGATGACCCTGGCTCCCTTCTGCAGGGACTCGGCGACGTTCTCCGCGGCCTGCCGCCAGACGGAGCAGCGCAGGAACAGCGCTTCGCCGTCCTTCCACTCGTTGCTCTGACGGTCGAGCGTGCGCGGAGTTGAGGCGACGGTGAAGCTCGCGACGGCCGCGCCGTTCGGCGTGAACCGCAGTTCAGGGTCGCCTGTCAGGTTGCCTACGACGGTGATGACAGTCTCACCGGCCATGGGCGCCCTCCCAGCTCTCGGCGGTCCGCGACGACGGGCGAACCGCCGTCAGCCCGGACCGGGTCATGCCGCCGCCCGGCGGCTCTGACGGGGCTTCTTCGGCTCGGGGAGCCGGATGACCTTCGTGCGCAGGACCGACTCGTTCAGGACGAGCTGCCGGTCGAGCTCGGCGACGATGGCCGGCTCCGCGTGCAGGTCGATGACCGCGTAGATGCCCTCGTGGTTCTTCGCGATCTCGTAGGCGAGCCGGCGGCGACCCCAGATGTCGACCTTCTCCACCACGCCGCCGCCCTGACGGACGACACCGAGGTACTGGTCGATGGACGGCGCGACGGTGCGTTCCTCGAGGTCAGCATCGAGGATCACCATGAGCTCGTAATGGCGTGCCAAGGGTGAACCCACCTCCTGTGGACTCAGGCGGCCACGGATCTTCCGTGACAGGAGGAACCGCGCTCCGGTCCTGCGCCGCCGCGAACGCGCTCGACGCCGACCACCCGGCTGGGGATCGTCCGCGAGCACATCCGGACGATCATCAGTACACTGCGCCCGACCGCGGCCAGGCCGACCGATCCCGGTGATCGATCAGCGGCTGACCAGCGACGAACACGTGCGCCGGCGCACGGCATGTCCCGGCGAGTCTACTCGATCCCGCCTCGGTCCCCGGGCGCGCCCACCGTCAGGACCACGCGCAGCCAGGCGGTGCCGACCCCGCCCAGCAGGACGAGATCCACCGTGACCAGCAGGCCCCGCAGATGCCGGGACGGTGCCGGATCGGCCAGTGCCAGCCCGAGCAGCACGCAGGCCAGTGCGAGCGCGCCCGCCGTCAGCAGCGGGGCGACGCCCCGCGGCCCGGACCTCGGCGCTCCGTCCCCACCGCGGGCCCCCGCCGCGTCCCCGGCCCTCACCGCATCGTCCTCCACCGTCACCGTCACCGTCAGCTCAGTCGACCCACTGCCCCTGGGTGAAGGCGACGACGAACGCCGCCATCACCGGCGCGCACAGACAGACATACACCGGTGCCACCCAGGATCGGCGCGCCGCCACCCGGGCGAACAGCAGGTACAGCGGGAAGGCGACCAGGATTGCGCGGATGCCCGAGGCGTAGTAGTTCGTGCAGGCCATGATCGTGGTCATCACACCGACGAAGGTCGCCTCTCCCCAGCGCCTGCCCACCAGCAGGGCGATCGTCAGCGCCACCCCCACGACCACCGCGAGCAGTTCGCCGCGAAAGAACCAGACGAAGGTCGACGCCCCGTTGCCGTCCGTCGCCGACGACCAGGTGGCCGCCCACCCGGACCAGGGCCAGTCCGTCCAGCGGTGCCAGCCGTCGTGCATCGCGTCCGTGTACGCGCCCCAGCCGCCCGTGCGCACCCGCAGATAGCAGAGATAGGCGACGACGGGGATCGGCGGCAGGGCCAGCGACAGCGCCGGCCATGCGACGACGGGTCGCCCCGCGGCCCGCCGGCCCACCACGTACTGCACGGCCAGCGCCACCCCGAAGGCGACGCCGCTGATCCGCGCGGAGGCGGCGCCCGCGCCGAGCAGGCCGGCGAGCCACCAGCGATGCCGGCGCGCGGCGAGCCAGGACGCTGTCGCGAACGCCAGGAACACTCCCTCGGAGTAGGCGGCGAACAGGAACACCGCGTAGGGGAAGCAGATCAGGCCGACGACGGCGACCCGGGCATCGCGCTCCCCGACCTCGTCCGCCGCGAGCTGCCACAGGGCGGCCACGGTGACCACGCCGGCGAGCAGGGAGACGACAAGACCGGCGGCGATCCAGTCCCGGACGACCAGATGGGCGAGCCTGATCGCGATCGGCAGTCCGGGGAAGTCGACCTCGGTCCGGTCCGCGTACGCGGGGGACAGGTAGCCGTACCGGGCGACCTTGGTGAACAGCCCGACATCCCACCGGTCCCACAGCGTGCGCAGGCCCGGCGCGGACCGGGCCGGCCCGGTGGTCAGCGCGCGGGCGGCGGCCAGCGACAGCAGCGCCACCGCCACCCGGCTGCCCAGCCACAGCGGCAGCGTCGCCCGCACGGGCGTGGGCAGCAGCGCCCACCAGGAACGCGCCCGGCCCGCGAGGTCGGATCCGTCGGCGCCGCCGGGATCCGACGCCCGCGACCGCGCGCGGTGCGTCGCGACGGGCGTCGAGCCCGGTCCGGCCATCGGCTCGGGGATCGCCGGGCTATCCACCGGCGGATCCGTCTCCCGCCGCCGGTGCGCCAGGTCCGTCGCCGTTCTGGTTGCGCGGTCGGAACAGCGCACCCGGTTCGATCGGCGTGAACGTCGGCCGACCGTCCTGCTCGGTTCCAGCTCCGGACCCGGCTCCGGCGTCCTTCGCCGCCCCGGCGCCCTTCGCCTCACTGGTCGCCATGGAGGCGCCGACCAGGAGCGCGCCGGTGTTGGCGGGAAGCTCGTCGTCGCCGCGGGCCCTGGTCGTCCGCCCGCGCCAGCCGCCACGCACATCGGGTGCGTGGTCCAGGATGCCGCCGGCCGGGTCGTCGATCACGGTCGGGTAGAGGCCGGCGTCCGGCCGGTCCGCGGCCAGCAGGTCGGCGTCGGTGCGGGCGCCGGTGGTGCGGACCACGTCGGCCCGGGGATGCAGGATCTCGCGCACGACGAAGCCGGCCATGACGAGCAGCACGAGGTCGCGCAGGGTCACGGCGCCGACGAACCAGCCCCGGTCGATCCCGCGGCGCCCCTGGGTGTCGTTGAAGATGAAGTGCATGAAGCGGGTGAACAGCACCCACGCCTCGCACAGCTGCCAGAGCAGGAACAGCCGCCAGCGCGGGCGGGCGAGCGCCACCAGCGGCAGCAGCCAGATCGTGTACTGCGGCGAGAACACCTTGTTGCTCAGCAGGAACGCCACGACCAGCAGGAACAGCACCTGCGGCAGGCGTGGCCGGCGCGGGGCGAACCAGGTCAGCAGGCCGATGCCGATCACCGCGACCACGAGGGTCGCGCCGGTGATGACGTTCAGCGTGCCGACGGGCAGGCCATGGTCCCGGATGCCCTGCAGCACCAGCGGCACCGCCACGGCGACGGTGCCGAAGACGGCGGCGGCCAGGGCGACGGCGAGGCGGCGGGTGTCGGGGCGGTGCACGATGAGCGCGGCCGCCGCCGCGACGACGACCGCCGCGGTCACCAGGCAGATCACCAGATGCGTCGGCCCGAACCAGGCCGGGTCGTGCCGCTCGGCGAGCCAGGTCGCGCCGAAGGCGATCGAGTCCCAGTCGGCGCCGCGATCGGAGTTGAGATCGACGAAGCGCGCGACGGCGTTACGGGCGCCGTCCGGGCCGCCGCCGAGCAGCCTCAGCCAGTCGCCGCCGTGCCAGAAGGTCACCCAGATGCTGTTGCCGGCACGGTTGTTCTGCTCGTCGAAGTAGCCGGCGACCAGCCACAGCGGCACGATCACCACGACGATGGTGACGGCTGCCGCGGCCACCGCCTTCGCCCATTCCCGCAGCTTCCCGGCGCGCAGGCAGAGAAAGCCGATCCCCACCAGGAACAGCACCGGGTAGAGCTTGGTGAGAATGCCGAGGCCGAGCAGCACTCCGGCCAGCCGTGGCGCCCGGCGGGACCAGGCCAGCAGACCGGCGGCCGCGAACGCGACCGCGATGATGTCCCAGTTCGTCAGCAGGTGCAACGCCAGCGCGGGGGCGAGCGCGAACAGCGCGGCGTCCCAGACCCGCCGGCGCCCGGCGGTCAGTGCCGTGCAGGCCACGGCGACGCACGCGGCCAGCGTGAACAGCAGCGCGGTCAGGTCGTAGAAGACGGCCGAACGCCGGTCCATCGTGTAGTGGTCGAAGACGCGCTGGCCGTTGTCGTCGCGGTAGACGGCCCGCGGGCCGGAGGCGAGCCCCGCCGGCCAGGAGATGAGCTGCATGGCCGCGCCGATCAGCGGCGGGTACTCCGTCGGGTAGTCCAGGTAGGGGATCTTGCCGTCGACCAGCCCCTCCTGGCTGTAGAGAGCGACCACGTCGGAGTAGCACAGGGCGCTGTACTGGTGCTCGTGCGCCCAGTTCCGGGTGTCGCGGCAGCTGGCCTTCTGCGCGTAGCCGAGCACGCAGACGAGGATGACGAAGGCCATCAGCACCCGCAGTGGCGTCAGCCACCCGCGGCCGGTCGCGGCGGCGGCGTGCCCGCCCGGCGGCCCGCCGATGAGCTGGCTCGCGCCCGCGACGACCGGGTCCTCCCGGGCCGGGCTGACGCGGGCGGGAGACGCCGGTGTCGTGGCCATGCCGGCCATTCTCACCCACGGCCTGGACGGATCGGCTCACCAGCGTCCCGATCGGCCGCGGGCGGGCGCCGGCCGTGCGGGCGCACGCCGGCGGCGACAGCCCCCCGGCGCGCGGCCCACGGGTCGGTTCCGGTCACCTGGATCCGGGTCATGACGGTGCGGTGGGGCCGGTGGACGGGCCTCCCCTGGCCCCGGTGGGCTCGGGCTGGCGGGGACTCATGGTGACGACACCCTGGCCAGCCGAGCTCCGCTGGGCGGTCGGCCCACCGGTCATCCGAAAGGGTCGACGA
>NZ_FZMO01000424.1 GCF_900197875.1 Frankia canadensis | reverse complement strand
GATCAGCGCGCTGGATCAGCGCGCTGACCTGGCTCGGCGCGCCGACCTCGGGCGTCGCCCCCGCCCCGCCCCCCCCCCCCCCCCCCCCACCCCCCCCCGCCACCCCTCGCCCCCCGCCCCCGCTGCGGCAGCGGATCGGCCAGGAAGTACTCCCGCACATGCTCGTACAGCTCCCAGAACCGCAACGGATTCCGAAACCCCGAACACACCGTGTAATACGCCGGCCGCTCCACCGGCGGGGTGTGCGCCGCCGCCGCGAGCGTCGCGTTCACCACCAGATCAATCGGAATGATGTCCACCACCGCGTCCGGCGACGCCGGGAAATCCGGCAGCTCCCCCCGGCCGTAGGCCAGGATCAGCGGCTCGGCCATCTTGAACCCCTCGATCCACCCCGGGAACGGCCGCGCCACCGCACTCTCGATGATCGACGGGCGCACGATCGTCAGCGGCAGCTCCCCGTGATGCTCCTCCAACCAGCGCTCACCCAACGCCTTGGTGAACGTGTACGCATCCGTCCACCCCAGCACCTGCGCCCGCTCACCGCCCGCCGACACCAGCCGGCGCGCCACCCACTCCCGGCGCAGCCGCTCCGCCTCCGCCGACACCGTCTGCGCCCCCGCCGCCGCGAACCGGCGCACCGCCGCCCGCCGAAACCGCGTCGAGTTCTCCGGCGACCGCGACGCGTCCTCGGTCTGCTCCCGCACCCGCGTCGCGAACGCCTGCTCCACACGCCAGTCCACATCGTGCGCCAGCGGCCCCTCCGCGATGTGCCCCGACCGCAACCCCGCCACATACGCGGTCGACACGTGCACCAGATGCGGCGCGGCCCCCGCCGCCCGCAACGCCCGCACCAGCTCCTGCACCCCACCCACATTGATCCGGAACGCATCATCGATCGGCGGGTCGAACGACACCTCACCCGCACAGTGGATCACCACGTCGATGTCACCGGGCAGCGCCGGCACCCGCGTCAGATCCCCCTCGATGACCTCCACCCGCGACGCCACCAGCGCCGCCAGCTCCGCCGCCCCCACCCGCTCCCGCAACAGCCGGAACGCCGGCTTACGGGTCATCCGGGCCAGACGCGCCGCACCACTGTGACTGCCCCGCGGCCGCACCAGCGCCACCACCCGGGTGTCCGGGAAATCCGACAGCAACCGCTCGAGCAGCGCCTCACCCATGAACCCGGTAATCCCGGTCACCAGGACACGCCTGCCCGCCAGCTGCTCGCGCAGACCCACCCTGACCTCCGCTGCGATTCCCCGGGACACCCCTACGGGCACCCACGCATCCTCCGGATGGGCGGGTGCACATCCGGTGGGCAACCCTAGGCGACGATCCGCCCCCACGACGCCAACCCGCAGTTCACCGGTCGGTGCCCACGCCGCGGTACGCACGGAAACCTACCGTCCGCGCCGCGCCGCGGTGACGGGCAGCCCCACGATCCGGCTCCCGACCTGGACAACCCCACCCCACCCG
>NZ_FZMO01000425.1 GCF_900197875.1 Frankia canadensis | reverse complement strand
CTAGTACTCCAGCCCGACTTTTGTGATCAATTGAGTTGTAGGGCTGCGGCCTGGCGGTGGTAGTGGCTGGCTTGTGCGCGTGCCTGGTGGCGGCGTCGCCACCAGGACCAGGCCAGCACGAAGCCGGCGGCCGGGGCGGGTCGGGGCATCGCGAGCTGGATGATGAGGTGGCGGACCTCGTTGACGGTGAGCGGGATCAGCCCGTCGGCGGGTTCGGTGTCATGGGCCCGGGCGGTGGTGACGGCGAGGAAGGCGTGGGCGAGCATCGCGAGCAGGGTCCAGCGGTGCCAGCTGGTCCAGCGGCGGACCTGGTGCTCGTCGAGGGCGGCGAGTTCCTTGGAGGACTGGAAGTCGTCCTCCACGTTCCAGCGGATCCCGGCGACACGGACATAGGTGGCCAGCGGGACCGGGGTCGGGTGGTGGGTCCGGTAGAACGCGTACTCGCCGGTGGTGATGTTCCGGCGGATCAGGAGATGGTGTTGGCCGGGTAGATCCTGGCCGGTGGTCGCGATCAGCGCCCAGTCGTAGAGCCGCTGGCCCTTGGCCCCACTGCCCGCGGAGATTCTGTTCCAGGCGGTGGCGGGCAGGGTGACGGCGAGGTCGATCGCTTTCCTCCTGCCGGCCTTCGTGTCGATCTGGTGGGTCTTCGCGACCGCGAGGACGTAGCCGAGCTCGCGGCGGGCGAGGGTGGCGCGTAGCGCGGGGTCGTTGCCGTAGACCTCGTCGCCGGTGGCCCACCGGCCGGGGACTCCGGCGTCGAGCGCGGTCTCGACCAGGCGGCGGGCGAGTGCGGGCTTGGTCTGGAACGTCAGGTCGTCGGGGACACCCGCGGCCCGGCGGCGTTCCGGGTCCGCCATCCACGATCTCGGCATGTACAGGGCGTTGTCGAGGAACGCGTGCCCGGTCGGGGTGGCGTAGGTCAGGTAGACCGCGACCTGCGCGTTCTCGATCCGGCCGGCTGTGCCGGTGTACTGGCGCTGGACACCGACGGTCATCGATCCCTTCTTCACGTCGCCGGTCTCGTCGAAGACGAACACCGCCTCGGGGTCGCCGAGCCGTTCGACGACGTAGTCACGCAGGTCAGCGCGCAGACCGTCGTCGTCCCACACCGCCTCGGCCAGGAAATGCTGCATCCCACCCGGTGAGGCCTCCCCGGCGTACTCGGCCAACGTCCAGCAGTTCACCCGCGGTAGCCCGGCCATCAGACCGCGCAGGAACCGGCGCATCCGCCGACGGGACTCCGGCCGGGCGAACCGGCGGTCGAGCCGGCCCGCGAGCCCCTCGAATGCTTCAAGCCACCCGTCGGGGTCTACGCTGGGGCACACGGCCACCGGCTGATCTTCACGTGTCGTCACAAACCGCGAGGATCTCCGGTGGTCCTTTTCGTTCCCGGGCCAGGGTCCCTGCTCAGCCCCGCCGCCCAACCATGACGCACCAGACCTAAACGATCACAAAAGTCGGGCTGGAGTACTAG
>NZ_FZMO01000426.1 GCF_900197875.1 Frankia canadensis | reverse complement strand
GGCGGATTCAACTGGTCGTCGCAACACCTCGATCCGGAGGTGTGGGAATGGGACGGCCGGCGGATTGGACGCAGACGGTCACGGGGCGGGCGGGCATGTGCTCGCCGGGGCGGCCGCCGGTGGCGCGCCGGGAGCATCAGCAGCGGTTCTGGGCGGCGATCGCGCGTGGGCTGAGCAGCGAGGATGCCGGTGTCGCGGCCGGCGTGTCGCCGGCGGTCGGGACCCGGTGGTTCCGCAACTGTGGCGGGATGCCCCCTTCGGACTTCCCCGCCCCTTCCGGTCGATACCTGTCGTTCGCGGAGCGGGAGGAGATCGCCCTGGGTCGTGCCCGCGGGGACAGCATCCGCCGGATCGCGCGGGGTTTGGGCCGGCCTGCGTCGACGGTGTCACGGGAGCTACGGCGTAACGCCGGCACCCGCGGCGGGACCCTGGTTTACCGGGCCACACTCGCGCAGTGGCATCGAGACCGTCGGGCCACCCGACCCAAGACTGCCAAGCTCGCGGCGAACGAGCAGCTGCGCAGCTACGTGCAGGACCGGCTCGCCGGGCCGGTCCGCCGCAGCGACGGCACCGTGGTGCCCGGCCCGTGGACGGCGCCGTTCACCGGCCGGAACAAGCCGCACCGCCAGGACCGCCGCTGGGTCAGCGCGTGGAGCCCGGAGCAGATCTCGCGGCGACTGCGGGTCGATTTTCCCGACGATCCGGCGATGCGGATCTCGCATGAGGCGATCTACCAGGCCCTTTACATCGAGGGGCGGGGAGCGCTGCGCCGTGACCTGGTCGCGTGCCTGCGCACGGGCCGCGCGCTGCGGGCGCCACGTGCGCGGGCCGGACGGCGCCCCGACGGCATGGTCACCCCCGAGGTCCGGATCAGTGCCCGCCCGGTCGAGGCCACAGACCGGACGGTCGCAGGGCACTGGGAAGGAGACCTGATCATCGGGTTGAACCGGTCCGCGATCGGCACGCTGGTCGAGCGCACCACCCGGCTCACGGTCCTGCTGCACCTGCCCCGTATGGACGGCTACGGCCATGAACCGCGGGTGAAGAACGGCCCGGCGCTGGCGGGCCGCGGCGCCGACGCTGTCCGGGACGCGATCACACGAGCGTTCGCGGAGCTGCCCGAGCAGCTGCGTCGGACCCTGACCTGGGACCGCGGCAAGGAGATGGCCGGGCACGCCGCGCTGACCGCCAGCACAGGTCTCGGGGTCTACTTCGCCGACCCGCACAGCCCCTGGCAGCGCGGCACGAACGAGAACACCAACGGGCTGCTGCGCCAGTACTTCCCCAAGGGCACCGACCTGTCCCGCTGGACCCGCCACGAACTCGCCACCATCGCCGCGACCCTCAACGACCGGCCCCGCAAGACCCTCGACTGGAAGACCCCCACCGAAGCGATGAACAACCAGCTACTCTCACGTCAACAACCCGGTGTTGCGAGGACCGGTTGAGTTCGGT
>NZ_FZMO01000429.1 GCF_900197875.1 Frankia canadensis | reverse complement strand
CCCCGACACCCCCTGGACCACCCACGCCACCGGCACCCTCACACCCGCCGAGGACGCCTCCGCCGCCCCGAGCACAGTCGTCTCCACCGCCCCGGACCTGCGCGTCTGGCCGCCGCCCCGGGCGGTGCCCGCTCCCGTCGAGGACCTGTACCCGCGGCTGAGCCAGATCGGGCTGAACTACGGGCCGGCGTTTCGCGGAGTCCGCCGCGCCTGGCTGCGCGGCGAGGAGGTGTTCGTCGAGGTCGAGCTGCCCGAGGAGCTGGCCGCCGATGCCAGGCGGTTCGCTGTCCATCCCGCGCTTCTCGACGCCGCCCTGCACGGGCTCGCCCTACGCGGCTTCTTCGACGGCACCGACGGTGGACCCCGGCTGCCGTTCTCCTGGTCCGGCGTTCGCCTGCATGCCACCGGCGCCCAGGCGCTCCGCGTGCGGCTGGCGCCGAACGGGCCCGACGCCATGACCGTCCAGGCCGCCGACCAGGACGGCAACCCGGTCGTCGACGTCGACGCGCTCGTGGTGCGACCGGTTCCGCTGGAACAGCTGCGGGCTGCCGCGCAGGCCTGCGGAGAGGATCTGCTCCTGCGCGTCAACTGGGAGCCGCTGGCCCCGAACGCCACCGCGGCGCCCACGCGATGGGCTCTGGTCGGGGACGACGACCCGACGCTGAGATCTGCCTGGGACGCCGCCGGGGTGAAGGTCAGCGCATTCCCCGACGTGCGGGCGCTCGGCGACGCGATCGCCTCCGGCACGCCCGCCGTCGACGAGGTGGCGCTGTCGTTGCGACCGGTCTCGGCGGATCCCGCGGACCCGACACTCGTGCCGACGGCGGTGGGCGCCACCGCCGAGCGGCTGCTCGAACTGCTCCAGTCGTGGCTGCGGGACGAGAGGCTGGCTCAGACCAGACTGGTCCTGATCACGCACGGCGCCGTCGTCACCGGCGACGACCCGGCGGGAGGTCCCGATCTCGTCGCCGCCCCGGTGTGGGGAATGGTCCGCTCCGCGCAGCGGGAAGGGGCGGGCCGGTTCGTCCTGGTGGACGTGGACACGCAGCCCGCCTCCCTGCGCCTCGTGCCCGCCGCCGTCGCGACCGACGAGGAGCAGATCGCGATCCGCGCCGGGCGGGCTCGCGTGCCGCGGCTGGCGAAGGCCGCGTCCCCAGCGGCGACGCCCGCCGCGCGCACGTCGCCGCGGCCGCTGTTCGATCCGGAGGGGACCGTCCTCATCACCGGCGGCACCGGCACCCTCGGCACCCTCCTCGCCCGCCACCTCGTCCACCACCACGGCGTCCGCCACCTCCACCTCACCAGCAGACAAGGACCCCACGCACCCGGCGCCACCCACCTCACCCACGAACTCACCCACGCAGGCGCCCACATCACCATCACCGCCACCGACACCACCAACCCCCACCACCTCACCACCCTCCTCACCAC
>NZ_FZMO01000430.1 GCF_900197875.1 Frankia canadensis | reverse complement strand
TACCGGATTCCCCTGCCGCCCAAAGGCAGCAGTCCCCTCCGGAGGTATTTGATGGAGACGTTCGGTGCCATACTCGTCGTTCTGGTCCTGCTGCTCATTCCGGTGATCATCGTCGGTGGGGCTCTGACCTGGTCCTATCTGCGCTGTGCGCCGCTGCGGGCGGCCGCTGCGGTCGAGGCGGCCCGGGAGCTGCGCCACCGTCCCGACCAGCCGGCCGCCGGTGGCGCCCCGTTCTCGCCGGGCCACGGCGCACGACGCGCCGCCTGACGGCCGATCCGGCCATCCCCGACATGTCCGGCCGGTCCCTCGGCAAGGATGTGGGGCATGAGCAGCACCGGACCGCGCGACCGGGCCGAGGGGCAGCGCGCCGACCAGACCGAGGTACGCGGTGCTGAGCGCGCCGGCCGGGCCGACAGCGCTGGCGCAGTGGTCGGCCAGGGCGACGAGCCGCCGGAGGGCGAGCCGTTGACCCGGGGGTTCGTCCTGGTGGGGCCGGGGGCGAGCTTCGGGGTCGAGCTGCTGCGCCGGTTCGGCCGGGAGGGGTTCGTGCTCGGCGTCGTGTCCCGGTCGACCGACACGCTCGCCCGCGTCCGCGACGCGCTCGCGCCGGACGGCCTCGCCGTCGCCGGTGCCGTCGCCGACGTGACGGACGCGCCGGCGCTCGCCGCGGCCCTCGGGCGGGTCGCCACCGAGATCGGCGGGCTCACCACCCTCGTCTACAACGCCAAGCTCAGCATCCGCGGCGCCGCCCTCACGGTGCCGCCCGCCACGGTGAACCAGACCCTGGCGGTGAACGTCACCGGCGCGCTGGCCGCCATCCAGGCGGCGGCCGTCCTGCTCGCGGAGCGCCCGGCCGCGACGATCCTCGTCACCTCGGCCGGCGCGCGCACCGAGCCGGTGGCCGGGCGGTTCGCCCTCGCCGTCGGGAAGGCGGGCCTGACCGCCCTCGCCGAGGCGCTGCGCCCCACGCTCACCACCCGCGGCATCCGGCTGCGGACCGTCGTCCTGGACGGCCGGGTGGCGCCGGGCGGGCCGCTGCGCCCGGACGCCGTCGCCGAGCACTTCTGGCAGGCGTTCGCGTCCCCGCGTGGGGACGTGTTCCGGCTCGCTCCGACCAGGCGGGACATCCCGGTGGCGCAACTGCCGCTGGAGGTGTGAGCTGGTGCCGTCCTGCCCCGCGCGGTGCCGGCGTCGGCAATCCGACATGTCCGTCCCAGGGTTGATCGGACCTGAGAGCCGGTGGAATGGAATGAACATGCGACGATCCGGCAGGGCCTGATGCGGCACGACCGTCAGGTGCGACGACCACAGCGCGACGGCGGGCTCCGGCGCGGCAGGGCAGGAGATCTCCGGTGAACGACGGACGCGACCGCGACAGGCAGCATGCGGACGGTACCCCCAGCGACAAGGACGCGACCCG
>NZ_FZMO01000432.1 GCF_900197875.1 Frankia canadensis | reverse complement strand
GAGTGAGCAGCGCCGGCCCGTCGTGGTCCAGCCCCCGCGCGGTCAGCGACGACCATGTGAGGTCGCTTCCGCCGTGCTCACCCATCCTGCGCATCCACACGCGGACCGCTCAGGCTCATCGCCTTGGCCGTGCGGGTACCGACGATCCGGGGCGGCCGGGCGGTCATCCCGCCGCTGGGGAACGCGCCGATCGTCATGTGGGTGTCGACGAACCGCGCCTCGGGGGAGCCCAGCGGCCCCTCACAGCCGAGCGCCACCTCCATCCCCCCGGTCACGCACCAGCGTTGACCGCGCCGATGATCGGCTTGGCAGCGACCCGAAGCGCCGGATCAGCGTCGCCGGCGCACGCCGGTCGGCTCCCTCCGCGGCGAACGCCTTCAGGTCGAGGCCGGCACAGAACGCCCCGCCGGTGCCGGTGACGACCGCGGCGCGCAGGCCGTCGTCCGCGACGAACCGGT
This sequence comes from Frankia canadensis, assembly GCF_900197875.1. Lineage (GTDB taxonomy): Bacteria > Actinomycetota > Actinomycetes > Frankiales > Frankiaceae > Frankia > Frankia canadensis. Next base: position 911 of record NZ_FZMO01000432.1, on the reverse strand, counting down.
CCAGCGCCCTGCTCAGCGCCGCACCAGCGTGGGGAACAGCGCGTTGCGCGCGTCCCGCCGGTTCAGGGTCAATTACCAGGACGCCGTCCACCACCTAGGCGAGCAGCACCTCATCCGCGGTCTCCACGGTCACAGCATTCGCCTCGCTCATTGGACGACCTCTCCGCCTGGCACAGTCGGGCGGCCTTGCATTTCAGAACACTCCGTATCCGCCGTCGATGCGGAACTGGTCGCCGGTGTGGAAGGAGGAGGCGGAGCTGGCCAGATAGACGGCGATGCCGGCCCAGTCGTCTCCGGAGCCCCAGCGGCGCAGCGGGATCCGACCGAGGACCTTCTCGCTGACCGCCGGGTTGTCGAGCCAGCCGTCGAAGACGGCCGAACGGGTCCAGCCGGGCAGCACGGCGTTGGCCCGGATCTGGTAGCGGCCGAGCTCGACCGCCAGCGACTTCGTCAGCGCGATCACCCCGGCCTTCGCCGCCGCGTACGCCTCCTCGCGCGGGGCGCCGAACAGCGCGGCGATGCTGGACGTCACCACGATGCTGCCGCCCTCGCCCTGGGCGATCATGTGCCTGGCAGCCTCGCGGGTGGTCAGATACGTGCCGTCGAGGTCGATGCGCATCATGTCCTGCCACGACGTCAGCGTGGAGTCGACGAAACGCGGCGCGGTCATCGTGTTCGCGAGCGCGGCGTTGGCGAAGCAGGAGTCCAGCCGGCCGTACTCCTCGACGAGCCGGGTGAAGCCCTTGACGATGGCGTCCTCGTCGCTGATGTCGACGCGCATCGCGCTGGCCCGGTGCCCGTACGCGGCGAGCCGTTCGACGGTGGACCGGTTGCGCTCCTCGTTACGGCCCCAGATGCACACGTCGGCGCCCGCCCGGGCGAGGCCGTCGGCCATGCCGAGGCCGACCCCG
>NZ_FZMO01000438.1 GCF_900197875.1 Frankia canadensis | reverse complement strand
CAGTGCTCGGCGTCGCTGGTCGCCATCCACCTCGCGGCCCAGGCGCTGCGGGCCGGGGAGTGTGACCTCGCGCTGGCCGGCGGAGTGACGGTCATGTCGACCCCGGGCATCCTCGTCGAGTTCAGCCGCAAGAAGGGGCTGGCCCCGGACGGGCGGTGCAAGGCGTTCTCCGCCGACGCCGACGGCACCGGCTGGGCCGACGGCGCCGGCGTCCTGCTCCTCGAACGCCTCTCCGACGCCCGCCGCCACCACCACCCCATCCACGCCATCCTGCGCGGCAGCGCCATCAACAACGACGGCGCCAGCAACGGCCTGACCGCCCCCAACGGCCGCGCCCAGACCCGCCTCCTACGCCAGGCCCTCACCAACGCCGCCCTGCACCCCACCGACATCGACGCCATCGAGGCCCACGGCACCGGCACCGCCCTCGGCGACCCCATCGAAGCCCAGGCTCTCCACGCCGCCTACGCCCCGGACCGCACCAGACCCCTCTGGCTCGGCAGCCTGAAGTCCAACATCGGCCACGCCCAGGCCGCCGCCGGCGTCAGCGGCGTCATCAAGATGATCCAGGCCCTCCAGCACGAAACCCTCCCCAAGACCCTGCACGCCGAGCGGCCATCCCCGCACATCGACTGGTCCAGCGGGGCCGTCGCCCTGCTCACCGACGCCGTCCCCTGGCCCCGCGAGCCCGACCGCCCCCGCCGCGCCGGCATCTCCGCCTTCGGGATCAGCGGCACCAACGCGCACGTCATCATCGAGGAGGCGCCCCCGGCCGGCGCGTCCGCGGCCGAGCTCCCCACGCCCGCGCTACGCCCGGGCAGTCCGGTGCCCTACCCGCTCAGCGCGCGCACGCCGCAGGCGCTGCGCGCCGCGGCCGAGCGGCTGGCGGCCCACCTGTGCGCACATCCGCGGTCCGATCCGATGGACGTCGCGCACACCCTTGCCGGACGCTCCCGGTTCGAGCACCGTGCCGTCGTGCTCGCCAGCCCGGCGAGCGCGGTCGACCAGCTCCGGGCCCTGGCGGCGGACCGCGCGGCGCCGGGGGTCGTGCGAGGCGGCGGCGCCGCGCTCGCGGGGCGCCGCCTGGCGATGCTGTTCACCGGGCAGGGCAGCCAGCGCGCCGGCATGGGCCACGCCCTGCACGCCGCCCACCCCACCTTCGCCGACGCCCTCGACGACATCTGCGCCCGCTTCGACCCCCACCTCGACCGACCCCTGCGCGACGTCATGTTCGCCGCCCCCGACACCCCCGACGCCGCCCTGCTCGACCGCACCGAATACACCCAACCCGCCCTGTTCGCCTACG
>NZ_FZMO01000439.1 GCF_900197875.1 Frankia canadensis | reverse complement strand
TCGACCTATGGAGCGTGTGCGCGTTGAGAATCAGCGTCGAGCCGGAGCTCGAGGAGCTGCGATCCGCCGTTGACGCCCAGGCCTGCCGCGAGCTGGCGCCGCTGGCGGCGGGGCTCGACCGGGAGCAGGCCTTCTCCCGTGAGGCGTGGGAGGCGGTGCGTTCGATCGGGCTGACCCGGCTGCCGTTCGAGGAGAAGTACGGCGGCGATGGCGGCACGGTGCGCGCCTTCGTCGTCGCCACCATTGAGGTCGCCCGGCACTGCGCGGTCGCCGCCCTCTACCCGGGGACGACGATCCAGGTCGCGATGACCCTGCTGGAGCACGGCACGCCCGAGCAGGTCGAGCGGTACGTGCCGGGCCTGGTGTCCGGCGAGCGGATCGCCGCCTGGGCGTTCACCGAACCCGCGACCGGTTCGGATCCCCGCCAGATCAGCACGCGAGCGGTTCGTGACGGCGACGGCTGGCGGCTGTCCGGGGCGAAGCAGCTCATCTCGTTCGCCGACCAGGCCGATGTCGCGCTGGTGTTCGCCCGCACCTCCGAGACGGCGCTGGGCGCCTTCCTGGTCGACACCGACGCCGCCGGCTGGCAGGTCGGGGAGCCCAGCGAGGTGCTGTCGTTCGGCGGCACCGAGGCCCGACCGATCGCCCTGGACGACGTGCCCGTGCCCGCCGGCGGGCTGGTCGGCACCGTCGAGGGCGGCTTCGACGTGATGATCGCCGGCGAGGCGTTCGGGAAGGTCCGCACCGCGGCCATCACGGTGGGCATCGCGGCCCGCGCGATCGAGGAGGCCGCCGCCTACGGACTGGCCCGCACCCACCGCGGCACACCCATCGCGCGGCGATTCCCGACCATCCAGGCGCTGCTGGGCTCGGCTGCCGCCGACCTGCTCGGCGCCGAGGCCCTGGTGCTGACCTGTGCGGACCGACTCGACCGCGGGCAGTCCATCGCCGCGGAGGCGGCCTCGGCCCGCCTCGTCGCGGCCCGGGCGGCCCGCGAGGCCGCGAGCGCCGCGCTGCACGTCTGCGGCGCCTACGGGCTGACCCGCGACATGATCGTCGAGCGTCTGTACCGGGAGGCCGTGTTCTACGACATCGCGCAGGGCGTGTCCGAGATCCAGAAGATCATCGTCGCGCGTGAACTGCTCGCCGGCGTTCCCCACGGAGGTTCCGCGTGACCGCGCCCGTCCATCCTCTCGACCTGACCGGGCACGTCGCCCTGGTCACCGGCGGCAACTCCGGGGTCGGCCTCGGCATGGCCGACGGCCTCGCCCGGGCGGGCGCCGACGTGTGC
>NZ_FZMO01000441.1 GCF_900197875.1 Frankia canadensis | reverse complement strand
GTGATCCGCTCGTTGATCGCCTACGACCACTGACCCTCAGGAATTACTCGTCTAGTCGGTCATCCGGCGGGCGACCGGTAGCGGCCGGCGCCCGCTTCAGCCAGGATCAGCTGGCGGTGGGTATGGGAGTCCGTCAGCACCGCTCGCGTTAACGCTCCCCCGACCCGCATCAGCAGCCCACGGGTCCACCGGGCTGGGCACGCACGGGATGGACGCGAGGCCCGGCCGGCCCGCGACGGCCCGGGAGCGCGGCCAGGGTCCACTGCGCTCCGGCAATCTCGTGGTGCTCGGCGAGACCGACACGCGCCACGGCCGTCCTCCGGGCGACCGTATAGATCATGCCCCCGTGGCGGGGTGGCCAGCGGGCAGGCGGGGTCGGTGCAACGGCGCCTCGCCGTCATTCGTCACCAGGTCGAGGATGTTGATGATCTCACCGGCACAGGAAAACTCGAGCCGCCCGGCCCACACCCTCAGGCTGATCCGCGGCCACGGATCAGGAGAGCCGGTAAAGGGACGGCTGCCGGGTGCGTGCACGGAGGCCACACAGTGGACCGCAACAAGGACGTCAGGGTACCTCTGGAGCGTCGATCTCAAGCATCGTGACATCGCCGGGACAGGGATCCCGCCCCAGGACAAGTCGATGGTGCTCCCGGCCGTGCGCAACACAGGTGGGTAAGCGTAGGTCACCATCCACAGATGATCGATCGCCTGGCAGCGGACTGTCATGCGGCACGGAGCCGGACGCCGGCTGGGTACACCGGTTCACGCCGCACACGTGACCACCCATCACCGCACCTCCCGTGCAGATGTCCTCGCGGGAACCGTAGTCCTGGTAGCCGCGCAGCGCGGAGAATCTCACGAACCTACCCGGACGACCGACGGATTATGAGATCACTGGCGGTGCGTCCGCCGGTGTCCGTGGAAGTCCGCCGCTCCTGGTCATGGACTCGGCCTTGTCCGCCGGGTCCCGTGGCCGTCTGCCGCCATCCGCGGGCTTGGCTGCCGCTCTGGCTGCCAGCCATCCCGCCCCCGACCTTCTGATCTGTAGTAGATGTTCGATCGTTCGCAGATGTCCCCCAGTGCAGGTCGCAGCCTCGTCGGCGTCTTCCGCTATCCACCGGCATCCGGCCCCGTCGCAGTACAACTGCCGTACAGCAGGCCACCCGCCGGCAGTTACGGAGCGTCGATCGAGCCGACCATCGGTTTAGGGGGACAGAGCTACTGTAGTGTCCATTCACGGGTGAGTGACAGCGGTCCGCTGAGCTGGGCGTTTGTGTTGGG
>NZ_FZMO01000443.1 GCF_900197875.1 Frankia canadensis | reverse complement strand
CCCACCGACCACCCCGACCGCGCCGGACGCTGTCCAACCTCGGCATCGCCCTGCGGACCCGGTACGAACGGACCGGGCAGGTCACCGACCTGGACGATGCGATCAACACCGGCCAGGCCGCCGTCGACACCACCCCCACCGACCACCCCGACCGCGCCGGGTACCTGTCCAACCTCGGCATCGCCCTGCGGACCCGGTACGAACGGACCGGGCAGGTCACCGACCTGGACGATGCGATCGAGGTCTATCGGAAGGGGGTTGGGGTTGCAGGGGCGTCGCCGCAGACGCGGGCGCTCGCGGCGCGCGGCTGGGGGCAGACCGCGGCAGGTGGGGGCCGCTGGGAGGAGGCGGTAGCGGGGTTCACGGCGGCGACCGAACTACTCGGTCTGCTCGCGCCACGCAGCCTGGCCCGCCATGATCAGGAGGCGTTGCTGGTCGAGTTCGGGGGTCTCGGCGCGGACGCGGCAGCGTGCTGCGTGCAGGCCGGTCAGGTCGGGCAGGCAGTGGCGCTGTTCGAGCAGGGCCGCGGGGTGCTGTTGGGCCAGGCACTGGACATGCGCACCGACCTGACCGCCCTGAACCAGCGATATCCCAACCTGGCCGCGTCCTTCGTCCGGCTGCGAGATGTCCTCGACCAGGCCGACGGGCCGGCCGTGCCCGACCAGCTCCAGCCCGGTCAGGGCGCCGTTGACGCGACCGTCGCACAACGGCAGGCGGCGGGTGTCGCCCTCGAGGAACTGATCGCGTCGATCCGCAGGCTGGACGGGTTCGAGACCTTTCTGCAGCCCCCGCCCCTCGAGGACCTCCTCGCGACGGCCGCCGAGGGTCCGGTCGTGGCGGTGGCGGTCTCCGAGTTCGGCTCGCAGGCGTTGCTCCTGGCCGACAGCACGGTGGAGGCGGTGGCACTGCCCGACCTGACACCGCAGGCGGTCTACGACCAGGTGGTCGCGTTCCTCGGCGCGCTGGCCGACACCACCTCCGGCGTGGCGCAGCGGCGGCTGGTCGCGGTCCTGGGCTGGCTGTGGGATGTGCTGGCCGGCCCCGTCCTCGACCGGCTCCACCTGACCACCACCCCAGCAGATGGTCCGTCATGGCCGCGGCTGTGGTGGTGCACCACAGGACTGTTGTCGTTCCTACCGGTACACGCCGCCGGCCATCACGACACCCGGTTCGACACCCACCCCGCCACCGTCCTCGACCGGACGATCTCCTCCTACACCCCCACCCTGCGCGCCCTGACCCACGC
>NZ_FZMO01000444.1 GCF_900197875.1 Frankia canadensis | reverse complement strand
CCTGGTCCGCGACATCACCGAGATCCTCACGTCGATGTGCGCCCGGCTGTACGGCCGCCGCGCGGCGGTGAACCGGGCCGCCCGCGCGGTCGCCGAGGCCACGAAAGACGGTCCGGCGTGAAGACGATGCAGGCGTATCGGTTCGCGTTGGACCCGAACGACGTCCACCTTGCCGGCCTGCGGCGTCACGTGGGCGCTTCGCGGTTCGCCTACAACTGGGGCCTGGCGCTGGTGAAGGCGGCGCTGGCGCAGAGCGACGCGGAGAAGTCCTACGGGTTCGACGGTGACGCGCTGACCCCGGTGCCGTGGACGCTGCCCGCGCTGCGGCTGCGGTGGAACCAGGTCAAGAACGACGTCGCGCCCTGGTGGACGGAGTGCTCCAAGGAGGCGTTCTCCGCCGGGCTGGACCAGCTGGCGCGGGCGTTGACGAACTTCTCCGACTCGAAGAAGGGCGTCCGGAAAGGTCGGCGGGTCGGCTTCCCGAGGTTCAAGAAGCGCGGGAAGGCCCGGGAGTCGTTCCGGTACACCACCGGCGCCTACGGTCCGGCCGGCGAAACGCGGGTGAAGCTGCCCCGGATCGGCCGGGTGAAGGTCCACGAACCGATGGGCGCTCTCACCGGCCGGCTCGCCGATGGCCGGGCCCGGATGCTCGGCGCAACCGTGTCGAGGACCGCCGGACGCTGGTACGTGTCGTTCACCGTCGAGGCCGACCGGGACGTTTCCGAAGCCCCGTCGGCCCGGCAGCGGGCCGCCGGGCCGGTCGGGGTCGACGCCGGGGTGAAGCACCTCGTCGTCCTGTCCACCGGCGAGCAGGTCGACAATCCGAAACCGCTCGCCCGCTGCCTGCGTAAGCTGCGCAGGGCGTCGCGGGCCTACGCCCGGTCCAAGCCCGGCAGCGCCGGCCGCCGGCAGCGGGCAGCCCGGCTCGCGCGCATCCACGCCCGCGTCGCGAACCAGCGCCGCGACGGGCTGCACAAGCTCACCACCCGGTTGGCGAAGAACCACAACGTGATCGTGGTCGAGGATCTCCATGTCGCCGGGATGGTCCGTAACCGGCGCCTCGCACGCGCCGTCTCCGACGCGGGGATGGCCGAGATCCGCCGCCAGCTCGCCTACAAGACCCGCTGGTACGGCTCGCGGCTGCACGTCGCGGACCGCTGGTACCCGTCCTCGAAGACCTGTTCCGGCTGCGGCTGGCGAAACCCAAGCCTCACCCTGTCGGACCGTACGTTCACCTGCCAGTCCT
>NZ_FZMO01000445.1 GCF_900197875.1 Frankia canadensis | reverse complement strand
AGCGTCCGCGATATCGAGGTACTCGGTCAGGAGTTCGACCGCCTCCGCGCGGAGGCGTCCTCATGCCGAGCGGCTGCCGGATGGGTGTCTGCCACAGCTGCCTGGCCCCCCTCGCCGGCGGGCGGGTCCGCGACCTGCGCACCGGCGAGGAACACGGCACTCCGGGCGATCTCATCCAGACCTGCGTGTCCGCCGCCACCGGCGACGTCGACGTCGATCTGTAAGGAGCAAGGCAGTGGCAGCACCGACCCACCTCAGCGTCCGCGATATCGAGGTACTCGGTCAGGAGTTCGACCGCCTCCGCGCGGAGGTACTCGCGAGCAGAGGACCGGACGACGCCCGGTACATCCGACGGGTGATCGCGGCTCAACGGGGACTCGAGGCCGGCGGCCGGATGGTGATGTTCGCTTCCCTGCTGCCGCCGGCCTGGCTGACCGGTACGACGATGCTCGCCCTCGCCAAGATTCTCGAGAACATGGAGATCGGTCACAACGTCCTGCACGGACAGTGGGACTGGATGCGTGATCCCGACATCCACTCCACCACCTGGGAATGGGATTCTGCCTCCCCCGCAAGCCACTGGAAGTACGCGCACAACTATGTTCACCACACCTACACGAACGTTCTCGGCCGGGACCGGGACCTTGGGTACAGTCTGCTCCGGGTGACTCCCGAGCAGCCATGGCGCCCTGTCTATCTTGCTCAGCCGCTGTACAACCTCGCCCTCGCGGTCGTCTTCGAATGGGGAATCGCGCTCTACGATACGGAGATAGAGAAGTCCTGGCGCCGGGAAAAAGACCTGGACGAGACCCTGAACCACCTCGGCAGCGCCCTCAGGAAGGCAGCCCGTCAGGGACTGAAAGACTACGTCGTATTTCCACTGCTCGCCGGCCCGGCGTTCCTCCCCGTGTTTCTGGGCAATCTCACCGCGAACATATCCAGGAACGTCTGGGCGCACACCATCATCTTCTGCGGCCATTTCCCCGACGGCACCAGGACCTTCACCGAGGAGGAGATCGAAGGCGAGAGCCGAGGAGAATGGTACCTGAGGCAGTTGCTCGGTTCCGCAAACATCAGCGGCCCGGCGGCGCTTCACCTTCTCAGCGGCAACCTCAGTCATCAGATCGAGCACCATCTCTTTCCCGACCTGCCCAGCAATCGGTATGCGCAGATCGCCCCACAGGTCCGCGCCCTGTGCGAACGGTTCGGCCTCCCCTACACGACCGGCTCCCTGCCCCGGCAGACCGCGAACGTCTGGAGACGCATCCTGCGCCTGGCGCTGCCCGGCCCCACGCAGCCCGCGACAGGCAGGACCTCACCCGAGCCGGTCATCCCCGCCGCGCCGCGAGAGTCGCGTGCGCGGGGCCTCGTCGAGCCTCAGACGCCGGTGCCGCTGGCGGCGGGGTCCAGGCGTGCCGCCAGGTAGAGGATGTCGTGTGGATCACCACCGGTGAGTACGCGATGGACCTCGCGGTACGCCTGGCGGTACTCGTCGAGGATGATCGCCACGCTGGTGGTCTCGACCGGTTCCCCGAGTTCGACCGCCGCGTTGGCGAGGTGGCGGGCGCCGCGGTTGGCTCGCTGAGCGGTGAGCATTCGTGAAGCGATTGCGTCGAGTTGATTTGGGTCATTCATCGCGATCCCTTGCTTCCTGGTGTTGGAAGGCATGCTTGTCGTCAGCGGTCTGCCCCTGACGGCGCTCGCTGACCATTGCGGTCCGGCCGGTCCCCCCGATCGCCGATGGCGGTCATCGGGTGCGCGGCTCCCCGGGCAGTTCCTGGCCGGCGCTCAGCAGAGCGGGTGGGCCGTGAGGTGGTCGTCGATGGGAAGCATGCCGATGACCGTGGCGGTCACCTCGATCGACCGGAGGGCGATGATGCCTCGTAGGACGTGGAGGAAGGCCGTGTCAGCCGCGTCGCGACCGGTCGCGACGCGGACCATACCCTCCCGGGGGGCTCGGCGGGTGGCGTCGTAGCTCCACCACGCGCCGTCGAACCACGCCTCGAAGACGGCGTGAAAGTCCATCGGAGTCAGGCCGGGCGCGTACACCGCGGCGAAGCGTGCCGGTATCCGCAGCGCCCTGCACAGCAGGATCCCGAGATGGGCGAAATCGCGGCATACGCCCTGCCCCGTGAGCAGGGCGTCGTCGGCCGAGCTGTGGACGTTGCTGGAGCCCGGGACATAGCCGACCCGCTGGTGAATCCACTGTGTGATCGCCTCCACCTGGGGCCGTCCGGGTGGCAGGTCACCGAACTCGGCGACCGCGAACCCGACGACCCGATCCGACGGGCAGTAGCGGCTCGCCCGCAGGTAGGTCAACTGCTCCAGACCAGGCAGGTCCCCGTGGGTGGCCACGATCGGCTGGCCGGCGGGGGCAGACGGGGCGGTGAGTTCCGCCCGGTAGAACACCGACAGGATTCCCCGGGGTGCGCGCAGTAGATGTAGCCGACCGCGGTGCGGCGCGGCCAGTTCGACCGGCATCGGGAGCGGCTTCCCATCGGTCGTCACGTCCAGCCGCTCGGCACGGACTACCCAACCGTCGGCGGCGGCAACGTGCAGGGCGATGTCCCCGGGCTCCTCGACCTCCAACGTGAGGTCGCAACTGACCACCCGCTCGACCGCCTCCCCTCCGGGATACGCGGACAGTCGGCACTCGGCCGACGATGCATCGGTCATATGGCGGACGTCACCCCGGCGGTGCGCAGGATCACGTCCGTCGAACCGGTCAGCGCACCGGCGCCTGCCAGCCGAAGCAGTCCACATGCACGCGCGGGTGCGGTGTCGGGCGGAATGACCAGCAGGTAGATCCCGGGCTGGTTACCGGCACCCAGTGTGACGACCCGGGGGTCGAGGGTCCGGAACCCGCTCACCTTCAGCGTGGGCAGGCCGGGTCGCGTGAGCCAAACCGGTATGTCGGTCCATGCGTCCATGTTCACCGACATCCGAGCGACCGTCCTGCCGGCCCGGGTCAGGGCGGTGACGAGGCCGGGAAGCTCGGCGGCCAGGTTCAGTGATCGCGGCCACCAGCTTCCGTCAAGTGGCAGGGAGTCCGTGCCCGAAGCCAGGGACAGGCGCGCTTCGTCACCCGTCGCCGAGAACACCGGATCCATCGCCACCGGCTGGGTGTCCGGCACGGACGAGGTGACAGACGGCCGGTCGGGAGCACCGCCGTCGTCGTCGAACCGGTCGAGGTCACCGCGGTCGAGAGAGGAAAAGACAGAATGTGCCGTCACGACGGCCGCCTCACTCCGGCGTGCCCCACCGGATGGCAACGACCGACAACCAGATCGACATCTTATCGACATTTGTAAATCGTCGGCCTAGACGAATTTTACCACGGCAGAGGCACCTCAGGGGAGATCGTATTCAGCGCGACAATTCCCAGGAATCAACAGGATTTTGGTGAGACCGTCCGCTCGGTATGGTCGGCGCGCCCGGCGCGCAGCGCGGCCACGGCCCATCTGAACCCGCATCGCGCGGAATCACTCTCCGTCCACCACGCCGGCGGACGTGCCCCCCGACCCGGCCGCGCACCCCAGGACCGGCGGGCGGCGCGAACGCCGAACCGAGCTGGCCCTGCTCCTCGGGCTGGGCGGCCAGTCCCGCTCCAGCTCGACGTGGCCCTGACGGCATGGTCTCACCGCCCCGGCAGTGAGGCAGCAGGTCAAGACGGGTATGTCTGGAGCCGCCGGCGGCGAGCCCCTGACGACCTCCCGAGACCGCACCAGTCCGGCATGAGCGCAGCGCAGACCGCCTTCTTCTCGCAATAGCCGTCGACAGCACGAACCGTGCATACCCCGGCGACAACTCGATACGCCGCATCTGCCCGGAACCGCCGCGGGTTGGATCAGCGCGGCGGGCAGTGCCAGCGTGGCCACGGAACGCAGGCACTGGCGGCCACCGCCTTCGCTCTGGCGGCCGCCACCTCGGGTTCGCTCGCCGGGCCGGCTTCCGCGGCGACCACGGCGTCATGGCGTCGGCGTGAGCAACCTGACCACTACGCGTCCAAGGCGCTGCCGCCGACCGACGGCATGGCCCTGACGGTGGAGTTCTCCAAGGATGGGCAACGGGCCCACGTCACCGAGGGTGGTCCGGGCACCGTCAACGACGACGGCGTCGCCGCGACAGAGAAGGCGGTCAGCGGCACCTGGCACACGGTCTTCCCCGACGTGCTCGCACCCCGTCGCCGGCTTCGGGCCCTGATGCCAGCGAACCTCGCGGACGTGAGCGAGCCGCGTAACGGCTATGGTTTCAGAGCCACTCCGCCGTAGATGCCGACTTCCATGTCGGTCAGCTTCCCGACCGCACCGTCCGGCCGCCAGTAGTGCACAAGGACGACGCCCGGATCGACGAGTTCCAGGCCGTCAAAGAAACGCTCGACCTCGGCTTTGTTGCGATTCCGGAACGGGATTCCACGGCCACGGTAGATGTCCGCCATCTGCTCCATTCCAGGATCGTGATCCGCGGTTCCGTGGCTCAGCACGAGATAGCTCCCCGACGGCAGAGCCGCCAGGAAACGCCGCACAATCCCGTACGGATCCCCCACATCGGGAATGAAATGCCCGATGGCGACCATGGAAAGTGCGACGGGCCGGGAAAGGTCCAGGGTGGCACTCAGCTGCGGCGCCTCGAGAATGCGCTCGACGTCGCGCAGATCGGCTTCCACGTAGGTGGTACGGCCCTGCGGCGTGCTGACCAGCAGCGCGCGGGCGTGAGCCAGCACGATCGGATCGTTGTCGGTGTAGACGATCCGCGCCTCGGGGACGATCTCCTGGGCGACCTCGTGCAGGTTCGGACTGGTGGGAATCCCGGTGCCGATGTCGAGGAACTGACGGATACCGGCCTCACCGGCCAGATAACGCACTGTCCGATTCATGAAGGCCCGATTCTGCCGGGCCGTGGTCCGCGCGTTCGGAAATGCGGCGATGGCAGCCTCGGCGGCTTCCCGGTCGGCCGGAAAATGGTCCTTGCCGCCAAGGTAATAGTCGTACATGCGCGCCGTGTGCGGCTGGTCCGTCTTCAGATCAAGTGCGCCCCGACCGGCCGGACCGCGCTCCTCGCGTCGCTCGGGTCCCGAGGCGCGCCGATCCACATCCGTCACCGCAAATCAGCTCCCTGATCATCTGCCCGACGAGCCTCGCAAGTCACCATAGCTTAAGGAATTTTTCGCTTCGGCACGCCCCTTCCAGGAGGATGGCCCGCCCCCTGCCACCGTGGAGGCTCCTGACCTTGACCCAACACCGTCGGATTCCCGGCGGTCGGGTTCAGGCGACCGTCCTGGCCAGCGACTTTGTGAGGTCGTAGATGTGCCGGCCACCGGTCGTGATCGGCGTGGAAGGCTGCCGGACCCCGGCGGCGATCCCGCTCGCCGGACCGCCGGATCCCCTCGCCCTGTGCCCGCGCCGCCGTCGAGGGAGTAGCCCACCTGGCCAACTCGCATATATCGCTCGAACTGGTCGAGAGTCGGCGGCGGATCACGGCCGGCGAGGCCGCCCACGGCCATCGCCGAGGTGTCCGAGGAGAGCTCGAGGGCGGCGGCAGCGGAGGAGTCGGCCACCGATCATGCAGCCGCCGCACCTGTGCCGTAGCTGTGGGCGCCAATCGGCCAAAACGCCGCGCGACGGAAAGAACGGACGAACGCCCGGTCGCCACCGCTCACCCCGGACAGAAAGCGTGAGAAGCAGCGCCCGGGGGTAAACAGCTCCCGTGATCGGGGACCGGCGGCGCCGAGCGGGAAATGGAGGCCAGCCGCCGGCGAGCACGCGCCCGGACCCTGGAACAAGTCCAGGTTCTGCATCCCCACAGGCTGGCGCACCTTCCAGGAAGGCACCCCGAAATGCCGGTTCTCTGCCGTCCGGCCGTCGCCGTGCCGGAACACGTGATCTCCATGGAGGAGACGCTGGAGTTGGCGCGTCGTCTGCACCCGGATCACCCTCGGCTGGATCTCGTACTGCGGCTCATCGCGCACACCGACGTGCGTAAACGCCACCTCGTACAGCCGATCACGCAGACGCTGACACACCCGGGTCTCGACGTGCGCAACGCGATCTACGCGCGGGAGGCCCGCCGCCGGGTCCCTTCGGTGGCACGCAGCGCGCTGGCCAGCGCCGGAATAGAGGCGCCGCAGGTGGACGCCGTCATCTTCGTCTCGTGCACCGGATTCCTCATGCCGTCGATGATCGCCTGGATGATCAACAACATGGGTTTCCGGAACGACATCCGCCAGATTCCGATCGCCCAGCTCGGCTGTGCCGCGGGCGGTGCGGCGATCAATCGCGCGAGCGATTTCTGTGTGGCGTACCCGGACGCGAACGTCCTCATCGTCGCGTGCGAGTTCTGTTCGCTGTGCTACCAGCCGACCGATGACGGCATCGGCTCCCTGCTGGCCAACGGCCTGTTCGGCGACGCGGTCGCCGCCGCCGTCGTGCGCGGGCACGGGGGGCACGGGGTCCGGCTGGAACGCAACAGCTCCTATCTCGTGCCGGACACCGAGGAATGGATCTCCTACGCGGTCCGGCCGACCGGATTCCATTTCCAGCTCGACAAACGGGTGCCCACCACGATGGCGATGCTGGCCCCGGCCCTGCGCGTACTCGCCCGGCAGCACGGCTGGGACGCCTCGGACCTCGACTTCTACATCATCCATGCCGGTGGTCCGCGGATTCTCGACGACCTGCGCGACATTCTCGGGGTGGATCCGTCCTTTTTCCGGCATAGCCGGGCGACCCTTGCCGACCACGGGAACATCGCCAGCGCCGTCGTCCTCGACTCGCTGCGCCGGATGTTCGACGACGACTCGCTGGAGCACGGCGCCCGCGGGATGATCGCCGGATTCGGCCCCGGCATCACCGCCGAGACCTGCGTCGGCAGCTGGGTCCGCGACCGCGCACCCGCCGAGGTCGTGACGACCCACCCGCTCTCACCGGTCCCGGCCCGCCTGGCACCCGCCCCGTCCCGGCCGTCGCCGGTCCGGTCGCGGCCGTCCCCAGTCACCCGCTCCCGGCCACCAGCCGCCCAGACCTGACCGTCCGAGGGCCGACCGACCGGACCCGCCCGCCGGACCGGACCGCCCGCCGGACCGCTCTGACCAGGACCGCACTGTTCGAAGGGACGGCATCGCATGACGACCGACACCGGCGCACGCCGCTGCCCTTTCAACCACACGACGGCGCTCGAGTTCGACCCGCTGCTGCGGGCGCTGCGCGATGAGGCACCGATCACCCGCATCACCATGGCCCACGGTAAGGGCTGGGCCTGGCTGGTGACCCGCTATGAGGACGTGCGCACCGTGGTCAGCGACCGCAGGTTCAGCCGGGCCGCGGGCCTCGGCCGCGACCTCCCGCGGATGACCCCCGAACCCATCGCGCAGAGCGACGCGATCAACCTGATGGATCCCCCTGAGCACACCCGCCTGCGCCGGCTGGTCGCGCAGGGCTTCACCGCCGGCCAGGTTCGGCGGATGGAGCCGAGGATCCGCCGAATCGTCGATGGTCTCCTCGACGAGATGGCCGGCCGCGGTGCTCCGGCCGAGTACACCGCGGACGTCGCCGCCCGGCTGCCGCTCGCCGCCATCTGCGAGGTTCTGGCGATCCCCACCGCGGACCAGGCCCGCATCCGAGGATGGGCGCTCGCCCTGATGTCCACCGCCGCCGGGGCCCGCTGCGGCCGCGAGACCAAGGCCGCCATGCGCGCCTACTTCGTCGACCTGGCCGCGGACCGCCGACGCCACCCCGGCGACGACCTGATCAGCGCGCTGGCCCTGGCCCGCGACGGCGACGACCGCCTGGACGACACCGAGCTCGGCGTCATGGCGATGGTGCTCGCCCTGGCCGGCCACGACACCAGCACCTACCAGCTCAGCAACATCCTCTACACGCTGCTCACCCGCCCCGGCGACCTGGCATTGCTGCGCTCCCGGCCCGACCTGCTCGCGCCGGCGCTGGAGGAGCTGCTCCGGTTCATCCCGTTCCGCCAGGGCGTCGGCATCGCCCGCGTCGCCCTCGACGACGTGGAGCTCGGTGGGGTCACCATCCGGGCGGGAGACGCCGTGCACGTGTCGTATCTGACGGCCAACCGCGACCCGGAGGTGTTCGACCGGCCAGACGAACTCGACCTCACCCGCCCGCCCGCCACCCACATGACCTTCGGTCACGGCGCCCACTACTGCCCCGGCGCGAACCTCGCCCGCGCCGAGCTGCGCATCGCCCTCGACCGGCTGCTCACCCGCTTCCCCGACCTGCGGCTGGCGATCCCCGCCGACCAGGTGCCCTGGCACACCGGCTCGATCTGGCGCTACCCCGAACGCCTGCCCATCACCTGGTAGGCGCGGCACGGTCGCGGCACGCCCGGAAGGTCCAGGCCACCGATGGCACGACAGAGCCACATGACCGACCATGTCGCCCCAATCCACCACATGACTTCCCAACGTCTCGCTAACCGATATGCTCGGCGCCGCTGACAAGGCCGTCCCGGTCTACGTCGTCAGGGTCTGAGGAGGGGCACCAGCGTGCGCAAAGCGCGGTATCTCGCGGTGGTCACGATCGCGGTTCTGAGCCTCGTGCTGGTGGCCGGCTGCGGCGGTAAGACGCATTCGTCGTCCTCCTCGGGCACCACCACCGCCAGCGACACCGAGTACACCGGGGCGTGCCCGACGGGCGGGAACAGCCGGGCCTTCGCCAAGACGCGTTTCGCGCTGCACGCCGGGCTCGGCCTCGGCGCCTTCCACCGGTACATCTACAAGCCGCTGCGCGGCGGCGGCTTCAAGGCGGGCGCGGACAAGCGCAAGCGCACGTTCGCCAAGGCCGCGGTCGCCGGCGTCTTCGTCGTGCACGAGCTGCGGGTCGCCAACGGATTCGCCCTCGCCAATCCCGGGCTGTGCAACGCGACCCAGTCCATCCGGAACACCTTCTCGACGGTCACCTCCAAACTGAGGAACGGCACCGCGACGGACGCCGACATCACCTCCGCCGACCAGGCGTTCAGCACCTTCCGGCAGACGGCGGGGCAGGACGGCTTCAGCTTCAACGAACGGTCGGCGACCGTTCCGGGGGCGAGCTGACCGGCCCGTCCAGGCGTCAGTTCGCGGCGGGCGTGCGCGGGTCGTAGCGGTCGCGGAACCGGCGGACGTCCCCGACGTAGCCGAGCGTGTCGGCCGGCGGGCCGCCGGAGCGCACGACCGCGGTGGCGGACGTCCGGTACGCGGCGGCGAGCAGCAGGCCCGCGTCGCCGGGGACGCCGACGAGCCTCGGTCCGAGGAAGCACAGGAACCGCCCCACCGCGGGTATCGAGATCTCCGGAGGGAACGGCGGGTGCGGTTCGGCGTCACGCTGCCCGTCCGGCAGGTAGTACCGCAGGACGGACGGCGTCCACCGGGCGATGCCGTACTCACCGCGGGCCGGATCGGCCAGGTCCGGGTCGAAGTTGCTCTCGACCCGCAGCATCGCCGCGACCAGCGCCGGGCTCAGGCCCGGTTCCCGGCAGGCGCGCCCGGCGTCGACGATGAGCTGCCGGTAGCGGGCGGGTATGCCCGCGTCGCCGCGCAGAAGCTGGTCCGACGCTGGCCCGCTCGCCGCGGGCGAGGCTCCGCCCGCCGCGGACGTCTGCCGTCCCGGTGACTCCTGCCGGTCACCGCTGTCACCCAGGGTGAAGACCCCCAGTGTGGCGGCGGTGGCCGTGACCAGCGTCGCCGCCAGGAACGCCAGCCTGCGCCGGGCGCCTGGCCGCGGACCGCCGCCCCGCGCCGCGGACCCGCCGGCAGAGAGCGCCGCGGCGGCGTCCCCATCGGGCACCGGCCCGTCGGGCGAAATCGGCTCGAGCGAAATCGGCTCGAGCGGAGGGTGATCGGGAGGAGGCTGGCTGGCTGGGATCTGATCGGCGGGCTCCTCGCCGGCCAGGGCGTTCATCCGGGTCAGCAGGAGGTCGGCGGGGTGCGCGCGGCGGCGGTCGTGCGTGGGCGCGAGACAGTCCCGGATGACGCCGTCCCAGCCGGCGGGCAGCTCGGCGGACAGCGTCAGCGGCGCGGCACCGGCGGCGTAGCGGGCGGCGGCCAGCGCCCGGGCGTGCGGGGTGGCCCCGTCGAACGGGTGCGCGCCGCTGAGCAGCAGATGCGCGGTGACGCCGAGGGCCCAGACGTCCGCGCTCGGACGGGTGGCGAAGCCGCGTTCCCCCATCCGCTCGTCCCAGCGCTCCGGCGGGGCGAAGTCGGGGGAGGCGACGGGCGGCGCGTAGGCGTGGGTGCCGTGCAGCTCGTCGGCGAGGCCCAGGTCGGAGAGCCGGACGGACCCGTCCGCCATCATCAGCACGTTGGCGGGCTTGATGTCGCCGTGCACCCACCCGGCGCCGTGCAGGTAGGCGAGGCCGGCGCAGATCTGCGCGGCGAGCCGCGGTGCCCCCGGCACCGGACCGTCCCCCGAGCGCAGGATCAGGTCCCGCAGCGAGCCGGTGGCCCGCTCCATGACGATCACGACGGCGCCGTCCAGCACCGGCCGCGCGGGATCGTCGACGACCAGCGTCTCGAACGCCCGGATCAGCCGCGGATGGGCGAGCAGCCGGTGGTTGCGCGTCTCCCGGGCCGCCATGTCGGCGAGCTGGCCCACCTGGCGCGGCGTCAGCGTGCCGGTCGGCAGGAACTTCAGCGCCGCCTCCCGCGGCGGTCCGGCCGCGGCCGCCGGGCCGGCGCCGTCCTCGCGGCGGGCGGCGTAGACGCTGCCCCAGCCACCGGTCGCGATCGGCTCCGTCACGGTCCACCGGCCGACGCGGTACCCGCACGGCACGCGCACCGCCCAGCCCACCGTCGCCGCGTCCGCCGCCGACGCGTCCGCCAGGCCGGTCATCAGTGCTACGCCGAAGTGCGGTCGGCGAGCCGCGGACGCGGCGGGAGAAGCGTGAGATGGGATTCTCGGACGAGGTTGAACCGAATCGCCCGGGAAACCAGGCTCTCCCGCCGGGCGCTACCGGTGTCGGCAGCTTCGCCGGGTTCCCGGAAACGCAGCTTGGTTCGGGTCAGATAGTCGATGTGGAAGGCGACCGCGTCCACGGTGAGATCCTGGCAGCGCGCCAGCGGCCGCAGGCGCCGCACCACGCCGGCGACGGTCGGAATGCGCACCTGGGACTCGTCCCGCAGCCTCGGCTCGCACAGCGCGAGCAGCACCAGAAAATACTTCGAGGTGACGTCGAGAGGGAGCGCCGGGACGGTCGGCTCGCCGTCCCCGGCCGCCGGTATCTCCAGATAGGAGTGGGCGGGGGCGAACACCTCGAAGGACGCGACGTCCCGCCGCCTGGGCACGAGCACCCGGGAGATCTCGAACGGCACCGGTGCGGCGACCCGGCCGGGCGGCACCTTCATGTGCTCGCCGGCGCCCTCGGGATTCTCGACGACGTAGGTGCTCTCCCGGCTGAGGTTGCTCAGGCACCAGTGGTCCGCGGTGGCGAGGATCTCGCCGGCCAGCCGGGACACAGCCGCGTCCGGAAACTCCAGCTCGACGTCCGACCCGTCACCGCCGCGTCCGAAGCGCAGCTGGTCCCCGGGCCGCAGCGGGGTCACCCGCCGCCGACCGTCCGCGTGCGGTAGAGCGACCAGCACAGTTTCCACCGGATGTCCTCTCCGGCTGGGAGACGAAACGCTCCCGCGCCTTACGGAATCCCCTCGCCGTCGCCCCTCCCGTCGCCATGATACGCGCCAGCACGACGACCGGCCAGCGACCCGAACTGTCGTGATCCCGCCACGCCACATCCGCCGCGGCACGCCCATACCGAATCTTCTCGCGATGCGCAACCCACCGCTCAGGAGGTACCCGGACCAGGCGGTCCGCGGAAATCATGGGCGCCGACGCCGGCCCGAATACCGAGGCGGATCCACCGGCCCGACACCGGGCCCGGACCATCCACTGGGTTTTCCGGGAATGCGTTTCGCCCATCCCCGCCAGATCCGAGAGAGGGAGAACCATGCAACCGACGGAAAACGTGTCCGAGGGTGCCGCCGAGCTGGCCGCGGCCGCCCCGCCGCAGGCCGCGGAGCCGCGGTCGCGACGATTCGGGCGCGGCGGCACCCGGCGATCCCGGCGCTGGCTGCGGCTCGCGATCGTGGGTCTGATCGCGTCGTTCATCCCCGCGCTCGTGGGTGCCGGCGCGGCCCAGGCCGCCACGGGCGGCGGGGTCGCGGGGAAGGCGTCGCGCCCGGCGTTCCAGCTCCCGTTCGCCTGCGGCACCCAGGTCCGGCTGGAGTCGTTCGGGCACGCCCCCGCGGTGGACATCTTCCGGGTGCCGACGAAGGCCACGGAGAACACGGTCGTCGTCGCGCCGGCGGCCGGCACGGTGACGCAGTCGTACAGCAATCCGCGCGGCGCCGGGAACATCATCCAGATCAACCACGGCGGCCGGTGGTTCACCACCTACATCCACCTGCGGTCCCGTGCGGTGCGCGTCGGCCAGCACGTGGCCGCCGGCACCGTCATCGGCCGCGTCGGGCACACCGGCGTCACCTCGAACGGCGTCTCCCACCTGCACTTCGAGATGGCGATCGACCGCAACGGCGACGGCCGCGCCGACTGGGGCGTGCCGAACAAGGAGCGCGTCACCCCCGTCTTCAACGGCGTGACCTACGCGACCCGCAACAGCCAGACCGCCCGCGCCGTCAGCCACAACTGCCCGCGCCGCTGACCTGAGCCGACCGGACCGACGAGGGCCGCTGGGCGGGCGTGGTGCCACCACACGCCCGCCCAGCGGCCCGTTCCCGGTGGTCGGGGCCTCGCCCGGGGTCCGGGGCGCACGAGGTCGGGCCGGCGGCGGAGATCAGCGCGGCAACGGGCTGCGGACGAGGAGCGCGAGAGTGCGATCGTCCGGCTGGGAGCCGGCGGCATGGGCGCCGACCCGGGCGACCATGTCCTCGAGGAACTCCGCCGGTGGGCGGCTGCGGCTGTCAGCGGCGGACAGCGCCTCAATGCCGAAGGCGCGCCCGGCGGCGTCCCGCGCCTCGCTCACCCCGTCGGTGTACAGGACGAGACGGTCACCCGGGGCCATCAGCAACGACCGCGCCGACCAGATCCGGCTACCGGCGAACAGGTCGGACAGGATCGGCCCGGTGGGGCCGAGCGCGCGCGGCGCCGCCGCCGCGGCCAGGTGAAGCGCCGGCGGATGCCCTGCGTTGACGTAGTCAACCGCCCCCGTCAGCGGATCCGCCACCGCGACGAGGACGGTCGCGAACATCTCCCCCAGATCACCGCCGCCGGCGACCTCGTCGACGGTGCCGCTCACCGCCGTCTCGGGCGCGTGGCCGGCGAGCAACGCCCGGCACAGGGCCGTGCGCACCCGCAGCGCGAACGCCGCCGCCCGCGGATCACTCCCGGCGGCGTCTCCGACGCAGATCGCCAGCCGGCCGTCGCTGATGTCGACCACGTCCACCCAGTCGCCGCCGGCGCCGGGCACCGCCGGGCGCGCCCGCCAGTACGCGGCGAGGCCGCTGTCCGTCCCGCGGGCCTCCCGGGCCGGGTCCCAGCCATGGGCGGCCGGCGGAACCGGACCCATCGCCGACGCCGGCGCGCCGGGCGCGGCGGGGTACGGCCCACAGGCCGGCGCCGCCGTCGTGGGCTCGACCAGCCGCGACCTCGGCGTCATGGCTTTACGCACATCCGGCCTCCCGGTCCCGGGTCGCCCCCCGGCGACATCTGCGTATCGCCCAAGCGTGCCGGTTCGAGACCGCGATCACCAGGGACCTTTGATGGGACCGGCCGGGTCCCGCGACCCGCCGACGCGCGTGGCGTCGCGGGCCGACTCAGGGGCGCACCCTCTCGCGACCGGCGCATAAATCGCCCATCCTGGGCGTGGCGATCAGCAGATCCGACCGTTGAGCGGCCCGGACCGTCGCTCCCCAACCGGGACCAAAGTCCCTCCCCCGGCCGCGATCGGCCCAGGTCAGCTGCCGGCCCTGGGAAGGATGCCGGCCGGCTGGATCAGGCGCCGGCGTGGTGGGGCCAGGCGCCGTGCCGGGCCCTGGCCCGCCGATGGCCGCCCGCCGCGCCCATTCCCGGGACGAACCGCAGCTCCGAGCTCCAGTCGATCAGACCGCTCTCCGCGTCCGCGGCCACCATCGCGTAGGTGCGCCACAGGAACGCCGCCACGTCCCGCGCGGGCAGCTCGAACTCGGCCGTCCCGGACGGGCTGGACAGGCACAGCGCCAGCGCCGGCTGGCCGCGCAGCACGATCGGGCGGACCCGCACGTCACCGAGGCCGACCGGTCGGCGCGCGCCGTCGGCGAGCAGGCGGCGGGCGAAGCGCCACACGATCGACTCCGCCCCGGTGGCGCCGACGGTCAGGGTGACGGCGATCGGATCCGCCGCGTCGAAGCCAAAGGTGAGATGGACGGGCCGCGCAGGTTCACCTTCCGTGATCACCTCTGTGGTCATCCTGCGGACGATGGTGCCGCGACGCGCCGTTCGCCGGAGCATGGGACCTCCCTGATCAGTCTGTGCCTGTCCATCCGGCCGCCCGGCGTTTCCGGGCCGGACCCACCATCGCCACCGCGGTACCGCCCGGACGCCGCTGACCACCGCCCCGACCCGACCCGACCCGGCCCGGCCTGTGCCGCCGGCGGGCGCCGCCGACCACAACCGCTCCGCCACGCGCCGTGCGTACCCGCGCGAACCAGACTACGAAGCCCCAGCCCCTGAGATCGTCCGTGCGCGTCGGGTACCCGCGGACCTCCCGCACCCGTCGGCGGGCCAGGCGACCCCCGTCCGGCGTGGCCCGACCGGGCCCGCGTGAGGGCCGCGGCGTGGGCCGTCACCTGCGACGACGCGGCGGGCCGCCAGCTGCGCTCCACGCCACCTCCCGCCTGGCCGAACGGCGCCACGGCAGGGCATCCCCCGGCTTAACACGCACGAAGCATGTCAGAGGATGCGACAATTCGGGACCTTCGCCCCCGCGGGCAGGGACATTACACCCCGTAAGCAGACAGCGCAAAGCAACTGGCGGCGGCGTTCGAGCCCCGCGCCGGTGGCTCAGCGGGGCGACGCGGGGACAGGACCGGGGCCGCAGCGCCAGCCGTCCGGGTCGACGCCGCCGGGCACCGCCCCGCCCGGGGGGTAGGGGGCCCGCGTGAACACGAACGAGGCGGCCTCAAGGTGGTCCGCCGCGCCGCCGACGCCTCGCCGCGGCGTCAGCGTCTCGCCGGCGAAGTAGCCGTCGACGCCGATCCAGCGCTCGCCGCCGGCCGGGTCCGGCCGCAGCCGGGAGGCGCGCCCGAACCGACCGAGCGGAGCGAGCAGCAGGCCGCCGTCCGGCCGCAGGGACACCGAATAGGGCGCCGGACCCCAATACCAGACGCCGGTGAGGTCGAGCGGTTCCCGCCCACGCGGGCCAGCTGGCACCCACTCGGCCGGCAGCGGCGGCTCCGCGGTGTCGGCGGCGTCGATCAGGTCCACCGCGAGGTCGACGACGGCGACACCGCTCGTCGCGTTCGCCATCGCCACCGCCGCGGTGCCCGCGGGCCGGGTCCACAGCGCGGCGACGAACCCGGGCATCGATCCGCCGTGCCCGACGAGGATCCCGCCCGCCGTGCGCAGCAGCTGCACGCCGAGGCCGGCGCCGAGGCGCCATTCGCCGTCGTCCCCCTCGACGGCGGCCGGCTCGCGCATCTCGGCCAGCGTGTCGGTGGACAGCACCGCGTCGGTGTGCCCGCCGAGGACGGCCGCCCAGCGCACCAGGTCCGCCGTGGTCGACCAGAGCTGACCCGCCGGACCCATCACGCCCGCGTCGTGGGCGGGCTCGGGCAGCAGCACATCGGCGTGCGGATGAACGGCGAAGCCGTCGGCGTGGGGTGCGGTGGGCAGGGTGGACGTGCGGGTCATCCCCAGCGGGGCGAGCAGTTCCCGGTGCAGCGCCCGCTCCCAGCTCGTCCCGCGCAGCCGGGCCACGAGCTCGCCGAGCACGGCGAAACCGACGTTGGTGTAGTGGTGGCGCCGTCCCGGGCGGAACCGGTCGGGCGACGGCCCGATCGCGTCGGCGAGCGCGGGATGGGCCGAGCCCGCCACTCGTTCCCACCAGGGCTCGGGCGTCTCGGCGCCGATGCCGCCGAGGTGCGAGAGCAGCTGGGCGATCGTCCGGCCGCCGATCGGGGTTCCCGGCAGGTGCCGCTCCAGCGGATCACCCAGCGACAGCCGGCCCTCGTCGCGCAGCCGCAGCACCATCGCCGCGGTGAAGGTCTTCGTGATCGAGCCGATCCGGTACTGGGTGTGGTCATCCGGCCGGACGGCCTCGGCGGCGCCGGCCCGGTGCAGGTCGGCGACGGCGATCGTGCGCCCCCGGCCGGCCGTCCACACCGGCCGGCCGCCGCGCGCCACCGCGGCCACCAGCGACGGCGCGCGCCCGTGTGCCTGCTCGGCCGCCGCGCGACGCAGCAGGAGCCGCTGGGTGGACGGCAACAGCCCCGGCTCGGTCGCCCCGCGGGTGACCGGTCCCGGCGACGGAGACGAGCCGTTCCACTCCGGCGTCGCGAGCCCCTCCGACGGCGACGTCTCCGGCGGCATCAGCACCCCCCACCTGGACCGGGGCGCGCCGACAGCGCCCCGACGCCAAGGATAGGCGGCGTGACCAGAATCGATGACAGCCCGTGACGGGCGCCACGGGCTGTCATCGAGCGACCTGTCCGATGTGCCGCTACGCGGCGCAGTGGTAGCTGGCGGCGGCCTTCGGGTCGCCGTGGCCGTCGTAGTGGGCGGTCTGCGGGAACAGACACAGGTTCCGGGTGACAGTGGCACCGGAACCGTCGACCATGGCGGCGGGAAGCGTGGCGGGAGCCTGCCCGTTCTCCACCCAGTTCATCACCGCGCCGAGTCCGTTGTCGGGCGGGAAGGGGCCGTAGCTGCCCAGTCCGCAGTGCCCGGCGCCGGGAGCGAAGAAGACGCGGTAGAAGGAGTTCGTATCGGCCGCGCTGCCGATCGTGGACCACACGCGGTGGATGTAGTCGACGGTGTTCAGCGGGGTGATGATCTGGTCGGCCTGGCCGTGCCAGGTAATCATCTTCCCACCGGCGTTCCGGAACGCGGTGAGGTCGGGGTCGTCCGTGCCTATGATCTTGTTGTACTCGTTCTGGGACTGGACGAAGAGCTGCGCGAACTGACCGCGGGTGACGGTCGAGGTGTCAAACGACGGCTGCTTCTTCAGGAAGTACCTGATCCAGGTGTCGGTGACGGGGAACGGAGCGCCGTGCGTCGTTCCATCCGAATCCGTCGTGATGGCGGCGACCTGGTCCAGCGCGGCACCCCTGGTCATTCCATACCACGGATTGTGCCGTCCGTCGGGAGATGTCGGGCCCCGCCAGATTCCGGCCACGACGTCGGCGTCCGTGGTGGTGATGGTGGAGGACTGACCGTCACACACGACCGTCTGGCCGACCAGGCCGTGCGGGTCGTAGTCACAGTCCTCGGGCTGCTCGATGATGCCGTCAGCCGGCGCGCCGTCCCTGGTGTCGCACTGCGCGATCGCGGCCTGGGTGAACGCGTTGAGCTTGCACGAGCTGAGGTAGTCGTGCGACTCGTTCATCAGTACCTGCGGCCACAGTCCACCGACCGTGAGACGGTCCTCGTTGATCGCCGGGGCGGCGGCCACGATGCCGTTGTAGTCCGTCGGGTACCGCTGCGCCTCCATCAGGCCCTGCCGGCCCCCGGTGGAACAGCTGTTCCAGTAGGAGTACGACGGCGCCTTTCCGTAGAAGCTGGTGATGACCTGCTTGGCGGCCACGGTCATGTCGTGCACGGAACGGCTGGCGAAGTTCGTCAGCAGCTCGGTGTTGACGGTGCCGTCGGCCTTCAGCGCCCAGGAGGACGGATCGGCCTGGTTCGTGCCCGTGCCCGCGTCGGTGGAGGCGGCCGCGAAGCCCTGGGCCACCGCGGGCGCGAGGTAGAAGTCGAAGACGCCGGCCGCCCAGCTGGCGCCGCCGGTGCCCTGGTAGCGCCCGTTCCAGCCGGAGGAGGGCAGCCAGACGGCCACACGGACATGGTCGCCCACGCCGGGGTGGGTCAGGTAGAGGTCGACCTCACAGCGCGCCGGCACGCCGCCCGCGGCCGGCTTGTCGACGCCGGTGAGCGACTCCACGGTCGCGCCGGGGACGTCGGGCGCGGCGACGTGCTGGCAGTCGACGCCCCCGTCAGCGGTGGCGGCCATGCTCGCCGACGTCCCCACCGTCAGCGTCGCCACGAACGTACACAATACGGACAGCAATGTTAGTGCGCGTTTCATCATGCTCCTCGTCCTAGGGCGCCCCGCGGCGCGCTCGGGCCGTCCATCGGCCACGGCAGGAATGAGACAGCGAAAAAGGTCCGCACAAACCACGGTGATCGGCGTGCGAATTCTGGTACGAGGGTGGGTCGGAAGGTGCGCGTATCAGCCGGACCGCTCCGGCCGCGTCGCCCACGACAACGGCGAGGCGCCGGACCGTGCGGTGGGCAGGGCGAAACACCGCCGGCGGCGGGATGGTGCGCGACGGGCCCTGTCAGCGTTCGGGTGGGGCGCCCGGGATGCCGAAACGACGGCCCGGTCCCGGCGCGCCGCCGCCATGCCGAGTAAGAGGTTCATGTGCAGGTGCACGAGCAGAACTTTACGTTGGCACGCCACCTGGTCAACCGAGTGACGCACGAAGGTGGACACGCGACGTGTACGTCCTGGAAATCCGTGCTCCGCGGACATCCACTGCCTACGATCTGGTCCTGGCCTGTCGTCCGACGCGTTTCAGGAGGCTGCCATGCGCAGACCTGTGTTTTTCCTGGTGGCAGCACTTGGGTTCCTGTTTCTGGTCGGGTCCGGGCCGGCCTCGGCGGCCACTGATACGCCGGCCACGAATATTTCCCGCATCAAAAACATCATCATCACACCGGCGGTCTTCCGGGCGTGGAATGCCGAGCGCCCGCCCCGGGCCGTCACCTACGACCCGGGTATGGTGCCGGTCGGAGCCGCGGTGGGCGTTCTCGCCAGCCGCGGTCCGCGCACCGTCGTCGGGCTGGCCGTCCACGGCCTGGCGCCTACCCACACCTTCGGCGCCCATGTCCATCAGAAGGCGTGCGGAGCCAGCGGCGCGGACGCCGGGCCGCATTACCAGAACGTTTCCGATCCGACCCAGCCGTCGGTCGACCCCACGTTCGCCAATCCGCGCAACGAGGTGTGGCTGGACCTCACCACGGACGCGGCCGGCTCCGCGGTGGCCTTCGCCGTCGTGAACTGGGACTTCCGGCCCGGTGGCGCGCACTCGGTCGTGATCCACGAGCACGCCACGGCGTCCGCTGCCGGCCAGGCCGGGATGGCCGGAGACCGCCTGGCCTGCGTCAATGTTCCGCTGTCCGACGGCTGACGGCTGCGGGCGGGTCCGGGCCGGCCGCCGACTACCAGGAGTCATCGACCTGCGGTGCGGGTCCCGCCCGAACCATGGACCATCGGCACTCGAAAACGGCTCTACCTTGGGCACGACGGGCGAGACGGGCTAGCGTGGATGATGGGCCGAGCGCACTGGATCGCCCGGTCCTCCACCACGTGTCACGACCGGGCCAGGGGAGAGACGATGGCTCACGATCCCGGCAGCATCCCGGGGTCAGCTACCGCCAGCTCCGTCACGGCCGCCCGGCGGGGCAGACCTCGCGACACGAGCCTGCGCACGGCCGTGCTCCGCGCGACGCTGGAGCTGCTGCGCGAGCGTGCGAGCCTGTCCATCGAGGCGATCTCCAGCCGGTCCGGCGTCAGCCGACCGACCATCTACCGGTGGTGGCCCAACAAGACCGCCGTGGCGCTCGAGGCCTTCATGACGGAGGTCAACCACCGACTCGTGCTGGCCCCCGGCGGCGGCGTCGACGAGGAGCTGCGCGCGTTCATGCACGGCGCCTTCGGCTTCGCCCAGGAGCAGGACAGCGTCATCCTCGCGTCCGTGATCGCCTCCGCCACCGAGCACCCGGACGTGATGGAGTCCTATCGCGCCGAGTTCCTGCGCCCCCGTCAGGACAGGCTCGCGGGCCTGGTGGCGCGGCAGACCCGCGCCGGCGAGCTACGTCAGGGCATCGACCCGACGCTGCTGTGGCAGCTGCTGTGGGGGCCGGTCTACCTGCGTCTCGCCAGCGGGGACGTCCCGGTGCCGACCGAGTTCCTCGACCAGGTCGTCACCCTGCTCCTCACCGGGCTACTGGCGCCGCCGAGATGCGCACCGGCGGCACCGGCTGGACCGGCTGGACCGGCGGCACCGCCCGAACCGCGGGCGGAGCGAGAAGGCAGCTGACGCGGCGGACCACCGCCGTGATCCGTCGCCCCGCCTTCCCGACCCGCCGGCGAGACCTCCGCCACCGGCGCGGAAGGCTCGACGGCCTCACGCGCCGCGAGCGGCGGTTGTTCAGTGAACTTTCTCGGGGGTCTCCATGTGCGCGGCGCCCGGCCCGGTGCGGGGCCCCGCGGCGGAGCCGGGGGGAATCCGCTCGTCGATCTGCCGGAGTTCCTCGGCGCTCAGCACGAGGTGCGACGCCTCAAGGTTCTGCCGCAGATGCTCGGCCCTGGTGGTACCGAAGATGGGAACCACGTCCTCGCCTCGAGCCAACAGCCAGGCCAGGGCGATCTGGGCCGTGGTCGCGCCGCGCGCGCCGGCGATCTCCTCTAGCGTCTCCAGCAGAACGAGGTTCCTCGCGAGGTTCTCACCCTGAAATCGCGGGTGCACCCGCCGGAGGTCCGAAGCCTCGAGGTGATCGACGGACCGGAAAGCGCCGGTGAGGAATCCCCGCCCCAGCGGGCAGTAGGCGACGACACCGATCCCCCGCTCCCGGGCGACCGGGAGCACCTCGTCCTCGATGTCGCGGGACCACAGCGACCACTCGGTCTGGATCGCGGTGATCGGGTGCGTGGCGTGCGCACGGGCCAGAGTGCCGGGGCCGGGCTCGGAGAGACCGACGTGCCGCACCTTGCCTTCCGCCACCAGCTCGGCCATCGCGCCGACCGTGTCCTCGATCGGAACCTTCGGATCGGGCCGGTGCTGGTAGTAGAGGTCGATGTGGTCGACGCCGAGCCGGCGCAGAGAACCCTCCGCGGCCTTCTTGACGTATTCCGGGGTACCGTCTATCTGGAATCCGCTGTCTGTATGCCGAAGACCGCATTTGGTTGCGAGTACAACGTTGCCGCGGCGCTTCGCGACGACCCGACCCACAAGCTCTTCGTTTCGAAAGGGCCCGTAGACATCGGCCGTGTCCAGCATGGTGATGCCGGCATCGAGGGCCGCGGCCACCGTCCGCTCACCAACGGATTCGTCGACGGTTCCGTAGAACTCACTGATCCCCATACACCCGAGCCCGAGCGCCGAGACCTCGAGAGCCGCCGATCCGCGACCCAAGGTCCTGTTAGGCACCAAGGAGACCTCCTTTCCCCGACCTGCCGACCACAGAACGTCGCCGGGATCGACAGGGACTGCCTGCTGATGAAGTCGACGCTACACCATTACGTTCCATAACGTAATGGACTGCGTGATGCAGGTCTCAGACCCATGGTGACCTGTGGGTTTGACGTCGCCGCCGACCCGCGAGACGGCCGGTACGATCCGAGGCGGGACGCCGCGACCGACGAGAGCGGGCACGCCGGCGGCGAGGACGGGCATACCGGAGCGCGTTTACCAGATATTCACCAAAGCACACGAGGCTCACGTACGGGTTTCCGCGTGGCAGCGGCCAGGATCGTTTACCGGGCAACAGGCCCGTTGTCCGAGCAACGAATTCCGATCAATGAGCCATATTCGAGAGGCCAACGCGAGCCGACAAGCCGAAAAGACCCGCCTGTCGCCTTCCCGACACCCCGCGCACCTGACGTTTTCCGGCGGAACAGGTCGGTGACGGCGCCGGATCGAGGCGGGAGCCACCCGGGCCCGCCGTCCGCGGCAGTTCGGAAGGCCCCGAAGGGGACCAACGGCCATATAGCTGCCGCGCGGCGGACCGGATGATGGCTGTGGCGGCGCGCACCGAGCGCCGCTGGGCGGAGCAACCCGATCGGCCCGACCCCCGTCGCGCACGTACCCCGGGGCCCGCGTCGTCGTTGGGTCCCTGCGTATCGGCCGGGTGGGCGCCGTTCGGCGGACCCACTCGGCGGGTGGACGGATCCGGTGGCCCCACACCGGAACGGTCGACTGATCTCCAAGCGAACCGAGGACGGCCTACTGTGTCTGACTACTGCTGGTGCCTTGCGACCCCGGCCATCGAGGAGCTGATCCGCGAGCAGGACGAGCTCGTCGAGCTGTCGGCGCTCGCCCGCGCCGCCTGCCGCTGCGGGGACCTCGACGCGCTCGTCGAGTGCGTGACGGCGATCTCCGTCCTTTTCGGCGCGCACGCCGAGGTCGAGGAGGGCGGGTTGTTCCCCCCGATGGCCGCGGAGTTCCCCGAGCAGATCGCCGTCCTGCAGGGCGAGCACCGGCGGATCGCGGCGGTGCTCGCCGGGGCGACCGACGGCACCGCCCGTACGGATCCGGCCTGGCCCGCCCAGATCACTAAGGCACTGACCCTGCTGCGCCGACACATCGTCAAGGAGCAGGAGGGCCTGTTCCCCGCCGCCCTGACCGTCCTGACCAGTGACGAGTGGGAGCGGCTCGCCGAGATCCGGGCAGACGCCGGGCTGCTCGCCTCCTGACGGGCAGATCGCCGGCGCACGGCCGGGCGTCGGACTCAGGCGTTGGGCGGCAGCTCGGTGCCCACCCCGCGGTGGCGCAAGGTGACCGAGCGCGCCGTGTCCGCCGCTGCCTCCGCGTCGGCCAGGCCCTCGACGGTGTAACCGGCCTCCTCGATCATCTTCAGGTCCTGGTGACCCTGCTGGCCCTCACTGGTGAGGTAGTCGCCCAGGAAGATCGAGTTGGCCACCGAGAGGGCCAGCGCCTGCATCGACCCGAGATGGATCTCCCGGCCGCCGGCGAGGCGCACCTCGGCGGCGGGGTTGACGAAGCGGACCATGGCCAGGATCCGCAGGCACCGGCGCGGATCCAGGTTCCACTCGCCAGCCAGTGGGGTGCCCTCGAACGGCATCAGGAAGTTGACCGGGATCGAGTCCGGCCGCAGCGCGCGCAGCGCGAACGCGACGTCCACCAGGTCCTCGTCGCTCTCCCCCATCCCGGCGATGATCCCGGAGCAGGGGGACAGCCCCGCGCCCCTCGCCTCGTCGACGGTGCGCACCCGGTCGTCGTAGGTGTGGGTGGAGCAGATGTCCGCGTAGTTCTCGCCGGACGTGTTCAGGTTGTGGTTGTACGCGTCCGCACCGGCCGAGCGCAGCCGGTCAGCCTGCCCGTCGGAGAGCAGGCCCAGGCAGGCGCAGACCTCGACCTCCGGGTGGGCCTGTTTGATCGCCCCGATGGTGTCCGCGACGCGGTCCACGTCCCGGTCGGTGGGGCCGCGGCCGCTCGCGACCAGGCAGACCCGGCGGGCACCACCGGCGATGCCAGCACCGGCGGACGCGGCCGCCTCCTGCGGGCGCAGCCAGCTGTACCGCAGGATGCCGGCCTGCGAGCCCAGCCGCTGGGAGCAGTAGGAACAGTCCTCCGGGCACAGCCCGCTCTTGAGGTTGACCAGGAAGTTCAGCTTGACCCGACGGCCGAAGTGGTGGCGCCGCAGGCGCCCGGCGGCGGCGAGGACGTCCAGCAGGTCGTCGTCCCCGCTGCGCAGCACCGCCAACGCCTGGTCCCGGCCGGGCTCGGCCCCGGCAAGCCCCCGCCCGACGAGGTCGGCGAGGACGCCCAGGAGCCCGGCCTCACACCGAGCGTCCTCACCCCGGGCGGCGGCGCCCGCGGTGGCGTCGCCCGGGGTCTCGCCCGTGGTGGCGTCGGCCCTGGCGGTGTCGGTGGGACGCACGTCCATGTCCGTCATCGGCGCTTCCTCCACGAATGCGATCGGCGAGCGTTTGGTGACGGTCAGCCACCCGGACCGACCTACCCCGACTCAGCCTGCCATCAATGGGATGATCAACCCTGGGTATCGCCGTCCCGAATCGGACCATCACGGCCCGCGCCCACCACGCACGCCCGGGCGGCTCACCAGCCCCAGGTTGGCCCGTTCGGGGTACCGATGTGACCAGCGGGGCCCAGGGTCGGGCCGCTGTGCGCGCCCCCCGGCGGGAGGATGGACCGGTGGGACCCCACACCCCCCTGGAAGTGAGGCCAGCCCCGTGAGTACCCAAACCTCTGCTCCCGCCGTCGACGTCGGCGATCAGGTCGTGCTGCTGGACGCGGAACGCCGGCCGTGCGGGACGGCGCCGCGGCTGGCCGTGCACGGTCTCGACACGCCTCTGCACCTGGCCTTCTCGACGTACATCTTCGACGCCGCCGGGCGGCTGCTCGTCACCCGCCGCGCGCTGGGCAAGCGGACCTGGCCCGGGGTGTGGACCAACAGCTGTTGCGGGCATCCCCGCCCCGGCGAGCCGATGGAGGTCGCCGTCGAGCGGCGGGTGGGACAGGAACTGCGGTTGGCGCTCGCCGACCTGAGCCTCGCGCTGCCCGACTTCGCCTATCGGGCGACAGCGGCCGACGGCCTGGTCGAGAACGAGGTCTGCCCCGTCTACGTCGCCCGCGCGCTGGGCGATCCGGATCCGGACCCGGGCGAGGTCGTCGAGTGGCGGTGGGTCGACTGGGAGGCGTACCGCGCCGCCGCCGTGTCGGCTCCCTGGGCGCTGAGCCCCTGGTCGGTCGAGCAGATGGCGGCGTTCGAGCTGGCCGCTCATCCACTGGCCACCGCCGCGGCGGTGCGCGCCGCCGGCTGAGCACGGGACCGGCGGCGCCCGCGCCCGCCCGCGGCCGCCTCGATGCGTGATCTTCGCGGTTGGTTGTCGCGGCGGGCCGTCGCAGTGTGATGGCAGCGTCACGGCGGCCCGTGTCGCGAGCAGGGGGACAAACCAGACACGACACGCGGAGTTCGCGACACGGCGCCGCGGGGTGGGCACGTCCTCGCGACGGCGGCCCGGAAGATCCCCTCCACATGCGACCTAGTGCGCTCTGGCTAGCAGTGCACAGGGTTTACTAGCCATTTGGAACTAGTCCACTAGCCGACAACCTTACCGAGAGTCAAGAGTTCATCGCGTAGCGATCACGTCAACGCGGACACGTAGGCGATTCCGGAAACCGGGCCGCCACCCTCGCCGCAGGATCATTCGGCTCCGACACTCCCACGCCACGTGGCCATCGCCGCCCGACGGCCCGATGTCCGCGAGCCGGCAACCAGTGCCGCTATCCGACCGGGCGCCCGCGACTTTCCGTCACCGACGCCGGGGCCGGAACCGGCAATGTCGGACAGTCACTTCTGATACGCCATCGGTGACCGATGCAATACGGAGACCGCCGATTCGATAAGGACCAAAGTCCCGGAACCAGCCAGGCCATTGGCCCTGAAACGGACACGCCCCCGCCCTCTCGACGGCGCGGCCGGCGCGGAGCCGGAGCCTGCCGACCGGACCGTCCCGCCGCGAGGCCGGGCCACGGGCCGGGCAGGAGCGGGCCCGCGCCGCCATCGCCGCGTCTCCCGCCGCGGCCAGGCCGTGCGGGCCGCGCGGGCCGGGCCCCGCCGAACCCGGGCAACGCGGCGGGGCCACGGTGGATCGCCCAGCGCGGACGAGGACCGCCGCGACCGCCTCGGACCGCGTGGCCTGGGCACCGACTTTCCTTCCCGCCCACCGGCGGCGCCGGCGCGCGTAACCCGCGACAGCCGCCGGCGGGGCCCCACGTGCAGCCGTCCCTCGGTCGAGGGCCGCCTTCCGCTGGCCGCCCACGAACGATTCCGCCCGCGCTCGGCCTGCGCCCACCCGCCGCGTCGACGACCGGGCCATGTCGCGCCACGCCGCGCCACACCCGATCGCCGCGGGTCGACGAGCACGCCGACCAGGTTGACGCATCCCGGACAGTGCGTTTCCCGCGTCCCGCACGCCGCCCGATCGCGACCCCGCGGCCGGCGGCCGCGGCCGGGCACCAGACGTGCGGCCGGTCAGCTCGGACGGCGTCGCGGCACGCCGCAGGCCGACGTTCCCCCGGTCGCGGCGCGGTGAAGTGCGCTGGACGCGGCACGGCGGAATCGAGACCGAGCGGCGGCACACCATCCGACGATTTGCCATCGGCGGGCGAGGCACATTCCGCGATTGTTCCGCACCCCGGGAAATGCACTCGAGCGGTTGGCCGCCGGATCGCCGCAACGCCCCGGAAATCAGTCGTCTCCATACCGTGCCGACCTTTACGGTCCGTGACGAAGATCGGATCACTCAGGACTAGAACGGGTCATCCGGCGGGCCAGTCCGCGATTGGTTCGGCAAAAGGCTTGCCGCCCAACCCGCCCATGGGGGAGGCTTCCGATGCGCGGCGAGACACGCGCCGTCGGACTCGATTACAAAGCGCATGTCGCCGAAACCCGCGACACCACGGGGGTCTACTGGTATGGAGCTGTCGACGATGCGGTCACACGACCCATGGGCGGACGCGGATCATTCGCCTGCATTGTCGTAACGGTGATCGGGCGGTCGGACCGCCCTCGCCGCAGACATCTTCTCGCGGCCGGATGACGGCCGCGCACACCTTCGCCTGACCGTCGTTCCTCAGCCCGTGGGCGTACCGCGGGCGGTCGGGCGGCGACGGCAGCACGAGGGTTGGCGGCGCGCGCCCCACCGGCCCGCGCCGCCGACCGGCGGAACCCCGCGACGCACGGCGGGCGGATGGCGAGATCGCGGCCGTCCGACCACATCGCCACGAGCATCTCCGGCGACGCATCACACCGGACCGGACCTCGGCTGGGCTGTGCCCACCCGCTCTGCCCGCCTGTCCTGGCCGGTCGCACCCAGCACCTGGAAGAACAGCCCCAGCAAGAACCACAGATAGGTGGAGTCTGCCATGACCGAGCCCGTTCCGACCGACCACGGAGTGACCAGCGCGGGCGCCGCCGGCGAGGACCCCCGGCTGAGCCTGAGCACCGCGGCCGCGCGCAACCTCGCGACGACCACCAAGTCCGTCCCCCAGATGCAGGAGATCACCTCCCGGTGGCTGCTGCGCGTTCTTCCCTGGGTCCAGACCGCCGGTGGCGTCTACCGGGTCAACCGCCGGTTGACCTACATCCTCGGGGACGGCCTGATCACGTTCACCAACACCGGCTCCGACGTTCGGGTGGTGCCCGGCGAGCTGGCGGAGCTGCCCGCGCTGCGCGGCTTCGGCGGCGACGCGCTCACCGGTCTCGCGGACCGCTTCGAGCAGCGCGAGTACGGCCAGGGCGACGTCCTGGCGGAGACCAGCGCCCCGGCTGACGCGGTGTTCCTGATCGCCCACGGCAAGGTCGGGAAGTTCGGCGCCACCGAGTACGGCGACGAGCGCTCCCTCGGCGTGCTGGCGGACGGCGAGTACTTCGGCGAGGACGTTCTGGTCGCGTCCGACCTGACCTGGGACTACACCGCCCGCGCGCTGACGCCGACCACCGTGCTGGTGCTCACCCGCGACCAGCTCGCCGAGGTCGTCGGCCGCGACACGGCGCTGGCCGGGCACCTGAGCGAGTACCAGTCCCGGCCGCAGCCGGCGCGCAACAAGCACGGCGAGGCGGAGATCGCGATCTCCGCCGGTCACAGCGGCGAGCCGGACCTGCCCGGCACGTTCGTCGACTACGAGCTCACCCCCCGCGAGTACGAGCTCAGCGTCGCCCAGACCGTCCTGCGCATCCACAGCCGGGTGGCCGACCTCTACAACGAGCCGATCAACCAGCTGGAGCAGCAGCTGCGGCTCACCGTCGAGGCGCTGCGCGAGCGCCAGGAGCACGAGCTGGTCAACAACCCCGACTTCGGCCTGCTGCACAACGCCGACCTGCGCCAGCGCATCCACACCCACTCCGGCCCGCCGACCCCGGACGACTTCGACGAGCTGCTCAGCCGCCGGCGCAGCACCCACTTCCTGCTCGCCCACCCCCGCACGATCGCGGCCTTCGGCCGGGAGTGCACCGCACGCGGCATCTACCCGGCGACCGTGCTGTTCCACGACCAGCACGTCCCGGCCTGGCGGGGTGTTCCGCTGCTCCCGCTGAACAAGATCCCGATCAGCGCGACGGGCAGCACGTCCGTCATCGCGCTGCGCACCGGCGAGGAGAGCCAGGGCGTGATCGGCCTGCACCACACGGGCCTCGCCGACGAGTACGAGCCGGGCCTGTCGGTGCGGTTCATGGGCATCAGCGAGAAGGCGATCATCTCCTACCTGGTGACGACCTACTTCTCCGCCGCGGTTCTCGTCCCGGACGCCCTCGGCGTGCTGGAGAACGTCGAGATCGGACGCTGAGTGCCCCGGCCGGTGCGCACCACGCCGCTTCCGTCGACGTTCGCCACGGGCGCGTTGCGCCCGGCGGATGGCGCCCGGATCCGGCGTCCACGATCCGCGGCAGCGATCCGCGGCAGCGAAGGGTTTTCCCGGAGAAACGATGCAGCCTTTCACCCTTCCCGAATTCTACGTGCCGTATCCGGCGCGGCTCAGTCCCCATCTGGAGACCGCCCGGGAACACAGCCGGGTGTGGGCCCGGGAGATGGAAATGATCGATCCGTCCGAGGGCGGTATCGCGATCTGGACCGAGCAGGATCTCGACGCCCACGACTACGCCCTGCTGTGCGCCTACACCCATCCCGACGCCACCGCCGACCGGCTGAACCTGATCACCGACTGGTACGTCTGGGTGTTCTACTTCGACGACCATTTCCTCGAGCTCTTCAAGCGCACGCACGACATGGCCGGCGCCCGCGCCTACCTCGACCGGCTGCCCGCGTTCATGCCGATCGAGGGCCCGATCACCGAGGAGCCGACGAACCCCGTCGAGCGGGGTCTGGCCGACCTGTGGGAACGCACCGTGCCGGCCCGCTCGGCCGACTGGCGGGCCCGGTTCGTCGTCAGCACCCGCGCCCTGCTTGACGAGTCGCTCTGGGAGCTCGCCAACATCAACGCGGGTCGGCTGTCGAACCCGATCGAGTACATCGAGATGCGCCGCAAGGTCGGCGGCGCCCCCTGGTCGGCGAACCTCGTCGAGCACGCCGCCGACGCCGAGGTACCGACCGCCGTCGCCGCCACCCGCCCGCTGCGGGTGCTGCGCGACACCTTCTCCGACGCCGTCCACCTGCGCAACGACCTGTTCTCCTACGAGCGCGAGGTCACCGAGGAGGGCGAGCTGTCCAACGGCGTCCTCGTCGTCGAACGCTTCCTCGGCATCGGCACGCAGGCCGCCGCCGAGGCCGTCAACGACCTGCTCACCTCCCGCCTGCACCAGTTCGAGCACACGGCGATCACCGAGGTGCCGGCCGTCCTCGACGAGCACGGCGTCGACCCGGCGGGCCGGCTCGCGACCCTGGCCTACACCAAGGGCCTGCAGGACTGGCAGTCCGGCGGGCACGAGTGGCACCTGCGCTCCAGTCGTTACATGAACAGCGAGGTCACCCCCGACGCCCTCCCCGGCGAGACAGCACTGCCATCCGCCGCGGCGCCATCCCCGGCCGGTGCCGGCGTCCCGACACCGCTGGGGGTCGGCGGCCTGCCCGGTCTGCCCGGCGTGCCGAGCCTCGGTACCTCGGCGGTGCGGATCGTGCCGTCCCTGCTCGCGACCACGCCCCAACGGCTGCGGGCCCACGCCAGCGTGCCGTTCCGGCTCGTCGGCCCGACGACGCTGCCCGAGTTCTACCTGCCCTACGGCACCGGCCAGAGCCCGCACCTGGGCGAGGCCCGCCGCTCGATCCTCGGGTGGGCCCGGTCGATGGGCATGCTGGACGCCGTTCCCGGCATCTGGGACGAGCACAAGCTGATCGCCTTCGACTTCGCCCTGTGCTCGGCCGGCATCCACCCGGACGCCTCGGCGGCGGAGCTCGACCTGACCACCGGCTGGCTGACCTGGGGAACCTACGGCGACGATCTCTACCCGGTGGCCTTCGGCCGCACCGGCGACCTCGCCGGGGCGAAGCTGTCCAACGCGCGGCTGCGCGCGTTCATGCCACTCGACGGGCCGATCACGGACGTGCCGGCGAACGCGCTCGAACGCGGCCTCGCCGACCTGTGGGGACGCACCGCCGCTCCGATGGCGCCGGACGCCCGCGCCATCTTCCGCACCGCCGTGGAGGTGATGATCGACAGCTGGCTGTGGGAACTGGCGAACGCGGCCGTCAACCGCATCCCCGATCCCATCGACTACCTGGAGATGCGCCGCGCCACCTTCGGCTCGGACCTGACGATGAGCCTGTGCCGGCTCGCCCACGCGAGCACCGTGCCCGCGGAGGTCTTCCGCACCAGGCCGATGCGGTCGCTGGAGAACGCGGCGGCCGACTACGCCTGCCTGCTCAACGACGTCTTCTCCTACCAGAAGGAGATCCAGTTCGAGGGCGAGATCCACAACTGTGTGCTCGTCGTCGAGAACTTCCTCGGCTGCGACCGCGAGCGCGCAGTCGAGGTGGTCAACGACCTGATGACGGCCCGGATGCGCCAGTTCGAGCACATCATCGCCGAGGAGCTGCCCGCGCTGTTCGACCAGATGGAGCTCGACGGCGAGATCCGCGGGGCGCTGGGCCGCTACATCGGGGAGCTCCAGCACTGGCTCGCCGGCATCCTGCGCTGGCACGAAGGGACCCACCGATACGAGGAGGCCGAGCTGCGCTACCACCCGGCCGCCGACCGGCGCCCCTTCGGCAGCCCGAGCGGGCTCGGCACCGCCAGCACGGACATCCGCCGACTCGTCGCCCGGTAGCGCACCGCCCGCACCCAGCGCCCCGCCGAGCGCCGCCCGAGCCCAGGTACGAGCGGCTTCGACGGGCCCGGTGCGCCGCCCGGGCGGGCACCCACCCGGGCGCCCGGGTCCCCGGCCGGCCGCGCGCCCCGACCGCCGACGTTGGTGCGGACGCGGCCGGCCGGACCCTCGATGCTCCGTGAACACGTCACGCGGGCCCCACCCCCGCCCGCGCGAGCACCGGCACCTCGGTCGAATCGTCCGGGTACAACGGGTCGGTCGGGTGGCGGCGCACAGCCGCGGCCGGGCGGCGCCGGCGTTCGTGGTTCGCCGCCGCTCCTGGTACCCGGCACGGCGGCACACGTGGCAGCCGCCGTGCGAGGGAGCATCCGAGGGGGACGTTTCGTGTCCTGTAAGGCTCTGCGGGCGGGTGATCCGCCCGAAGTAGGTCCGTACCGGCTCATCGGCCGGCTCGGCAGCGGCGGCATGGGCATCGTGTACCTCGGCGAGGACGCCGCCGGTGTCCGCGCCGCGGTCAAGGTCATGCGCGAGGAGTACACGGCCGACGCGGGATCACGCAGCCGCTTCCACCGCGAGGCGGCCGCGGTGTCGCGGATCGACAGCCCGCGCATCGCCCGGCTGCTGAGCGCGGACGTCGACGGCGACGTGCCCTGGCTGGCCACCGAGTACGTCGACGGGCCGACCCTGTTCGCGTCGATCACCGCCGGTGGGCCGATGTCCGGCGAGCCGCTGTGGCGGCTGGCGAGCGGTCTCGCGGAGGCGCTGGGCGCCATCCACCAGGTCGGCGTCGTGCACCGGGATCTCAAGCCGGGCAACGTGATGCTGGGCCCGGACGGCCCGAAGGTGATCGACTTCGGCATCGTCGCGGGTCCGCCCGGGACGATGACCGGTTCCGGTGTCGTACTCGGCAGCGTCGGCTACCTGGCGCCCGAGCTGCTGACGACCACGCGGCGGGCCCGCCCCGCCGCCGACGTGTTCTCCTGGGGCCTGACGATCGCCTTCGCGGCGAGCGGGCGCCCGCCGTTCGGTGCAGGTCCGCTCGACGCGCTGCTGTACCGCACCGTCTACGGCGAGCCCGACCTCGACGGCCTGCCCGACTCGCTGCGCGGCGTGATCGCCGCCGCCCTGCGCAAGAAGCCGGAGCGCCGGCCGGACTCCCGGCGGCTGCGAACCCAGATCGAGACGGCCGCGGCGGCGGCCGGCCTCGGTATCGGGCCCGCGAGCGGCGTCCGTGTCTCCGCCCGGGCCGCGGCGGTACCGCCGCTCGCTCTGGAGCCGATCCGCCCGGAAGCGGTCAGCCCCCCACCGGTCGACGCGAGTCCGGTCAGTCTGGAACCGATCGGCTCACGTCCGGCCATCCACAGCCCGGCCGGCCAGAGCCCGGCCGGGCTGGAGCCGGTGGGCCTGGAACCGGTGGGCCTGGAACCGGTAGGCCTGGAACCGGTGGGCCTGGAACCGGTCGACGACGACACCGTCGTCGAGCCGCTCGTCCTCGCCGATCTGAGGGGACCGCTGGACGCGGCGGCGGCCGACGCTCGCCGGGCTCGGGCCGCACGGGAGCGGCGGGAAGCCCGCCGGATCCGGCGGGCGGCGCTCGCCCCCAGCGTGGGCGCGACCGCGGTCGCCGCCGCGGTGACCGCGGCGATCATCGCCGGCTCCGCCCCGATGGGCCCCACCACCGGCGGCGGTTCGCCGAGCAGTGACAGTGTGGCCCGGCACGCCCCGCGTTCGGGTTCCGCCGGCGACGCCGTCACCGGGATGGCGCCGGCGGTACCACCGGTGCCCGGGACCGGGCTGCCGGCCGGTCCCGGCGGCCTTGCCGGCACCGGGTCCGGTACGGGCGGCTCCGCCGGGAACGATCCGCTGACGGGCACCGTCTGGGATGCTCGGCAGCCGATCCCGTCCGGGCTCGACGGCGGTCCGCTCTCCTCACGGTGGCAGCTCGCCGCGCCCTGGGCGGCCCCGGCCGACGAGGGTGCCGCCACTGTGCCGATGCTGGCGACGACGCTCGTCTCCGCCGTGTCCGGCGCAGCGGGCGACGGCGCGCCGGCCGCCACCGCGGGGGCGGCCGTCGCACCAGGCGCGCCAGGCGCCGCGGGCACGGCCGAGGAGCCGGGCTCGACCGCACCGGACACGACCAGCGTGCCAGGCACGGCTGGTGCGGCCGGCGCGGCAAGGACGGCGACCACCGCCGCGGGCACGGCGCGGGGCGGCTCCTCGGGGACGGGCTCGGCGGGCACCGCCGGCACCGCGGCCGCCGCGGGCAGCCCGGCCTCCTCCTCCGGCACGGACGAGGGCGACGGCGCGTCCGTGTCGGCCACCGTGCCCCCGGTCGAGGTGACCGTGCCCACGGTGGTCGCGGCCGTGCCCGCGAGCGTGGCGACGGCGAGCCGCCAGGGCGGCGGGGCCGACAGCTGCCTGCCGTCGGGCTCGTGGGGACAGGTCCCGCTCATGCATGGCGTCGACTGTTCCGCCTGGCCGATGTCGATCATTCCCGTGGTGTGGTCGGTCGCGAAGGACGCGCTGTCGCGTTACACCGGCTCCGGCGACTCCGGGCGGACCGCCGTCACCTGATGGACCCGGCGCCGCCGCGGGCCCGCCGGTCGGCGGGCCCGCGGCGGCGCGCTCAGTCGACGGAGATCATGCCGCCACTCTGACGTTCCCACAGGCTCCGGTAGCGGCCGCCGAGGTCGAGCAGTTCGCGGTGCGATCCCTGCTCCACGATGACGCCGTCGGCCAGGACGATGATGCGGTCCATGTTCAGCAGGGTGGACAACCGGTGGGCCACCGCGATGACCGTCTTGTCCTGCCAGAGCCGCTCCAGCGCGTGCTGGACGAGGACCTCGCTCTCGCTGTCGAGGGCACTGGTCGCCTCGTCCAGGATCAGGATCGGCCGGTCGTCGATGAACGCGCGGGCTATCGCGATCCGCTGGCGCTGGCCCGTCGACAGCCGGATTCCGCGCTCGCCGACGAGGGTGTCGTAGCCCTGCGGCGCACCGATGATGAAGTCGTGGGCATGGGCCCGCAGCGCCGCCGCCTCGACCTGCTCCCGGCTGACCGGCCCCGGTGCCCCGTAGGTGATGTTGTCCCGGATGGAGCGATGGAACAGCGCGGTGTCCTGGGGAACGTAGGAGATCGCGGCCGCGAGCTCCCGGTTCGGCGTCGGGCGGCCGTCCACCAGGACGGATTCCACCGGTAGCGGGTAATAGCCGAGCAGCAGCTTGACGAGCGTCGTCTTCCCACTGCCGCTGCGGCCCACCACACCGATCTTCTCGCCCGGCCGGATGGTCAGGTCGATGCCGGTGAGCACCGGCCGTCGGTCGTTGTCCGGATAGGCGAACGAAAGCCCCCGCAGCTCCAGCTGACCCGGTCCGGGCTCCGGGCGCGACTCCAGCGAAGTCGGCCCGACGGACTCGGTCACCGCGATGTGCCGGTCGCCGAACAGGTACCGATACGCCTCCTCGACCCGGGCCAGCCGCAGGTTCACCTGCGCGACCTCCCACACCGTCACCCAGATGAAGTCGGAGAACATCACCAGCGCGGACAGGAACGTCGCGAACTGCGCCAGGCTGAGCTCGCCGGCCAGGTACAGGTGCAGGTTGAGCAGCACCGAGACCGGCCAGACGAGATACCGCACGACAACCGCCATTCCGCCCCAGAAGACGATGTCCCACGCGAACGACCGACGGGCCGCCGTGATGACCTCACGGCGGCGCCGGCGCACCTCCTCGTACTCGGCGCGCTCCTGCCGGAACGACTTCACGCTGACGAAGTTCGCGATGATGTCGATGACGTGGCCGTCCATCCCGGAAACCTGGTCGGCGAGCTCCTTCTCGGCTCGGAAGGACCGGCGGGCGGTGTACCGGCCGACCACGAGCATCAGCAGCATGGCCAAAAGGAACGTGAGCCCCGACCACGGGTTGACCGCGAACATGATGATGACGATCGACGGCACCCGGATCGCCTGTTCCACGTAGGTGAAACAGGACTCCTCCAGGAGCTCCCGGAACTCCCGTCCCAGGGTCGCGATGTAGCTGCTGACCTTGCCGGTGAACTTGCCGACGAAGTACGGGTACGGCTTGTCGATCACGCCCCGGAACAGCAGGTTCTCGTATTCGTACCCGCGGTGGATGAGCAGCCGGCGGTACATCAGCTCGCCGGCGCGCCAGGTCAGGTCGTGCAGGATGTTGCAGCCCACCAGGAGGGCCACGTAACGGTAGGCGGTGTCGGTGGAATCGGACCCCCGGCTCAGGGCCTGAATGAAACCGCCGATGAGCACCGGCAGGACGACGAGCGCCAGGTTGGACACCGTGAAGCAGGCGGCGACCGCCAGCAGCGGTTTCCGGAAAGTCCGCACGAACCGCAGGTAGGAACGTAGACCGGCGTGCCGGACCGGCTTTACGCAGTCCGCTTCCCCGATAGTGCCGACCGTGTTTCTGTCGAGCTCCTCCCGTCGCCTGGTCATTGACTCACCAGACTCGCTCACCCGTGCATGATGACAGGCGCCGGCAAGGGTCCGCACCTCATTTTCCGGCTGCTTCGACCGGCCGGCGGCCATCGCGCCGACCCGCCGACAGGGGCGGCGATCGGCCGTCGGCGGGTTCTCAGGACACCGATGCCAGCCGCCCGCCCGCGGCTGGCCCGCAACGACACCGGTCCGCATCCCGCCGATCCGCGCACGGCGCACGGGACCCTCCGCCGCCACAACGATGTCGCGCCCGGCGCGGGAACGGGTGACCTCGCCCACGCGCGGGCGATATCTTTCGCTGTTCCACCGGATGATGAGAACCCAGGTCTCACGGGGTCGTCCGATCGGCCGCGCCGTGATCTGGTCACGGGATCGGCGCGGAGCAGCACCGGGGCGGTTCGCACGGCCGCCGAACATCCCGGAGGGAAGGGGCCCGGCATGCCTCGGCACCGCTGGTTCGGCCTGACCACCGCGTTGCTGCTCGCCGCGGCACTCGCCGCCTGTTCCGCCGGCGGCGGATCGGCGTCCGCCGACGCGGAGGCCGGCGCGTTGGGGCGAGAGCTCGCGGCACCGGTCGCACCGCCGGACACCTCCCGGACGCCCATTGTCTTCCTGCACGGCAACCTGGGTTCCGGCGAACAGTTCGAGTCGCAGGCGCAGCGCTTCGCCAGCAATGGATATCCCGCGGACCGGATAACCGCGCTCGACCACGACGCCTCCTCGTCGACCGTCACTGAGGGCCCGGTCTTCGCCCGCCTCGACGGCGAGATACAACGCCTGCTGACACTCGCCGGAACCAAACAGGTCGACCTGGTCGCCCACGCCGAGGGCGCCGACCTCGGCCAGCGGTATCTGGCGAGCTCACCCGCGCGGGCGGCGCGCGTCGCCCATCTGATCAGTGTCGACGGACCGCAGACCCTCAGAACTCCCAAGGGGGTGCACACCCTCGTCGTGTGGGGTGCGGGGGATCCCACCCGGCGGGTCGCCGGCGCCGACAACGTGCGTTTCCTGGAAGCCGACCGCGGCCAGCTGCTCGGCGCGGCCGCTACCTTCCGGCAGATGTACCGCTTCCTGACCGGCACCGATCCGTTCACGGACGATGTCACCCCGCAGCGCGGGCCGATCGACATCTCCGGGCGGGCTCTGCTCTACCCGGCCAACGCCGGACTCGGCGGGGCCCGGCTGGAGGTGTACCGGCTGGACCCGAAGACCGGCCGGCGTCTCCCGAACGGGCTCGCGGGCCTGTTCACGCTGCCCGCCGACGGCTCCTGGGGGCCGCTGCGCGCCGACGGGACGGCCTACTACGAGTTCGCGATCGTGCGGGCGGGGGAGCCCGTCCACCACTTCTACTTCGAGCCGTTCCGGCGCGGTGACCGGCTCGTCCGGCTGCTCACCAGCCGGCCGGGCGGCGAGATCGGCGGTGGCATGGAGGTCAGCCCGCGCCAGACCGACCTCGTCATCGACCGGGACCTGGAGTGGTGGGGCGATCAGGGCGCGGGCAGCGACGTGCTCACCGTCGACGGCGCGAACGTCCTGTCCGCGGCGACCGCGCCACGCACGAAGATGACCCGGCAGCTGTTCGTGTTCGACCGCGGCGCGGACGGCGCCTCCGACATCGCGACACCGATCCCGGCGTACTTCGGAATCGGTTTCATCACCGGCGTGGACCGGTTCATCCCGGCGGGCGACCGCTCCTTCGAGGTCACCCAGACGCCGCGGGGGCGGGCCGCGCACCGCACCACCCTGCGGGTACCCGCCCTGCCGTCGACCACCGACCGGATGACGCTGCGTCTACGCGACGACGACTGATGGCGCCCTGCCGCCAGGTGGCCCCGGCGGCGGTCGACCGCCCAGCCGGCCGGTCAGCGGTCCGCCAGTCCTCAGGTCAGGGCCCGCCGGACCTCGTCGAGGGCGGCGTCGCGGCCGGCACGGTAGGCATCGCGCTCGCTGCTCGTCATCCACCGGGCCCACAGCGCGCCTTCAGG
This sequence comes from Frankia canadensis, assembly GCF_900197875.1. GTDB lineage: Bacteria > Actinomycetota > Actinomycetes > Frankiales > Frankiaceae > Frankia > Frankia canadensis. Next base: position 56,945 of record NZ_FZMO01000445.1, on the reverse strand, counting down.
CGGCGGGTCGAGCAGCTCTTCGGCGACGGTCGGCCGCGTGCCGGGCGGGGGCCCACCAGGCGGGCCGCCGTAGACCAGGACGACGTCGACGTCTCCGTAGGCAGCGGCGAAGACCAGGCCGGCGGGCAGCCTTCCGACGGCCCGCAGCGCGTCCCCCGGATCGGAGCCCGCGGTGAGCGCGATCGCCCAGCGGTGGGTCCCCCACGCGGTCATGGTCACGCCTGGCCCGACCGGGCCGCCCACCCCGGGATCGGGTGCGGCGACGGTCCGGCCGGCCGGCTCGCCGGGCCGGGCGGGCCCCTGTCCGGCGACGCCGGTCGGGGTTGTCTCGCCCGTCTCCGCCGATCCAGGGGGTCCGGCCGGATCAGCGGAGACGGGGCGGTGACCCTGCTTGGGCAGGGCAGGGCCACCTGTCGGCGGCCGATCTGTCGCCGGGGACCAGCGGGCGGGCCCGGGCGGTCGGCGGCCGGTGAGGTGGTCGGGTTCGACCGGGCGCGGGTCGGGGCGGCCCAGGCCGGGCCGACCAGGCCCGGAACGGGCCGGGTCAGGATGGCCCAAGCCAGAGCCGGCGGGGTCAGGGCGGGCCAGGTCAGGGCTTGGCGGAAGGTGCGTATCCAGGGCGGACGGCCGGGCCCCGGGTGGGGCCGGACGGGTCGGGGGCGGCATCGCGTCAAGGGCCGACGGCCGCTCGCGGACGAAGAAGCGGGCTGGCGCGACCTCGTAGTCCGCCCATCCCTGCCCGGCCGCGTAGCCGTCCGCCGCCGCCGCGGTGGCGAACGTGATGACGATGTCCAGCACCTGCCGGTCGCCGCCGGGGGCGAAGCGGACGATCCCGTAGACGACGGCCGGCTGCTCCCGGTCTCTCATCAGGTCCGTCACGATCGTCACCAGCCTTCCGCCTTCGCCCGTCGCCTGGGACCACAGGCCCCCTGCCTCACGACCATGCCGACGGCCGGGTTCGCGCCGTCACCCGCGCCGATGACCGGCGCCGACCCCGCCCGGCGGAGGTCGCGGCTCGACGCGGGGCGGGGCCGGCCTGGAGCCAGCGTCGCCCGATCGGGGGTGGCGGGGAAACGTCAGTCAGGCATGCTCTTCTCATATGACCCGCGCCACGGCCGGATCGGGCTAGGCCGCCCGCCAGGCCGGGGGTCGCGGCATCCTCCGAACGGGGCACTCGCCGATCCCGCGCCGTAGCAGAGCCAGCCCGGCGGGACGGGCGGATCCGCGCACCCCGCCTGTCGGATCAGCGACAACGCCGCGACGGCCACAACCAGCGCAAACCCAATTCCCGGCTGGCATAGCGTCGCTATCCTGACGTGTCGGCTCCGGCTTGACGCATCGGGCGACCTGCGCATCCGCCGGCAGGCGCCGCCTGGAACGGCCCGCACACCCGGGCCGGTCACCTCGCGACGTCCGAGTTCCGTTGGGTGTCCCACGGGTTGGCGCGGCGGTCGGCGTGGCTCAGGTGCCCTCAGGAAGGCCGGTTGATGTCGTACGAGTCCGGTCCCTACCGGGTCTCCCCCGACCTGCTCGCCCGCGCCGAGTTCCGGGCCGCCTGCGCAGCGCGGGACTTCCGGATGGTCTTCCGCCTCATGAAGAAGTACGACGGCGCGAGCCAGAACCGGATCGCGTCCCCGGTCGAGGGCCTCAGCCAGAGCCGGGTCAGCCGGATCATGCAGGGCGAGGACCACATCGCCCGGCTCTCCCTGATCGAGCGGATCGCCGACGCGCTGCGCATCCCCGGCGCGTACTTCCATCTGGCCGCCCGCCCCTGGGAGTCCGGATACGAGCCGCTGCCCGCCGTCCCGGCACCGGCCGAGGCGGGCCTGGGGCCGCCGGGCGCGGGCGGGCCCGGCGGCGCCGGGGTGCCGGGCCAGGCGGGCGCGGCCGGCGGGTCCGACCCCGCCGCGCCGCCCGGTGCCGGCGGCCGGGGCGCGGCGGTCGCGGGGGGCCTGGTCGTCGAGGAGGACCGGGCCGAGCTGCGCTACGACGACGGGATGTACGTCGCGCACCAGCGGCGGCTGGTGCTGAACACCGGCGTCGAGCCGGTGACCCGTTACCTCATGCGAATCTCGGTCGACCGGTTCCCCGGCGACCAGGAACGCGCTGCCCGGCTCTACCGCCGCGATCCGCTGAGCTGGGACGAACTGCAGCTCAGCGCGCGCTGCGGCGACGAGCAGATGGCCTGCCAGGTGAAGACCGACTGGGACGCCCTCAAGGAGGTCTGGCTGCTGTTCGAGAACAGCCGCGGCCGATTCCCGCTCTATCCGGGCGAGTCGACCTGGATCGAATACAGCTACCGGGTGCGGGAGGAGAAGTGGGGCCCCTGGTTCCAGCGTGCGGTCCGCGTGCCGACCACCTTTCTCTCCGTGGTGCTGGACTTTCCCGCCGACGTCGACCCGGTGGTGTGGGGTATGGAGACGTCGATGACCGCGGACGCCTTCCCCTTCCGCACCGCGATCGCCCGGACCGACACCGACGACCGGCGGATCTTCACCTGGTCGACGAACAATCCGCCGCTGCACGCCCGTTATCGCCTTGAATGGAACTTCCGGGCCGCGGCGGCCGCCCGGGCCGGCGCCGCCGGTGAACCGGCCGGCGCGGGCGCGGCGGCGACCCCGGCTCCCCGGCCCAGCGAGCAGATGGCCGCCACCGGCATCGTCCAGGCCGGCGAGTCGATCCTGCGCCAGCCGGCGAGGTTCTTCGAGCTGCCGGGCGAGGCCGAGGACGCCCGCCGGGTCGTCGCCGAACTGTCGTCGGCGATGGAACGCGTCTCCGCGCTGCACACCTTCGGGAAGGGGATGGGCATCGCCGCCCCCCAGATCGGGATCAACCGGGCGGCCGCCATCGTGCGGTCCGCCGACGAAGACACGATCACCCTGCTCAACCCGCGGGTCATCGAGTCCTCGCCGGAGACCGACCAGCAGTACGAGGGTTGCCTGAGCTTCTTCGACGTCCGCGGCCTGGTCCCACGCCCGCTGGAGCTGCACGTCGAGCACACCGACATCTCCGGGCGCCAGCACATCACGGTCTACCGCCAGGGCCTCGCCCGGCTGGTGGCCCACGAGATCGATCACCTCTTCGGGCAGCTGTACACCGATCGGATGCGGCCCGGCACCGCGCCCATCCCGGTGGAGCAGTACCGCGGGACCGGCTCGGCCTGGACCTACAGCCCCTGAGAACGGCCCGCGGGGCGCCGCGGCGGCGGCCCCGCCTGCCGGGGCGCCCCGCGTCTCCCGATGTCCTCCGACTGGTCCTCGCAGCCGCCCGACCGGTGACGCTGCGCCCACCTCGCCGGCCGTCCGGAAGAACGGACACATCCCGCTAGTCCGGTTTCCGTCCACCGTGTCGTATAGTTCGGTCTCGCCGGAGAACTGTTTTTCCACGGCCGCGACAGCCACGGTTCACCGCGGCCGCGCCAATGCCACCGGCGATGGTCAAAAAGCACCACGCCGCCACGCCGGGAAAGGGATCTGCCACGGTCCGCGTTATTCTTTCGACTGCGCGCCGGAGCCGTCACAAAAAAGGTATTCCATCGACCTGGAACGACATCTACAATCGAGCGCGTGGGCGCGCGCGAAACCTCGATAACAAGGTCATGAAAAGAAGTTAGACAGCACTGTGTCCATCTTCACTTTCCCTTGCCTTACCGGCGTCACGCTCGGCTATGTTCGTCGCCATGCCGTCAACTGATGGCAGACGTCGGGTGGCACGCCGAATCCTGCCCCCACCCGATGAGAACCAAACCTGTGGCAGGAACGGGGGAACCAATTCCGGGCGTCGAACGCAGGCGTCCTAGGGGTGAAGCCACCAGCGGTGGCCGGGCATTCCCAGCCCGAACCCGACAGCTCACCTCGCAGGCGTGGGGAAGGGCACTACTACATGTCCAACGCTCGTACGCTCGGTCGGGGCCTCAACCGGATCAAGCTCAGCACCCGGGCCGCAGTTCTCGCCACCACTCTCGCTGCCTCCGTGGGCGGCGGCCTCGCGCTGTCCCAGCCGGCCAGCGCGGCCCCGAACGCCGACCACTTCCTGCGCGCCGTCGTTCCCTGTGAGTCCGGCGGCAACCCCCGCGCGGTCAACTCCATCGGCGCCGGCGGACTGTTCCAGTTCCTGCCAAGCACCTGGCACGGTCTCGGTGGCAAGGGCCTGCCGCAGAACGCCAGCGTCGCGGAGCAGTGGCAGATGGCGCGCAAGCTGTACGCACAGGCGGGCACCAGCCCGTGGTACGCGTCGAAGCCCTGCTGGGGTCACCGGATCTGAGGCCCCGAATCACCGCGCCGACATCCGCACTCGGCCGGTTCTGATCCGCACATGATCAATCGGATCGTGCTCGACAGATCGTGAGCCGACCGGCGCGAGGCGACGCGACCCAGCGCGCGGCTCCGGAAGCCCCGTCTCTCCCTCCCGGGAGGCGGGGCTTCCGCTCGTTGCAGCCCGGCACGCCTTTCGCTGGCGTCAGGCCGAGGCGGCGCGCAGCGGGCGCGGTTCGGTCGGCCAGCGCAGCTCCACGCAGAGCTGCCCGTCCTCGACATCGACGATCATGTCGATGTCCCGCCCCGCCGGGGCCGGCGGGAGCCGCCCACCAGGCCAGGGACAGGACAGGAAGAGACTGGCCGCGTCCGCGTCCGCGTTCACCGTGAGCAGCACCCGGCGGCTCGTCATCGCCCACAGCGCGTGGTGCAGCTGCTCGACGAACTCACCGCGCACCGGAGCCGGCAGCTCGTCCAGCCCACCGAGGATCTGGCTCGACACGAGCGTGCCACGCCGCTCGGCCGCGTCGATGACCTCGCCGATCGCCCCGTGCACGGCGACGTCGTCGTACAGCAGCCGCCGGATGGCCACAGCTCGGCGGCCGCAGTCCGTCCGCACCGCCTGCGCGCGCGGGTCAAGCCGGCCCGCGGCCACCTCGGCGAGCAGCGGCACGACGTCGCGCTCAACCGAGTCGAGCAGCCCCCGCCGCCGCCGGCGGGCCTGGTCGAGCAGCCGCGCGCGCCGGGCCAGCTCCTGCCCGGACCGACCCGCCCAGGTCCTGGCCTCGACCGTGTTCGACACCAGCGATCGCAGCACGACCAGGCAGCTCTGCATGAGCCACAGGTAGTAGAGCGCCATCAGCAGGTGGGACAGGGCGAGCGGATCCCCCGGGGCGACGGCCAGCGTCGAGATGATCATGATCGCGGTGACGAGGATGGTCGGCGCCGCCCAGCACCACGCCACGCAGGACACCGTCACCAGCATCATCAGCGGCGCGATCGCGGCCATCGGCCAGACCATCACCTGTCCCCCGCGGCCGCCGGCGTTCCACGCGCCGGCCATCGCGATCATCGCGCAGACGGCGACCACGGCGGCCACCTGGCCTCGCGCCAGCGGCGCCGAGCGCAGCCGCCGGCCCGCCAGGGCGACCGCCGCCAGCGGCAGGAGGAACAGCGCGACCGCGAGCGGCGCCGACCGCACGTACGGCCACACCCGGGCCGCCGGCGCCGCCAGCAGGAGCAGCCACAGCCCGGCCGTGCGGCAGGTGAGCCGGCGCAGCTGCGCGGTGTAGGCAAGCCGCCGCCCACCGGCGCCGGCCGCAGCCTCCACGCCGTTGTCGGCGCCGGCCGCTGTGTTCCCGCTCGTGTCTGGGCCGTCCCCACCGTCTGTGCCGTCTGTGCCGTCTGTGCCGGCGGGGCCATCCCCGTCGTCCGCGGGACCCGCGGCGATCTCGACCGCGACGAGCGACCGCAGCCGCTCCACGGAGATCACGGCGTCGCCGTCGGGGACGGCGCCGACGGCCGTGTCCTGCTCGCCCAGCAGCCCGCGCAGCGCGGCCGCTCCGTCGGCGCAGCGGCGGCGGGCGAGCTCCTCATCCTCGCCGCCGCCCCAGGCGATGCCGGTGAGGGTGTTGAGCACCGCGTTGTGGATCACCAGCTCCCGGTCCCGGCGGGCCCGCAGCAGCCGGCGCAGGTCGATCTCGACCGCCCGCGACTCGGCCACTGCGACGAGCTCGCGCTCCACGCTCTCGGCGAGCGCGCGCAGTTGGGTCAGCAGGTAGCGGGCCAACAGCGAGATCGTCACGATGATCACCGCCGACGCCGGGGACGGCGCGCCGGCCAGGGCCGTTTCGCCGGCCGCCACGCCCCCCGTCAGCGCCACGACCGCGAGGTAGCGACGCGGGGAGTAGCACCAGGCGGCCACCACCATCGCGTGCGACGAGGCGATCAGCACCCAGGACGCCGGGTCGCCGACGAGGTCGGGCGGCAACCACCAGCGCACCCCGGCGAGCAGGAACACCGCGACGACCACGCACGCGCCGGCGAGCGCCCGCCCCACGCCGCGGCGCAGCGCGACGACGATGAAGATCACCGACCAGGCGGCGGTCGCCGAGGCCGCGGCCAGAGCGACGGGATGACCGGCGTACCAGCCCCGCCAGAGCAGCACCAGTGCGACGTTCACGATCAGCGCGCACGCCCGCAGACCGGCGAACATCACCGCCACGGCCCGGCGCAGCGCGGTGGTGGGCAGCGCGGCCGGCCCAGGGCCACCGACGGCCGTGAGCAGCCGCGGCAGCGCACGCGGCCGCGACGCGCCCATCCCCGGCCGCAGCCGCGGCAGCACGCGCAGCCACGCTGCCGGTCGCCACTCGCCTTGCACGTCGACCGTTACCCCCGCGACAGCCCGACGCTCGTCAGTCCGATGAGGCTACAGGGCGGTCGGACCGGGCCCGGTGGCTGCGCGGCACATGGTTCGGCTGCGTGACGGCCACGGCCCGGTTCGGGTCAGGTCTCGCGGCGGCGGCGCGCGATCTCCGCGAGCGCCACCCCGGCGGCGACCCCGGCGTTGAGCGACTCGACGTCCTCGGCCATCGGGATCCGCACCGTCACGTCGCAGCGCTCCTCGACCAGCCGCGACAACCCGCGGCCCTCCGAGCCGACCACCAGCACGAGGGGGTCGGTGGCCATCGCCAGCTCATCGATGCTGAGCCGCGCGTCCGCCGCCAGCCCGACCACGAACAGGCCGGTGCCGGCGTAGGCGGTGAGGGTACGGGCGAGGTTCGTCGCGCGCGCCACGGGCAGCCGCGCGGCGGCCCCGGCGGAGGTCTTCCACGCGGCGGCCGTCATACCGGCCGCCCGCCGCTCGGGCACCACCACGCCGTGCGCCCCGAACGCGGCCGCGCTGCGCACGACGGCGCCGAGGTTGCGCGGGTCGGTCACGCCGTCAAGCGCGACCAGCAGGCCCGCGGCGCCGGCGGGCACCCGCGCGGGCAGATCGTCCGGGTGCGCGTAGCGGAACGGCGGCACAGAGAGGGCGAGGCCCTGGTGCGGCGCGGTGCCGCACATGCGGTCGAGATCCGGCCGGCCCACGTCGACGACCGCGATGCCCGCGCGCGCGGCGAGCCGCCGGGCGTCCTCGAGCCGCTCGTCGAAGTCCAGGCCCGCGGCGACGAACAGCGTCGACGCCGGGACGCCGGCCCGCAGCGCCTCGACGACGGGGTTGCGCCCGACGACGAGCTCGTCCGCCTCGACCCGCCGCGACCGCGCGCCGGCGGGGGCCCCACCCGCGCCGCGGGAGGGCGCACCGCCCCCGCGCGCCTCGGCGCTGGAACCGGCCCCGGCCCGGTCCCGGGCACTGTCACCCCGCCGGGGCGCGTCGGGCCGCCCGCGCTCGGCGGGGCGGCCCGGTGCGGCCCCGGCCTGCGCGGCCCTGGCCTGCGCGGCCGCCCGACGCTGCGCCGGATGGCCGGGCCGCAGCTGCGCCGGCGGGGTCGCCCCGCGACCCTCCAGCGCCTTGCGCCCCTGCCCACCGCTTCCGGCGGCGGCCCCCTTGCGATGCGAACCCGACTTGCCGGCCCGGCCGCCCTGGCCACCGCGGGCGATGCCGCCGCCGCCCCGGCGCGCGGCGCCGGCCATCAGTACCACCGACTTGCGGGCGCGCTGGAAACGACCATGCGACCACGGTATACGGCCAATCTCACCGACCGGGCCCGCGCGCGGCGCCCGGCCCCCACCCGGCCAGGGGCCCCTGGCTGGCAGCGCGGGCCGGCCGGACCCTGCAACCTGCCCCGACATGGTCGTTCACGGGACCGCCGCGCCCTATTCTGAGGCGGCGGTCCTCCGCCGGCGGCCTGAGTGGTCCCGGTTGCCCTCGGCCGTGTCAGGAGGGTCCGGTGCGTGTCGTCGCCCGCTCGTGGTCGCACGGTGACCAGCGGTGTGCCCGATGGCAGATCACGGCCATCGTCCGGCCGCTCCCACCTGCCCCGGCGAGGGCATGGCCGGTCCCATCGTCGACACTCGACCCTTACGCTCTCCTAAGCCTGCGCACCGACGAAGGAGGAAACGCCGGACCGTGGCCCACCGGTGGCGATCTCGGTCATCGACGCGGCCCCGGGGAAACTGGGAGAATACATCCCCATGAATCCGTGATGACCATTCCGACCGTTGCGACCGACCGGGCCCGCACGACCGGCCGACGAGTTCCGACGACCGCACCAGCAGGGGCAGGAGGCACCCAGCACATGGCTCTGCGCACACCGCCCGCACGCGAGCGTTCCCTCCCGGCGGCGTGACCCGTGGACCTCAATCCGCACGACGACGCGCCCACCGTGGCCTACCAGCTCACCGGCAGCGGTCCCTTCGAACCGGACGACGATCTCGGCCGCTGCCCGGTCTGCGCGGCGCCCGTCTACGCCGACGACCGCTACTGCGAGGTCTGCGGCCACGCCCTGCAGGGCCCGGACCCGGCGCGCGGTGACGACGACCACAGCGAGGTGGACCTCGGCGAGCTGGCCGGTGTGTGTGACCGGGGCGTGCGCCACACGACGAACGAGGACGCGATGGGCCTCGCCGTCGTCTACGGCACCCTCATCGCGGTGGTCTGCGACGGCGTCTCCACCACCCCCGGCTCCGGCCAGGCGTCGGCCGCGGCGGCCGCCACCGCGATGGCCGTGCTGGCCGACGCGGTGCGCGCGCACGGCCCCGGCCGCACCGTCCATCACGACGGGCGCGCGCCGCGCGGCGGCAGCCGGGCCGAGGAGATGCTCGACATCCTGGAGCCGGAGTACGACGACTACGACGAGCCGCGCACGGCACCCCGCGCGATCGTCGGCGGCTTCTCCCCGGAGGACGCCGAGGCCGCGCTGCACGCCGCCGTCGACGCGGCCCAGTCCACGATCGCCCAGCTCAGCGCGGCCGAGGGGCGGATGGCCCCGTCGTGCACCTTCGCCGCGGCCATCGTCACCCCGCCGACGCCGGACGGCCCGGGCATGGTCACCGTCGGCTGGGTCGGCGACAGCCGCGTCTACCTGCTCGGGCCGCGTTGGTGCGAGCGGCTGACCTCGGACGACACCTGGGCCGCGGAGGCCGCGCGGGCGGGCCTCATCCCGGCCAACGAGGCGGAGACGCACCGGCGGGCGCACACACTGACCCGCTGGCTCGGCGGAGATGTCGAGGACGTCGCCCCGCACACCGAGATCTTCCCCATCGAGACCCCGGCGACCGTCATCGTCTGCTCGGACGGGCTGTGGAACTACGCCTCCCGGCCGGACGTCATGGCCTCCCTGGTCAACCAGTTGCCGGCGCACTGCTCCGCGATCGAGGTCGCCCGCCACCTGGTCGACTTCGCCATCGACGCCGGCGGCCACGACAACATCACCGTGGTCGCGGCCAGAGTGGACACCTGATGCGCTCCCCTGGCACCCGTCCGCCGCGCCGGGCCCCGGGCGTCGCCGCGCCGGACCGCCCGCGGCGCGCGCCCGAGGCGCGTCCGGCCGACGCCGGGGCCACTGCGACACTGGTGCCGGGACGTGCGGTGCGAGCCCGCCCGAAACCGGGCAACGCGGACCCCCACCACCTCCTACGGAAGGCGGTTCACATCCACGATGGCACAACAGGTACGGTTCGGTTGAAGACGAACGTCAAGCAGATCGAGAAGACGATCCTTGACTCGGTCGACGACGACCGTCCGGGTGAACCGGTGATCAGGTGAGGGGACGTCGCCCTGCGGGGCACCTGTCTCACGACCCGACAACTGCGATCGGTGCGGAATTGGGATCATGACTGGTCAGGAGAGGTACGAATACCGTCCGGACGACGGCGGTCGGTCTCCCTACGGAACGGACGAGCCCGGCGGTCAGCGCCGGCGCGGGCCGGCACAGCCGGACGGTCCGGACGCGGGGGGCGGGGGCTACGACCCGCTCGGCATCCGGCGGTCGCCAGCCGACCTGGCCGGGGTCTCGGACCCGCCGCGCGGCGGCGACCCCTACGGCGGGTACGACCGCGACGACTACGCCGACCAGCCCCGTGGCGGGCGCGGCTACCAGGCGGACGGGTACGACGCGCCCGCTGGCTACGACCGTGATCCGTACGCCCGGCGACGCGACGACCGGCCGGGCCCGGACGAGCGGGCCGACCGCGGGCGTGATCCCTACGCCCGAGACTGGCCGGCGGACGACCGCGGCGGCTACCCGCCGCCCGGCCGGGACGCGCGTGATGACCGCGCGCCCGCCGGTTACCCCGACGGCGGCGGCCGCGACCCCTACGGCCGCGAGCCGGACGACCGGGACGGCCGCGGCGGCTACCCGCCGCCGGCGCGCGAGGCCCGTGGCGACGACCGCGGCGGCTACGCCGAGCCCGACCGCGGCGGGTACCCGCCGGCTCGGGACGGCCGCGGCTACGGCGACGAGCTCGACCGGGAGCCGGACGCCCGCCGGGCCCGACGCGACGAGGGCGGCTACGGCTACCAGGCCGACCCGTTGGGCCTCGACCCGAGCGTGGCGCCGGAGCGGGGCTTCCAGGGGCGCGGTGGCGACCCTCGGCACACCACCGACCCGCGCTACGCCCGCCAGGGCGGTGACCCCCGCCTGGACGAGGCGGACCTCGACGACCCGCGCCGCGGCGACCCCCGGGCGGCCGCTCGGCGCGATCCCCGCGACCCCGCCGACGACCCGCGCGGCGCCGGTGGCTGGGACCGGGAACCCGACCGGGCCCCGGCCGGTGCCTCGGTCTGGGAGGCGATCGTCGAGGCCGAGCGGGAGTACTACGACAGCGGTGACGACCACCGCGTGCCGTTCCCGACCTTCTACCCGCGCCGGGTGTTCGCGTTGACCGGGCCGAAGATGCTGATCGGCCGGCGTAGCGAGTCCCGCGGCATCCACCCGGACATCGACCTGTCCGGCGCGCCGGAGGATCCGGGCATCTCCCGCAGCCACGCGATGTTCGAGCAGCTCCCCGACGGCGGGTACGCCGTGCGCGACCCCGGCTCGACCAACGGCACCCGGCTCAACGACGAGCCCGACCCGATCGAGCCCGGTCAGCCCGTCCCGCTGCGGGACGGGGACCGCGTCTACCTGGGCGCCTGGACCCGTATCACGCTGCGCGCCCGCTAGCGGCCCGATCGGCGGCACCGGCCCGTACGTCACGCGGGCCGGTGCCGTCGATCATCGCTGCCCACCTGGGCGGGCCCTGGACCCGGGTACCCCGGACGGGTGCCCAGCCGCTAGGCCAGGTGCCAGCGCTGGCCCTCGGACGTGTCCTCGACGACCAGCCCGGCGGCCGCCAGCCGCGAGCGGATCGCGTCGGCCTCGGTGTAGTCGTGCCTCGACCGGGCCGCCGACCGCAGGTCCAGCACGATCTGCATCACCCCGTCGAGCGCCGAGCGCAGCTCGGCGCCCGCGGACGGCCACTGCTCGTGCGGATCGAGGCCGAAGACGGCCAGCATCCGCCGGGTCACCTCCGCCCAGCCGGCGAGCGCCCGGCTGTGCGCCTTCGACAGCACCTGGTTGCCCTGGCCGACCGCGCCGAAGATGGCGGCGAGCGCCCGGCCCACGGCGAGATCGTCGTCCAGCGCGGCGGCGAAGTCCGCCCACACCCGCGCGGGCGTGGGCGCCTCGGCGCCGCCCGCACCGTGGGATCGGCCCGCGCCGGCGTCGGGCGGGCCGTCGTCGGCGGCCAGCGCCGCGGCCTCACCCGGGCCGCCAAGGATGTCCAGCGCGTTGCGGACGAACGTCTCCACCCGGTCGTGCGCCGCGGTGGACTCGGCGAGCGCCTCCGGGCTGTACTCCAGCGTCGACCGGTAGTGCGCCGAGAGCAGGTGGTAGCGCAGCACCTGCGGCCGGACCGCCTCGAGGGCGTCGGCGACGAGCACCGAGTTCCCGAGCGACTTGGACATCTTCGTCCCGCCGGTGGTCAGCAGGCCGACGTGCATCCAGTAGCGGGCCATCTCGCCCGTGCCCGCCCCGCCGTCCGCGGCGCAGACCGTCTGGGCGCGCTCGTTCTCGTGGTGCGGGAAGACGAGGTCGAGCCCGCCGCCGTGGATGTCGAACGACGGCCCCAGGTACTTGCCGGCCATCGCGGAGCACTCCAGGTGCCAGCCGGGGCGGCCGTCCCCCCAGGGCGAGGTCCACGACGGCTCGCCGGGCCGGGCCGCCTTCCACAGCGCGAAGTCGCGCGGATCACGCTTGCCCGGCTCGGTCTCCGCCGAGGGGAGCATCGCGTCGGGCCGCTGGTGTGACAGGGCGCCGTAATCGGCGAACCGGCCGACCCGGAACCACACCGAGCCACCGCCCGGATAGGCGTAGCCGCCGTCGACGAGCGCGCCGATGAGGGCGATCATCTCCGGGATGTGGCCGGTGGCCCGCGGCTGGATGGAGGGCGGCAGGATACCGACCGTCCGGTACGCGTCGTCGAAGGCCCTGGTCTGCCGGGTCGCGAGCTCCCAGACGGAGGTGCCGTCCCGGTCCGCGTTGACAATGATCCTGTCGTCGATGTCGGTCACGTTCTGGACCAGCGTGACGTCGAGGCCGCCGTGGGTCAGCCACCGGCGCAGCAGGTCGAACGGCAGCGCCGTGCGCAGGTGGCCGACGTGCGGCGCCGACTGCACGGTGGGCCCACACACATAGACGCCCACGTGACCGGGGCGCTGCGGCTCAAATGGCCGCACACGCCGCCTGCGCGTGTCGTAGAGGTGGAGTCCCATCTGTCAAGAGTACGGCGCGGACCGCGGCCGCGGGCAGCCAGGCGGGGTCAGCCGACGGTCAGTACGCGGTCGGCGACCACCCGGATGACGACCCGGACCTCCTCCGGATCGTCCCACCGGTAGATGTCGCCGGTGTACTTCAGCGACAGCCGGTCGATCAGCTCTCGACCACCCTGTTCCGTGAGCGTGGCGGTGCCCCGCACCTCCACGTAGGCATAGGGATCGTTCTGGTCGAAGAACATCAGACCGACCCGCGGATCGCGGGCTATGTCCCGCTCCTTGGCCCGCCCGCGCACCGTGGACAGCAGCAGATCGTCGTTGTCACGGTCCACCCAGAGCACGGTCATCCGCGGCGAGCCGTCCGCCTGCACGGTCGCCAGCACCACGTATGTCCGGGCATCAGCGAGGGCCCGCACCGTCTCGGGAAGGCGGTCAGCCATCAGACTCCTCGGGCAGCGGCCAGTGTCGGAGAGCCTTTCACTCCGCTGCGGCACGCTACCGGCCGATGCCCGATCGGCATACGCAGACGGGCGAACTGCCCGCTCAGGCGCGCACGACGAGGGCCGTGGCGATCGCCGCCAGCCCCTCACCGCGACCGGTCAGGCCCAGCCCGTCGGTGGTCGTCGCCGACAGGCTCACCGCCGCGCCCAGCGCCGCCGCCATCGCCTCCTGGGCCTGTTCGCGGCGGGCGGCCATCCGCGGCCGGTTGCCGACCACCTGGACGGCCACGTTGCCGATCACCCAGCCGGCGGCGCCGAGCAGCCGGGCCGTCTCGGCGAGCAGGACCGCACCGGACGCACCGGCGTATTCGGGCCGGTCGGTGCCGAAGACCTTGCCGAGATCACCGAGGCAGGACGCGGTCAGCAGAGCGTCGCAGGACGCGTGCGCGGCCACGTCGCCGTCGGAGTGCCCGGCGAGCCCGGTCTCGCCCGGCCATTCGAGGCAGGCCACCCAGCAGGGGCGACCGGCCTCGAAGGGGTGCACGTCGACCCCGACGCCGACCCGGGGCAGCAGCGTCGTGGTCACCGAGGCGGAGGCGGGCGGTCGGGTCGGTGAGCTCACCCGGACCTCCGTGCGTCCATGCCCGCGTTGCTTCCACAGGCGTCCGCCCCGGCGCGGGCGTCGCTCGCCGACGGGCGAACCAGCAACGCCTCGGCGAGTACCAGATCGAGCGGTCGGGTCACCTTGAACGCCTCCTGCGCGCCGGGAACGGTGGTGACGGGGACGCCCAGCGCCTCCACCAGGCCGGCGTCGTCGGTCACCGGGACGTCCTGCAGGGCGTAGGCGGCGGCGAGCACGTCCCGGCGGAACCCCTGCGGGGTCTGCACGGCGCGCAGGCCGTCCCGGGGTGGGGTACGGATCACTCGGCCGTCCGGGCCGACCTCCTTGACCGTGTCGCCGAGCCCGAGCACCGGGATCACCGCCGGATGGCCCGCGATGACCGCCGCGGCGACCGCGTCGACGAGCGCCGGCGGGATCAGCGGGCGGGCCGCGTCGTGGACGAGGACGACCGAGACGTCGTCGTCGACCGCGCCGAGCGCGCGGCGGACCGAGTCGACCCGCTCCGCGCCGCCGGCGATCACCCGCACGTCCGGGCCGAGCAGCTGGGCCACGACTTCGACGAGGGTGGGCGGCGCCGCCACGACGATCTGCGTCACGGACTCGGAGCGCCGAAGCGCCTCGACCGATCGCACCAGCATCGGCCGGCCACCGAGGGCGCGCAGCGCCTTGGGGGTGCCGCCACCCAGACGTTCGCCGCGGCCGGCCGCCGGCACGATCGCCGCGACCCGAGGGCCCACCGCCCGCGGCTGGGGACCTTCGCCCATCACCAGACCTCCCGTGTGCCATCCACCACGAGAGCATGGCCTATGTGCTCGACCGGGCGCGAGCCGGCCGACCCGGGCCCGCACGGGCGGGTGGGCACGGTACGGCGGGACGGGCCCGGGCTCCCCCGCGCCGCCCGAACCGCACTGCCGCCGAACCACTCGGGCCCAGAGCCGGTCTGGACGCCGCTGCGTCCGCGCCGGCCCCGCCGGGAAATCCAATTCCGGAGTATCTCGCCGGTCGGTCAGATCGCCCGACGAGGGATCTGTCGGGAGCTCTGCTCGCGGGAGATCCGCGGTCAGCCGGCGAGAACCTCGTCAAGCATCGCCTCGGCCTTGTCCTCGTTGGTGCCCTCCGCGAGCGCGAGCTCACTGACGAGAATTTGCCGGGCCTTGCTCAACATCCGCTTCTCGCCCGCGGAAAGGCCCCGCTCACGATCACGACGCCACAGGTCCCGAACGACCTCTGCGACCTTGTTCACGTCACCCGACGCGAGCTTCTCGAGATTCGCCTTGTAACGCCGGGACCAGTTTGTGGGCTCCTCGGTGTGCGGTGCCCGGAGCACCTCGAACACCCGTTCCAGCCCGTCCTGCCCGACGACGTCGCGCACCCCGACCATGCCGACGTTGTCGGCCGGAACCCGGACAGTCAGATCGCCCTGAGCGACCTTCAGTACGAGATAGAGTCTTTCCTCGCCCTTGATGACCCGAGTTTCAATCGCGTCAATCAGAGCAGCACCATGATGCGGGTAAACAACGGTCTCGCCGACTTGGAACGCCATGTGTCACGTGCCCCTTCCGCCTCTACCAGCGTAACACGCACGCATCGCCGCAGGTCAGACGCGCGCTGCAAGGGCAACGCCCGCAACGCCATGGTGACGGGCCCGACAGCGTCTTCCGTCGGCCGTTCGCCGCCGGGGGGCAGGGCCCGACCCGCATCCACGCGCGGCGCACCACATCGCCGCGCAACCACACCGAACAGCCCTACCAGGTAAAACGGACGACCGGCGGACATGTTGTTGGCCGAACGTTGAGCGCGAAGGGCGTGGCAAACGTAGCGCGCCCGCTCGCCGCCCGCCCGCCGACACGGCGGCCACGTCGCGCGCACGCCGGGCCACGCCCGCCGCGCCGAGCCCCGTCCGGCCCCGTCCGGGGCGTGACTCTGCCCACGTCGCCGACCTGCCCGTCCCGGCCCCCAGCGGGCTCGTCCTCGCCGGTGGCGCCGCTCGGGCGGGGGTCAGGCGCCGCACGGGCACCGCGCCCCGCACCCGCGGGCCCGCCCGCACGGGCCGGGACGACCCCCGCGGGCTCCGCACGTGGCAGTCCCGGATGGCTAGTGTTAGCCCCGCGCGGCGACTCCCACCGACAGTGTGCTGTCCCACCTGGCATCGGCGGCGGGCCGATCCGCGCACCCGGGGGTGACCCGGCAGGCCGGTCGGGACCGACCGCCGGCGCCGGAGCTCCGCCGGGTCGGCCGTCCCCCGCGGCGGCCGTCGACCAGCACCGGCGCCGCCATGCGCCGGTCTTGTGCAGGAGGAGCCACCGAGCTGTGAGCCGCCGTCCGGGTGCCCGTTTCCCGTCAGTCATCACCTCCGCCGGCGTCGCGGCCGAGCCCGCGGCCGCCCGCGACGACGCCGCCAGGCGCGGCGGGTTCCGGCGGCGGATGGCCTCCCGCCGGGTCGGCGTGGCCATGCTCGCCACAGCCCTCGGCGCGGGCGGCGCGGCTGGCTGCGCCTCCGGCACCGACGCGATGACCAACAGCGCCCGCACGACGACGAACAGCGTCGCCGGCGCCGTCGGCCCCATCACGCTGCGCAACGTCTACGTCGCCGGGCCGGTGGCCCAGGGCGAGTCGGCCCAGGTCGTCTCCGCGTTCTTCAACGCGGGCTCCACGCCCGACACTCTGGTCTCGGTGACCTCGCCCGGCGCCGCCGGGGGCCGGCCGCCGACGCCAGCCGAGATCCCGGCGGGCGGCGACCGGATCTTCATCGCCAACGGCTCCGCACCGAGCCTGCAGGGCGTCCGGAAGAACCAGCTGATCGGGTCGCAGCTGCCCATCACGTTCACGTTCGCGCACGCCGGCAGCGTGACCCTGGACGTCCCGGTGGAGCCCGCGGCCCAGGGTGCCTCCGCCGAGCCGGGCGAGGCCAGCCCGAGCGCCGCCGCGCAGACGCCGGGCACGGCCACCCCGGGCTCGACGGCCAGCCCGACGGCCAGCCCGACCGTCCCGGCCGGCACCGCCGCGACGCCGACGGTCTCCGCGAGCCCGCACACCACCACCGGCTGACCCGCGCGCGGGTGCGGGCGCCCGGGGCCGCCGCGGTGGGCGGCCAGGGCGGTCGGCGCCCGCTCGTCCCGGCACCTGGGTGGCGGGACCGGTCGCCGGCCGTCCCCGTGCTGTCGGACCCGCGGGCTAACGTGGCGACCATGACATCTGTGCGGGCGGCCGGGGGCGGCCGCGGCTCCGGGCGGGCCGCGTCGGGCGGCTTCCGCTGCAGCGGGTGCGGCGTGGAGTCGGTCCGCTGGGCCGGGCGCTGCTCGCGCTGCCAGGAATGGGGAACGCTCGAGGCCCAGGCGCCCGCGCCGCGGCGCGGCGCGGGCATCGGCGGCCCGCGGGCGGGGGCCGCGGCGGTCGTCACCGCCCCGGCCCAGCCCGTCGTCGCCGTGGACGTCACGGCCGCGCGCCGGCGCCCGACGGGTGTGGACGAGCTCGATCGCGTGCTCGGCGGCGGCCTGGTGCCCGGGGCGGTGATCCTGCTCGCTGGCGAGCCCGGCGTCGGCAAGTCCACCCTGCTGCTCGAGGTGGCCGCTCGCAGCGCGGCCACCGGCTCCCGGGCCCTGGTCGTCACCGGGGAGGAGTCGGCCGCTCAGGTGCGTCTGCGCGCCGGGCGCACGAACGCGCTGCACGAGGATCTGTGGATCGCCGCCGAGACGGACCTCGGCGCCGTCCTGCACCACGTCGAGGAGGTCCAGCCGGCGCTGCTGGTGGTCGACTCGGTGCAGACGATCTCGGCGGCCGGGGTCGAGGGTGCCGCCGGCGGGGTCACCCAGGTCCGCGAGGTCACCGCCGCGCTCATCCGCACGGCGAAGGCGCTTGGGCTCGCGGTCATCCTTGTCGGGCATGTGACAAAGGACGGCCTGGTGGCAGGCCCGCGCCTGTTGGAGCATCTGGTTGACGTCGTGCTGCACTTCGAGGGTGAGCGGCATTCGACCCTGCGGCTGGTCCGCGCCGGCAAGAACCGGTACGGCCCCGCCGACGAGGTCGGCTGTTTCGAGATGGACGACGGCGGCATCCACGGCATCGCCGATCCGAGTGGACTGTTCCTGTCCCGCTCCGGCGGCGGCGCCGAGGTGGCCGTGCCGGGCACCTGCGTCACGGTGACGATGGAGGGGCGCCGCCCGCTCGTCGCCGAGGTGCAGGCCCTCGTGGCCGAGTCGTCCGCCCAGGTCCCCCGCCGGGCGGTGTCCGGGCTCGACCAGGCCCGGGTGGCGATGATCCTCGCCGTGGTGGAGCGGCGGGCGGGGCTGCGCTACGGCCGGTCGGACGTCTACACGGCGACCGTCGGCGGGGTCCGCCTCGCCGAGCCCGCGGCGGACCTGGCGACGGCGCTGGCGGTCGTGAGTGCCTTCCGGGACCGGCCGCTGCCGGCGGATCTCGTCGCGCTCGGCGAGGTCGGGCTCGCGGGAGAGGTGCGTGCGGTGGGCGGCGTGCCCCGGCGGCTGGCCGCCGCGGCCCGGCTGGGATTCCGCCGGGCGCTGGTTCCGGCCGGCGCGGGGGCGGAGGTGCCGGGTATGACGGTCACCGAGGTGCCTGACCTGATCGGCGCGATTGCTCGAATGTACGACACGTAAATATTCAACAAGTCGACACAACCGGTATTCATTACCCTGTGATCGACGGGACCCCCGGCGCCGGCCGCCCCGATAGCATCGAAGGGCAGGCGCAGACGCGGGGAGCCGAGGAGCTGAGGGAGCCTGATGGCAGGACCACCCGGAGACGACATCTTCCGGGCGACACTGGCCGCGGTCGCCCCCGGAACCCCGTTCCGTGACGGCCTTGAGCGGATCCTGCGCGGCCACACCGGCGCGCTGATCGTGCTCGGCCACGACAAGGTCGTCGAGGGCCTGTGCACCGGCGGCTTCGAGTTCGACGTCGAGTTCTCGGCGACCCGGCTGCGTGAGCTCGCGAAGATGGACGGCGCGATCGTGCTGTCCTCCGACCTGCAGCGCATCGTGCGCGCGGCCGTGCACCTCGTCCCGGACCCGACCGTCCCGACCGAGGAGTCCGGCACCCGCCACCGCACGGCGGAGCGCGTCGCCAAGCAGACGGAGTACCCCGTCATCTCGGTCAGCCAGTCGATGCACATCATCGCCCTGTACGTGGCCGGGCGTCGGTACGTGCTCGACGGCTCGGCGGCGATCCTGTCCCGCGCGAACCAGGCCCTGGCCACCCTCGAGCGCTACAAGCTGCGCCTGGACGAGGTCGCCGGCACCCTGTCGGCGCTGGAGATCGAGGATCTCGTCACGGTCCGCGACGCGATCTCCGTCAGTCAGCGCCTGGAGATGGTGCGCCGCATCGCCGACGAGATCGAGGGGTACGTCGTCGAGCTCGGCACCGACGGGCGGCTGCTGTCGCTGCAGCTCGAGGAGCTGATGGCCGGTGTCGAGACCGAGCGTGAGCTCACCGTGCGCGACTACCTGCCGGCAGGCTCCAAGGCCGGGCCGGCCGCCCAGGTCCTCGCCGAGCTGTCCGCGATGTCCCCGACCGACCTGCTCGACCTCACCGTGCTCGCCCGGGTGATCGGCTTCTCCGGCGGGGCGGACATCCTCGACCGGCAGATCAGCCCGCGCGGCTACCGGATGCTGGCGAAGGTGCCGCGGCTGCCGCGGATGGTCGTCGACCGGCTGGTCGACCACTTCGGCACCCTCCAGAAGCTGCTCGCCGCCGGCGTCGACGACCTGCAGACCGTCGACGGCGTCGGCGAGACCCGGGCCCGGGCGGTGCGCGAAGGCCTGTCCCGTCTCGCCGAGTCGAGCATCCTCGAGCGCTACGTCTGACCCGCCGGGCCGGTGACCCACCGCCGGGCCGGGCCCGCGACGCCCGACCCGCGCGCCGGCCGTCTCGGACCCGCCTGGCACGATGACGTGGATGACCACCACCACAACCCCAGAGCTCGGCGGGCTCGTGCTCGACTGGTTCGCCGTCGCCGCGCGGGACCTGCCCTGGCGCCATCCCGGCACGACGCCGTGGGCGGTGCTGGTCAGCGAGGTGATGCTGCAGCAGACGCCCGTCACCCGGGTGCTGCCTGTCTGGGAGGCGTGGCTGGCCCGCTGGCCGACGCCGGCGGCGCTCGCCGCCGAACCCGCCGGGGAGGCGGTGCGCGCCTGGGGCCGCCTCGGCTACCCGCGCCGTGCCCTGCGGCTGCACCAGGCCGCGACCGCCGTCGTCGAGCGGCACGACGGCGTCATCCCGGCCGAGCTTGACGCGCTGCTCACCCTGCCCGGCGTCGGCGCCTACACCGCCCGGGCCGTCGCCGCGTTCGCGTTCCGCCAGCGCCATCCGGTGGTCGACGTGAACGTGCGCCGGCTGTATGCCCGGGCCGTGGAGGGCCGGGCCGACCCGCCCGCCACCGTCAGCCGCCGAGACCTGGCCGCCGTCGCGGAGCTGCTGCCCGCCGACGCCGAGACCGCCGCCATGACCAGCGCCGCGCTGATGGAGCTCGGCGCGCTGGTCTGCGTCGCCCGCACGCCCCGCTGCCCCGCCTGCCCGCTGCTCGGGCAGTGCGCCTGGGTCGCCGCGGGCAGCCCCGCGGGCACCGGTCCGGCGCGCCGGCCGCAGGGCTACGCCGGCACCGACCGCCAGGTCCGCGGCCGGCTGCTCGCGGTGCTGCGCGACGCCGAGCATCCCGTCGACCGCATGCTGCTCGACCAGGTGTGGGACGAACCGGTGCAGCGCGGCCGTGCCCTGGCCGGCCTGATCGAGGACGGCCTGGTCGCCGAACTCTCCCCCGGCGTCTACGCCCTGCCCGCCTGACCCGCCAGCCTGACCCACCGCGCGGGCTCAGCCCAGCTCGGACCCAGCCAAGCTCGGACCCAGCCCAGCTCAGGCTCAGCCCAGCTCGGGGGCAGCCAGCCGGAAGCGGTAGCCGACGCCGCGGATGCTCTC
Organism: Frankia canadensis; assembly: GCF_900197875.1. GTDB lineage: Bacteria > Actinomycetota > Actinomycetes > Frankiales > Frankiaceae > Frankia > Frankia canadensis. Next base: position 36,005 of record NZ_FZMO01000445.1, on the reverse strand, counting down.
GATGACGGTCGGCTGGCCGGCGGTCTCGCCGAGCCGGCGGCGCAGGCGACGGACGTGCACTGCGAGGGTGTTCGTCTCGGTGTCCGCCGAGCCCCAGACCTCGCGCAGCAGGGTCTCCCGCGGGACGACCCGCCCGGCCTGTTCGAGCAGCAGCGCGAGCAGCCGGAACTCCCGGGGTGGCACGGCGACCAGCGCGCCGTCCAGGCGGACCTCGTGGGCCGCCCGGTCCAGCATGACGAGCCCGCCGCGCAGCACGTCGGCTCCGGGCGCGCGCGAGGACGGGCCGCCGGGGCGCCCGCTGCCCAGGCCGCCGACCATGGCGAGGACCTCCGGCACCCGATAGGGCTTGCCGACACAGGCACTGGCGCCGGCGTCGAGCCCGGCGGCGGCGGCGGGCCGGTCGTCGGGGCCGACCGCGAGCAGGATGGGCACCTCGTCATGCCCGGGAACGCTGCGTACGGTCCGTACGACGGTCACGCCGTCGACGACGGGCAGGCGGGCGCTGATCAGCAGCGCGGCCGGCTGCTGCAGGCCGATCTCCAGCAGCGCCAGCGCGCCGTCGGCCACCACGCTGACCTCGACGCCGCCGCCGATGATCGCGTCCACCATCTCGTCGTCGACGTCGCAGTCGGCGATCAGCAGCGCCGGCCTGCCGGGCGCGGTGATCGCGGCGGCCCTGACCGTCGCCGTCGGCCGTGGGGCCGAGGCCGGTTGGGCGAGCGTGGCCCGCACGGATGCCGCCGGAGCGGACGACGTCGGCGGCTCGGGCGCTGGCCGCGGGGGCGTTGGCAGGGCCGCGGCCGGCGCTGGTCGGGTGGGCAGTGGCGTGGCCGCCGCGGCCGTCCCCGCCTGGTCGGCGTGGGACGGCCGTGCGGCCGGCACCGTGTCGCGGTCGACTCCCCCGGGTGGACCGGACCCTCGGCGTCCCGGGAGCATCCGCTCGTCCTGTCCGTTCGCTCCGGTGGAGGTCAGCCGAACCGTCCGGAGACGTAGTCCTCGGTTCGCTTCTCCGTCGGGTTGCTGAAGATCTTCGAGGTCTTGTCGAACTCGACGAGACGGCCCGGGTCGCCGGTCTTCTCCAGCGAGAAGAACGCGGTGGAGTCGCTGACACGGGACGCCTGCTGCATGTTGTGGGTGACGATGACGATGGTGAAGCTCGACTTCAGCTTCGTGATGAGGTCCTCGATCGCCAGGGTGGAGATCGGGTCGAGCGCGGAGCACGGCTCGTCCATGAGCAGGACCTGCGGCTCCACCGCGATCGCCCGGGCGATGCAGAGCCGCTGCTGCTGACCGCCGGACAGGCCGGCGCCGGGCCGGTTGAGCCGGTCCTTGACCTCCTCCCAGAGGTTCGCGCCGCGCAGCGACTCCTCGACCCGCTCGTCGAGCAGCGCCTTGTTGCGCACCCCGTTGAGCTTGAGGCCGGCGATCACGTTCTCGCGGATCGACATCGTCGGGAACGGGTTCGGCCGCTGGAACACCATGCCGACCGTGCGGCGGACGTTGACCGGGTCCATGCCGGGGCCGTAGAGGTCCTCCCCGTCGAGCAGGACCTCGCCCTCGACCCGGGCGTTCGGGAGCACCTCGTGCATCCGGTTGAGTGTGCGCAGAACCGTCGACTTTCCGCAGCCGGACGGCCCGATGAAGGCGGTGACGTTCTTCGGCTCGATGGTCAGGTTCACGTCGGCCACGGCCTTGAACTTGCCGTAGTACGCCGTCAGCCCGTTTACGTCAATGCGGGTGGCCATGACAACCTCGACTCGCGATCTGCCTGGAGGACGGTTCGGATCACTTCAACCGGTTGCGTCCGGCGAACAGCCGGGCGATGAGGTTGAGCAGCATGATGATGATGATCAGCACGAGCGCCGCGGCCCACGCGCGATCGATGGCGAACTGCTGGGGCTGGCCGGCCTGCGAGTAGATGTACAGAGGCAGGGAGCTCTGCTCGCCGGAGAACGGGTTGCTGTTGATGAGGTTCGTACCGAAGACGGTAAGCAGCACCGGGGCGGTCTCGCCGGACACCCGGGCGACCGCCAGCATGACGCCGGTCACGATGCCGGGCAGCGCCGTGGGGACGACGACCTTGAGGATCGTGCGCCACTTGGCCACCCCGAGCGCGTAGCCGGCCTCGCGCAGCTCGTTCGGGACGAGCTTGAGCATCTCCTCCGACGACCGCACGACCGTCGGGATCATGAGGACGACGAGCGCCAGCGCGCCGGCGAACCCGGAGAAGCCGAAGCCGAGCGCGAGCACCCAGAACGACAGCACGAACAGACCGGCGATGATCGACGGCAGACCGGTGAGCACGTCGACGAAGAAGCTGATCACCCGGCTGATCCGGCCCTGGCCGTACTCCACCAGGTAGATCGCGACCAGCAGGCCGAACGGCACCGCGATCGCGCTGGCGATCACGACCTGCTCGACCGTGCCAATGATCGCGTGGTAGATACCGCCGCCGGCGTCGCGAGCGCCGATGTTGTTCATCGAGTGGGTGAAGAAGTCGAGGTCGAGCCGCTTGGCACCCTTGCTGATCACGCTGACCAGGACGGCGACCAGCGGGATCAAGGCGAGCAGGAACGCGGTGTAGACCAGCGTAGTCGCGAACCGGTCACGTGCCCGCCGCGCGCCCTCGACCACGGTCGAGGCCGCCGACATCGCGATCAGGAACAGTATCGCGGCCATCAGCACGATCTGGATCTCGCTGTCGACCGGCGTCACGAAGTAGATCAGCAGCGCGAGGACGACGGACCCGGCGGCCACCGCGAGCGGCGTCCAGCGGGGCAGGGTCTGGCCCCGCAGGTTGAGCCGGTCCTCACCCGTGACGACGGGCTCCGGCGCGGTCGCGGTGCTCATGCGGAGCTCCCCGAGAAGTCACGGCGGCGGGCGACGATGGCGCGCGCGATCATGTTCACGACCATCGTGACGATGAACAGGACGAGACCGGAGGCGATGAGCGCGCCCCGGCCGATCTCGTTGGCCTCACCCCAGCCGTTCGCCACGTTCGCGGCGATCGTGTTGCCGGCGGGCTCCAGCCAGTGGACGGAGATCTTGAACGAGGCGGGCAGCACCAGCGCGACGGCGATCGTCTCGCCCATCGCCCGGCCCAGGCCCAGCATCGACGCGCTGATCACGCCGGGGCGGCCGTAGGGCAGCACCGCGGTGCGGATCATCTCCCAGCGGGTCGCACCGAGCGCCAGCGCCGCCTCCCGGTGGGCGTTGGGCACCTGGAGGAAGACCTCGCGGGACAGCGCGGCGACGATCGGAAGGATCATGATGGCGAGCACCACGCCGGCGACGAGGAACGACCGCCCGACCGCGTCGGCGCTGAACAGCGGGATCCAGCCGAGGACGTCGTTGAGCCAGAGCTGGGTGCCCTTCATGTGCGGGGCGAGGACGATCAGGCCCCACAGGCCGTAGACGACGCTCGGCACCGCGGCGAGCAGGTCGACGACGTAGCCGAGCACCGACGCCAGCTGGCGGGGCGCGTAGACGGTGATGAACAGCGCGATCCCGACGGCCACCGGCACCGCGATGATCATCGCGATGGCGGCGGTCACGATCGTGCCGAACAGGGTCGCCGCGACGCCGAACTTCGGCGGCGTCTGGTTGGGGAACCACTCCTGGGTTCCGAAGAAGTTGCCGGTGTTGGCGCTGAGCGCGTCGGTGGCGCGCAGCACCAGGAACAGCGCGATCGCGGCGATCAGCACCAGCAGCCCGATGCCGGCCGTACGGGTCAGGTTCTTGAAGATGAGGTCGGCCGCACCGATCTTGGCCTTGCTCGTGGTCACGAGCTGGGCGGGGGTCGGGTCCGTCGCCGAAGCGGTTCCCCGTGGCCCGGCGTCGTCCGCCGAGCTGTCCGGCTCCGTCGTCATGGTCCTCTCCTTGGTGCCGTGCGTCAGCTGGATGCCGTGCGTCAGCTGGGTGTCGCCGAGCCGGCGGGGAGCCGGATACCGACGAACCCGCGGTGGGGCGTGGTGCCCCACCGCGGGTACCGGCTGGCCGGTCGGGTGTCTCCTACCGACCGGTTCCGGTCGTCAGGACAGCGTCGCGATGACCGCGCGGACCTTGGTCGCGACCGCGTCGGGCAGCGGCGCGTAGCCGAGGTCGCCGATGGCGGTCTGGGCGGCGTCCGAGGCCGTGTAGGTCAGGAACGACTTGACCAGCGCGGCCTGGTCGGCCGGCAGGCCCTTGGTGCAGGCGATCTCGTAGGTCACCAGGTACACGGGGTAGGCGCCCTTGGTGGCCGTGGTGTAGTCGAAGGTGAGCTTCAGGTCGTCACCATCGGCGATCTTCGCGGTGCTCAGGCCGAGCGAGGCGCCATCGGTGCTCGGCGCGACGTACTCACCGGCGGCGTTCTTGACCTTGACGGTCGACAGGCCCGCGTTCTCGGCGTAGGACAGCTCGGCGTAGCCGATGGAGTTCTCGGTGGACTTCACCGTGGAGGTCACACCGTCACTGCCCTTGGCGCCCTGGCCGCCCGGGGCCTTCCAGTCCGAGCCCGAGTCGAACGTCCAGTCAGCACCGCCCACGGCCTTCAGGAACTTGGTGAAGTTGTCCGTGGTGCCGGAGCCGTCCGAGCGGTGCACCGTCGCGATGGTCGCGCTGGGCAGCGAGGCGCTGGGGTTCTCGGCCTTGATGGCCGGATCGTCCCACTTGGTGATCTTACCGGCGAAGATCTTCGCCAGGGTCGGACCCGACAGCTGCAGGTCCTTGACGCCCGAGATGTTGTACATCAGCGAGACCGGGCCGACGGCCATCGGCAGGTCGACCGCGGTGCCGGGCGCGCAGCGCGCGTCGGCGTCGATCTTCTGCTGGTCCTTGAGCGCGGAGTCGGAGCCCGCGAAGGAGACCTGCTTGCCGATGAACTGCTGGCGACCGGTCGACGAGCCCGTCGACTGGTAGTTGATCGTCGCACCGGAGCAGGCGCTCTGGTACGCCTTCACCCACTCGTCGACGGCGTTCTTCTGCGCGGACGAGCCGGAACCCGTGATCGAGCCCTTCGCGCACGCGATCGCGCTCGCGGTCCCCGACGGCTTCGTCCCGGAGCCGCCGGAGTCGCTGTTGTCATCAGTCCCACACGCCGCCACGGTGAGCAGAGCCACCATCGCGGCCCCGACGGCGGCCTGACGCCTGCCTAGCTTCACAAGCAACCCTTCGTCCTCGCGCCGTTCACGGCGCAGATGTCGTCCGCCCCCCGGACTGGGGTGCCGGCGAGAATCGAAGCGATCCAGCATGAACGAAAGATGAACAACCGCATACGCCAACCCGTCACCAACCGAAACACATCCATGTCGGAGGATTTACGGCCCGTTGACCAAGACGGACCTGCGGAACTTGCGGCAGTGTGTACACAATTCACGACACATGGTTACCAACACGCGGGCGGCGGCCTGGCGGCGAGCCCGGGGCCGGCACCTCGCCGTCCCAAAGCAACCGCAGGCCAGCGGCGGTCGACCGGCACCCCGGCGACCAGCATGGACAACCCCTGGACAAGATAAGGACAAGGGCCGACGGAGCCTCGGACGCGCGGCCGACCACCCGGCAGGATGATGCACGCCCGGTGTAGTCGATCAGCCACCGTCGCGGATGACGGGCGCCCGCCGCTCGATGGTCATCAAAGGACATCAAGCCGGCGGCCGAACGGTGTCCCGGTGATACCGAATGTTCATCGACGCGCCTCGCGGCACGACCCGTGCGGACATGCCCGGACCGTCCGGTGCGCCCGATCACCCCCGCGCGTCCGATGATCACACGCTCTGTCCCGTGGCGCACGGCGTGTCCGGTGCCCTCCCTTGTGCCGGGTGACGCAGTGGGGCGCAGCCGACGAAGCGGCCAACCCGCGCGCGGCGCTACGCAGATGATCAGGACGTTCGCGCGGAGTTACGCGACGTCCACTCTGTCCGGACATCTCCGGTAGTCACGAGCCGCCGATCGTGATTTGCTGGTCAGCAACATCGATATTGCTGACAGTATCGAGGAAGACGCCGAGCGGACAGGGATCGGGAGCGCGACGCCAGATTCTCGCTCGACGCAAGATCTACATTCCGATGAGTGAAGACGCGCAGACAGAGGAGGACGGCCAGAAGATGAGCACCGTCGACAGCGACGATCTCCTGCCGGAGCCCCGGCCGGTCACGGGAGGGCGCCCGCCGTCCCTCGCCGAGGTGGTCATGGTCCACGATGGCCCGGTCGTGCGGCACGAGCTGGTCCTAGCGCCGGGGGCCACCGCGGCCGACCTGACCACCGCCATGATCCTGGTCCCGCCCACCGCCTGCCTGGTCAGCCACCACGGCGATGTCGACGTCTCGCTGGTGTTCCGGGAGACAGGCCGCGACGACCAGCTCGTCGTCGGCACCGACGCGCCGCCCCGGCCGAGCCCGCACCTGACCTGACACCCGGGCACCCGGTCTCCCGGGCCCGGGGCTCCCGGACGTCGGCACCGCCGCCGTTCCCGGCGCCGCCCGCTCCGGCCGCCGGGAACCCGGCGCAGGCGATCGCCGGGATTCCCGGCGCAGGCAATATCGTGGCGGGGTGGCTGTACTCACTCCCCGTGCGACCGACTTCCCGCGCTGGTACCAGGACGTGCTCGCGAAGGCCGAACTGGCCGACAACGGTCCCGTCCGCGGGACCATGGTCATCCGACCGTACGGCTATGCCCTGTGGGAGCGCATGCAGGCCGACGTCGACGCGCGGATCAAGGCGGCCGGCGCGGTCAACGCCTACTTCCCACTGTTCATCCCCGAGAGCTACCTGCGCCGGGAGGCCGAGCACGTCGAGGGCTTCAGCCCCGAACTCGCGGTGGTCACCATCGGCGGTGGCAAGGAGCTCGAGGAACCGGTCGTCGTACGGCCCACGAGCGAGACCGTCATCGGCGAGTACCTGGCCAAGTGGACCCAGAGCTACCGCGATCTGCCCCTGCTGCTCAACCAGTGGGCCAACGTGGTCCGCTGGGAGCTGCGCCCCCGGCTGTTCCTGCGCAGCAGCGAGTTTCTCTGGCAGGAGGGCCACACCGCGCACGCGGACGAGGCCGACGCCGCCGCCTACGCCCGCCGGATCGCGCGGGAGGTCTACCGGGACTTCCTGACGGACGTGCTGGCAATCCCCGTCTTCGTCGGCGCGAAGACCCGCCGCGAGCGCTTCGCCGGCGCCACCAACACCGTGACCTGCGAGGGCATGATGGGCGACGGCAAGGCCCTGCAGATGGCGACCAGCCACGAGCTCGGCCAGAACTTCGCCCGCGCCTTCGACATCGACTTCCTCGGCGCGGACGGCGCACGCCACCTCGCCTGGACGACGTCCTGGGGCTGCTCCACCCGCATGGTCGGTGGCCTGATCATGGCGCACGGCGACGACAACGGCCTGCGGATCCCGCCGCGGCTCGCCCCGACGCAGGTCGTCGTGCTGCCGGTGCGCGACGACGACGCCGTCGTGGCCGCCGCGCGGGAGCTCGCCACGGCGCTGACCGCCGCGGGCGTGCGCACCCAGCTCGACGCTCGCCCGGGCCTGTCGTTCGGCCGCCGGGTCACCGACGCCGAGATCAAGGGCATCCCGGTGCGGGTCGAGGTCGGCCCGCGCGACCTCGCCGCCGGAAACGCCACCCTGGCCCGCCGCGACAACTCGACGAAGTCGCCGGTCGCCCTGGCCGAGGTCTCGACCCGCGTGCCCGCGCTGCTCGACGAGGTCCAGGCCGCCCTGTTCGCCGAGGCGCTGGAGCTGCGGGAGAGCCGCACCGCGGACGTCGGCACGCTGGCGGACGCGGCCGCCGCGGCGCAGACCGGTTTCGCCCGCATCCCCTGGCGCCTCGTCGGCGAGGAGGGTGAGGCCCGCCTCACGCAGGACGCACTGAGCATCCGCTGCCTGCAGACGCCGGACGGCGCGGTTCCCGCCGCCGGCGACCAGGGCGACGACCTCGTCGCCCTGGTCGCCCGTTCCTACTGACCACGGCCCCGGCTCGAGCCGACCCCGATCCGATCCCGGACTGCCGGCGATCGGCGGGTCGGGTCGGGCCGGCCCTGACCCGGCGGGAGGGCGCCGCCGACGCGCGCTAGCCGGAACGGGTCATCGTCGTTGCTGTCCTTCCGCGGGACTTGCTACGGTCCTTCCTGTTCGCACTGCCCGAAATCGTCCTGCAGAACAGGTAGCATGCTCCAACACGACGAATTCGAGCAGCTTGTCGCCCGCAGGCTTGGTTTTCCCGACGCGTCGGTCACGGCCGGCAGCCGGCTTCACGAGGACCTCGGTCTCGATTCCTTCCGCCTTCTCGACCTCTGTCTCTACATGACGGAACTCGGCGCCGACATCTCCGAGGCGAACTGGCTGGACGTCGCCACGGTCGGCGAGCTCTACGGCCATTACCGGGCCGGCTCGACCGCGGCCGGCGCCGGGAGCGCCGCCGTCCCAGGACCACCCGGTCAGGGGCCGGCAGTGGGCGCCGCGCGGGCGGACGGCGGTGCGCAACCGGCACAGTCGCCACCGGCACAGTCGCCACCGGCACCGCGCTTCGCCGGCCGCTTCCTGCGCCTGTTGCCCGTGCTGCCGGCGTCGACGCCGTTCCTGTACGAGCTGGCCGTGACGCCCGAGGTCGGCTTCCGCTGGCGGTACCGGGGTTCGGTGCCCTCGTACCCTCAGTTCGAGCAGGAGCTGTGGCAGGGGGTACTGACCCAGTTCCTGATCGAGTCGATCGACGCGGGCCGGCCGATCGGGCACGCGATCTGCTACAACCCGGAGTTCTCCCTGGGTTACGCGTACGTGGGCGCGGCCGTCCGCACCGAGTACGCCGGCTCCGGGCTCGCCGTCGAGGCCCTCGATCTGTTCGTCCGGTACATCTTTGACATCTGGCCTTTCCGGAAACTCTACTTCGAGGTTCCGGAATTCAACTATCCGCAGTTCGCCGGGGCCGATCGGGCCAACTCCGCGGATGGTTCCCTGATCCTCGAAGGCCGTCTGCGCCGGCACGACTTCTATCGCGGCCGATACTGGGACCGCCTCATTCTCGCCGTCTATCGGGACGCCGCGGGCGACGATATCTGAGCCCGGGGACCCACCGCCGCAGAAAGCAATGGACAATGGTCAACCTCTGGGAACGGGCCCCCGCCGCCGGGGCCGCCCCGCCGGATCAGGCCATGTCGCCGGATCAGGCCATGTCGCCGGACCGGGCCATGCCGCCGGATCGGGCCATGCCGCCGGATCAGGCCATGTCGCCGGACCGGACCGCGCCATCGGGCCGCGCCTGCGGGCCGGACCCGGTCTATCTGCTGGATCGCATGCGGCGTGCGGCCGGGGGGCGCAGCGGCGTCACCTTCCTCGCGCCTGACGGCGGCGAGCGGGTCAGCTGGTCCGACCTGTACCGCGATGCCCGCCGCGCGGCCGCCGGCCTGCAGGCGCGCGGCGTCGGCCCGGGCCGACCAGTCGTCATCATCGCCGCCGCCTCGCGGGCGACCGTCACCGCCGCGATGGCGGCATGGCTCGCCGGCGGCAGCCTGACGATGGCCCCCGCCCCAGGCCGCACCGTCGACCTCGCCCGCCACCTCGCCGACACCCGCACCCGCCTCGAGACCCTCGGCGACCCGCTCGTGCTGGTCGGCGCCCCGTGGGAGGCGGCGGCCGGACCACTCGCGCGGGGCGGCGCCCGGGTGGTCGCGCTGGCCGAGGCGGTCGGCGCCGCGCCGGCGGTGAGCTGGCACCCGCCGGCGCTCACGCCGGACGATCCGGCGATCCTGCAGCTGACCAGCGGCACGACGGGCGCGCCGAGGACCGCCCGGATCACGCACGCCAACCTGGCCGCGAACATCGAGGGCATCCGGGTGGCGACCAGCCACGAGACGGTGCACGGCCGCATGCTGTCCTGGCTGCCGCTGTCCCACGACATGGGCCTCGTCGGCGGGCTCGTCCTGCCACTGGCCTGTGGCCGCTGCGACACGCTGCTGGCATCCTCCGCCGACTACCTCGCCCGCCCGGCGAGCTGGCTGCGGCAGGTCGCCCAGCACCGCGCGACCACGACCGTCGCCCCCGGCTCCGCCTACGCGCTGGCCGCCCGGCTGTTGCGGACGGGTCCCCGCCTCGACCTGTCCTGCCTGCGCTACGCGCTGTGCGGCGGGGAGCCGATCGACCCCGCGACGGTCGACGAGTTCCTGGCCGCCGCCGGCGAGCACGGGATGCCCGCCACCGCCTTCACCCCCGCCTACGGGCTCGCCGAGGCCACCGTCGCGGTGACGTTCTCCGCTCCCGGCCGTCGCCCGCGCCTGGACACCGTCGACGCGGAGGCGCTGGCCGCCGGATCGGCCCGGGCCGCGGCCGCCGGCGCCCGCGCGCGGCGGCTGGTCATGCTCGGCAAGCCGATCCCGGGCCTGTCGGTGCGGGTCACCGATCCGGGCTCGGGCGCCATCCTGCCGGACCGATCGGTCGGCGAGGTGCGGGTCCGCGGCACGTCGGTGTCCTCCCGGTATCACGGCGACCCCGGCTCCGCGGCCCGGCTCGCCGCCGACGACGGCTGGTTCCCGACCGGCGACCTCGGCTACCTCGTCGACGGCGACCTCGTCGTGTGCGGGCGGCGCAAGGATGTGATCGTCCTGGGCGGGCGCAACATCTATCCCGAGGAGGTGGAGCGCGCCGCCGCCCGCGCGCCGGGAGCCCGGCTCGGCAACGTCGTCGCCTTCCACTACGAACGGCCAGGTCACCCGGGCGGGGAAGGCCTCGCCGTGGCCGTCGAGACCCGGGGCACCGATCCGGCGGAGCTGCGGCTCGCCGTCGCCGCCGAAGTGCGGGCCGCGCTCGGCGTGAGTCCGCACACCGTCGTCGTGCTCGCGCCCGGAACGGTGCCGAAGACCCCGTCGGGGAAGCTCCAGCGGGCCGAGGCCCGACGGCGGTTCGCGCCGTGACGCCGCCGGCGCGCCCCTCGGCCGAATCCAGGATCGAGGCCCTCGCCGACCACCTGCACGCGGCCTGGGCGGCGGGCGACCCCACCGTGCGGGCACGGCTGCTGTCGGAGTGCTGCGCCCCGCGGGTGCGGTACGCGAACCCACTCGGCGAGGCGATCGGCGTCGCGGCGCTCACCGACCTCATCGGCCGGTGCCTGGCGCCCTACCCCGGGCACCGGCCGACCCGCACCAGCGCCGTCGACCTGCACCACGGCCGGGCCCGGTGGGAATGGGGCCTGCGCGACGGCATCGGCCAGGTGGTGCTCATGGGCCTCGACGTCGTCACCCTCGCCGAGGCCGCCCCGGACCACCAGCGGGATGCGCCCCGCGGCCCGCTGCTCGCCACCGTCAGCACCTTCTTCGGACCGCCGCCACCGCGGATCCGCACCCATGTCTTCGGGGCCGTGCACGGCTGATCCCCGGGCACGACCCCTGCCCGAGAACCCCGCCCCACTGTCACCCTGGAGGACAGCATGCCCCGTACCCGCGCAGCCCTACGGACCGCGGCCATCGGCGCGACCGGCACGATGGCCGTGACGCTGTTCGGCGCCGCCACGCCAGCCTCCGCCGCGACGCCGATGCCGAAGACCGGTTGCAGCGTCACCGCCTGGCCGCCGACCGGCGGGTCGACCATCTTCGGCAACGGCAACATCGCCTGTGACAGCTGGTACACCGGCAACATGACCATCAGCAACCAGCTGCGCAAGTACGCGAACGGCCAGTGGGTCGACGCCGGCCAGCCGGTCACCAAGTCGTTCTGGGGCGGCACGGCGGTCGGCGACGGCACCTGGGTCCCCTGTGACTTCAGCGGCCAGACCCAGTTCAAGACCGTCACCACCGGCACCGCGGACGGCGTCACCGCGACCGACACCTCGCCGGCCGTCACGTATTCCTGCTCCTGATCCCTGCCGACGCGTGACCCCGGCGCCGGTTCTCGGCGCCGGGAGTCCGCGAATCCGGGAGCCCGGAGGACCAGGGATCCGGAATCCGGGAATACGGGAATACGGCGCCGGTACGCGGAATCGGAAAGAAACGGGCGGCCCGGGCCGCCGGCTCAGACCGCCGATTCGGCCGAGCCCGCGAGCGCCGCCTCGCCCGGCTCCGCGCCGGTGCTGGTGATGACGGTGCCACGGTGTTCACCACGGCAGATCGCCGTCATCGCACCCTTCTGCTCGATGTCAAAGATATGCAGCGGAATTCCGAAGTCGCGGGCCAGGATGAACGCCGACTGGTCCATCACCCGCAGCCCCCGGCTGATCACCTCGTCGTAGCTGAGGTGGGAGAAACGCCGCGCGTCCGGGTTGATCTTCGGGTCGCTGTCGTAGACGCCGTCGACGCCGTCCTTGGCGGCGAGCACCGCGTCGGCGCCGAGCTCCAGCGCCCGCTGCACCGCCGGATAGTCGGTGGTGAGGAAGGGCTGGCCGTTGCCGCAGGCGAGAATCACCGTGGCGCCCTTCTCCAGCAGGTGGGCGGCACGCAGCCGGATATAGGGCTCGGCGACCGCGGGCACCGGCACCGCCGTCATCACCCGCAGGTTGTCCTCGCCGAGCGCGGTCAGTTTGCCGCGCAGCAGCAGGCTGTTGATGACCGTGCCCAGCATGCCGATGTTGTCGGCCTCGACCCGGTCTATGCCCCACCGGTCGGACTGGTTGCCGCGGAAGAGGTTCCCGCCGCCGACGACGATGGCCACCTCGACGCCGGACTGGCGGACGGCGATGATTTCCCGGGCGAGATGCTCGAGCGCACTGGAGTCGAACCCGAATTCTGCCGAGCCGGCAATCGCTCGACCACTCAGCTTTACGACCACTCGACGGTATTTGGCCACAGTCTCCCGCTTCCCCTTTTCCATCGTGCGATCGTAACGTATACGGGCCAATGATCGATCATGAGCCCGGAACTGCTGGCTACACGGTAGAACACCCCGGAGCCGGCGCCACACCACCTCCCGGCCGCCGCGAAATGCCCCCGGCCGGCGGGCGACAAACGGGACAGACCGCTTCGCGGCCGAGCCCTGCCCGGCCTCCGCCCCGTCCCTTGCCCGGCGGGTGAAAAAGATCAGGCCCCGAGCCTCCGACCGGATGCTCAGGGCCTGCCATCGTGCCTGGTCGGGGTGGCGGGATTCGAACCCACGACCTCTTCGTCCCGAACGAAGCGCGCTACCAAGCTGCGCCACACCCCGCGACCGAGGAGAAGCATACCTGACGGATCGACGTGAGCGGCGCGCGGGGCGTCAGGGACCCGCCGGGAGGAGGGTGAGCAGTGTCGCCTCGGGCCGGCAGCCGAGGCGGACCGGCGCGAACGGCGACGTCCCGAGCCCGGGTGACACATGCAGCCAGCAGGAACCGGACGCCGTCTCATGCCGCGAGAGGCCGCGCAGCCGGGACCGCTCCAACCCGCAGTTGCCGACGAGGGCGCCGATCCCGGGCAGCCGGATCTGGCCGCCATGGGTGTGCCCGGACAGGACGAGGCCGACGCCGTCCGCGGCGAACGCGTCGAGCACCCGGGGCTCCGGCGTGTGGGACAGGCCGATCGCCAGGTCGGTGCCCGCCTGGGGCGGCCCCGCCACCAGCTCCGCGCGGTCCCGGCCCAGATGGGCGTCGTCGACGCCGCGCAGGTCGATCCGCAGGCCACCGGCCGCGATCACGCCGCGGGTGTTCGTCAGCTCGGTCCAGCCGAGCCCGGCCGTGAGCTCCTTGGCCAGACCAGGCCAGTCGAGGGGTTCGCCCCGGGGGTCGGCGCGGACATGCGCGCGCAGGTAGCGGTGCGGGCTGCGCAGAGTCGGGGCGGAGTAGTCGTTGTTGCCGGGGACGAACACGCCCGGGAACGAGGCGAGCGGCTCCAGCGCGGTAAGCAGCGGCCCCCGCGCGTCGTCCGCGCACAGGATGTCGCCGGTCAGGGTGACCAGGTCCGGCACTACCCGGGCGAGATCGGCGAGCCAGGCGAGCTTGCCCCGCTGGCGGACGGTGACGTGCAGGTCGGACAGGTGCAGCAGGCGCAGCGGCCGAGCCCCGGCCGGCAGCCCGGGCACCGCGACCCGGCGCAACGTGTAGGCCGTGCGCTCGTACAGCGCGCCGTACGCGAGCACGGCCGAGCCGGCCGCCGCGGTGACGCCCGCCATCGTCCGCACCGCCCCGCGCTGACCGCCCACCACCGGCTCCTCCCGTGGCTCCACCACCATCGCGGCTACCCCGCGACCGTGTCCCACACTCTCACCTTCCCCGCGCGCCGCCGGACCGCCACCCCGGTGCCCACCCGGCGTCGTCCGGCGGCGGTCGGTGCCTGGCGGCCGTGGCCAGTCCGGCGGCGGGACCATAGGCTTGCTGGACTATGAGTACCCCCACGGAACGGAGCCAGCTGGAGCAGCGGCTCCGCGCCGACCTGACCACCGCGATGAAGGCCCGCGACGAGCTGCGGACGTCCACCCTGCGGCTGGCACTGGCCGCCGTGAAGGACGCCGAGGTCGCCGGCGACACGGCGCGCGTTCTCGACGAGGCGGAGATCCTGAAGGTCCTGACCCGCGAGGTCAAGAAGCGCCGCGAGGCGGCCGAGGCGTACGCCGACGCCGGCCGCGGCGAGCAGGCCGCCCGGGAGCGCGCCGAGGGCGAGGTGCTCGATGAGTACCTGCCCAGCCAGCTCGGCGACGACGAACTGGCCGCGATCATCGACCGGGTGCTCGGCGAGCTCGGGCTGTCCGGGCCGAAGGCCATCGGCCCGGCCATGAGGTCGGTGCAGGCCGCCGTCGCCGGGCGGGCCGAGGGCGGCCGGGTCGCCGCGCTGGTGAAGGCCCGCCTCGCCGGCACCTGACCGCCGCCTCCACCCTCCGACCGGGGCGCCGCCGAGCACGACCGCGAGGAACACGATCCGACTACGCGGCTAACGGTCTCGCCCTCGACCTCGGCGAGGTCGGGTGTCATCGGCGGGCTCGGATCCGCCGTCCAGTGCCGCGCCGAGCCCGAGCTGGTCGCGCGGCGACACCTGGAACATGCCGGGGGCGGGCTGGCCGCCCTGCCCGAGGCCGGCCGGCGGCGAGCCGCCCGGCAGGATCTGCGCGCCGGTCAGGCCGCCGGAGATCCCCAGCTGGATCTCCGTGTTCAGGGACACCTGGCTGCCGGGGGCGGGTGACATGGTCACCACCGTCCCCGGCGCCACCGGCGCGGGGACCGGCTGCGAGGAGACGTGGAAGCCAAGCTGGACAAGGACCTGCTCGGCCACGGCCTGCGGCTGGCCGATGACGTTCGGCAGCGCCTTCGTCGGCACCTGTGGCCGGGTCTCGTCCTCCTGCGGCAGCGGCTCGACCGGCAGGCCGAGGCCATTGATCGTCCGCGTCATCGTTCGGGCCCAGATCTGCGCCGGGTAGCCACCGCCGAAGACGTTGCGCCCCAGCACGCCGGTGAGCGGATGCGACGTAGGCCCGCGCGGGTCGGCCAGGGTCACGGCCGTGGCCAGCTGCGGGATGTAGCCCGCGAACGAGGCGGTGCTGAAGCCCTCGGCGGTGCCCGTCTTGCCCGCGGCCGGCCGGCCGATCTGGGCGTTGCCGCTGGCCGTGCCGTGGCTGATGACGCCTTCCAGGACGGAGCTGACCGTGTCTGCGATCTTCGGGTCGAGCACCTGCTCGCAGGGCGCGCCGGCGTTGAAGGGCAGCGGGCGGTCCGCACCCCCGACCCGCTGGGTGATCGCGGTGACCGTGCGGGGGTCGCAGCGGCGGCCGCGCGCGGCCAGCGTGGAGTAGGCGGTCGCCAGATCCATGGTGCTGATCTCGTTGGAACCCAGGATGGACGAGCCGTCAACCCGGCCGATTCCGTCGATCCCCTTGCATTCGGGGTCGTTGTTGCCCTGCTCGCGGATGCGGCAGGAGCTGACGCCCATCCGCCGGGCGATCTGCGCCGTGCGCAGCACGCCGAGCTTCTCGGCGAGCTGGATGTAATAGGTGTTGACCGACCCCCAGGTGGCGGTCGTCAACGAGTAGAAACCGTCCTCGCTCGGGTCGGCGTTGCCGTAGCAGTTCTTGCCGCCGGGATCCGGGTTCGGAAAGACGTCCGAGTGGTAGCAGACGGGGGCGTGCAGTGTCGTCGACAATGGCAGACCCGCCTGCAGCGCCGAGATCAGGGTGAACACCTTGAAGGTCGATCCCGGGCTGAACGAGTCCTCGTCGGCCGGGTAGACCTCCTTCGTGTGCGTGAAGTCGGTCGATTCGCTCGCCGGCTTCCCGTCGGCGGTCGGACCGTACTCCCGGTTGATCGCGACGGCCAGCACCTGCCCGGTGCCCGGCTGCATCGTGACCACACTCGCCGCCACCCGGTTGCCGACCGGGATGACCTCGCTCGCGGCCGACTGCGCGGCCTGCTCGGCGACCGGGTCCAGCGTAGTTCTGATGGTCAGACCGCCTTCGAACAGGAGCCTGCGCGCGTCCTCCTCGGTCGGGGCGAAGGTTCTGTCGCGCAGCAGCTCCTGGCGCACCAGCGCGCAGAAGAACGGCGCGCCCGAGTCCGCGCACGGGTCGGCCGACTGGGAACGACGGTCGAGCACCACCGGGGAGTCGTGCGCGCGGCGGAAGTCCGCCTGGCTGACGTGGTGCAGCTGGTACATGCGGTCGAGGACGACGTTGCGGCGTTCCTGGGCGGCCTGCGGATGCAACGCGGGGTTGAAGGCGGTCGGATTCTTCACCAGCCCGGCGAGCATCGTCGCCTGCGGCAGGGTGAGGGCGTCGACGTCGACGTCGAAGTAGTGCCGCGCCGCCACCTCGATGCCGTACGCGCCGTCGCCGAAA
This sequence comes from Frankia canadensis, assembly GCF_900197875.1. Taxonomy (GTDB): domain Bacteria; phylum Actinomycetota; class Actinomycetes; order Frankiales; family Frankiaceae; genus Frankia; species Frankia canadensis. The sequence goes on along the minus strand of NZ_FZMO01000445.1, from coordinate 19,325 downwards.
TAGGCGATGTTGAGGTAGCGCTCCAGGATCTCGTCCTTGCTGAGGTGCGCCTCCAGGTAGAGCGCGTACCGCGCCTCGCGCAGCTTGCGATCGACGGTCTGCTCGGTGGCGGCCTTCTTCTCCTCCGGCGTGGTCGCCGACATCAGCAGCACGTTCTTGACGTACTGCTGGGTCAGTGTCGACCCGCCCTGGGTCACCTCGCCGTTCTCCCGGTTCGTCAGGTAGGCGCGGATGAGGCCCTTGTAGTCGAGCCCGTCATGCTCGTAGAACCGGGAGTCCTCGATGTCGATGATCGCCTGGCGCATCACCCTGGGTACCCGGCTGAGCGGGACGACCTCGCGGTTCTGCTCACCGGACAGGACGGCGATCTGGTTGCCGCGGGCATCGAGGATGCGGGAGGCCTGCGCGAGCGGCGGGACGGTGAGGTTCTCCGGCAGGTCGAGGAAGGAGTCGGCGCTGTCCTTCGCGGTCAGGCCCACGGCGCCGACCATCGGCAACGCCAGCATCGCGACGAGCAGGCCGGCCAGCATGCTGATCGCCGCAAGGCCGACCAGCCCGCGCGCCCACCGGCGGACCACGCCGCGCGGCCGGCCACCATGGGCGTCGTCACCGCCGCCACGGGTGGCGGCGGTGCGGGTACCGCCAGCGTTCGGGCGCCCGCCGAAGCCCGGCCGGTACAGGTCTCCGACGCCGCCGACGCCGCGCCCGGCGCTCGGCGGCGCGGGTACGGAGGACCGCCTGGCCGACGCCGACATGGGCGATGCGGACGTTGACGAGCCAGCGGACGCGGAGGGCGCGGGCGAGGCCCCGGGCACGCCAGAACCCGGCGACGCCGGCCGCCGCCCCGGAGGCGGCGTCCACCCGCCCGGCGCCCGGGGCCCAGGGGGCGTGGTCATCGGCGGACCTCCGTCCAGCCAGGCTGGGACACCAGTCGCAGCATACGGGCCAACATCCGAGCAACCGGCCTCGCCCCGGGACGCGAGGACGGTAGAACTACGGCCAGATGGCTGTCCAACCGGGTTGATAACGCCCTGACCTGGGGCAGGGCAAATCCGGCGGCCGTCACGCCGCCGACCTGCGCGGGCGAGCCCCGGACGAGGCGTGACGACCTCCACATCGCCTCGCTCCGCCGGTCAGGCGGCCTGCCCACCAACGGGCCACCCCGCGAGGGTGGTCCTTACACAGCGGCTCCCGCGTCCGCCCGGCGTCGGGACCATCGCCGAGCTACGGCGCCAGATGCGGTGATATCTCATTGTCACCCAACGGACATACCGTTGTCACAGACCGCACTACCAAGGCGATCCGGATCAATGGCCCGGACTAGTCATTTGGATAACCACCCGTGTGGGGTCTGTGCCGTGGCCACGCCACTCCGTACGGTTTCGGGTCAACGCCACGTCACCACCCGCACGGGCCCCCTGACCCGGACTCGAGAAGAAAGGCAGGTGGCATGACCAGAAGCCTGGCCCCCGCCGTCAGCACGACCCTGCGTGCCAACCCGACCCAGCTCGTCGGCTCCACCGTCGACGGCGACTGGACGGCTCACGCCGCCTGTCGCGACCTCGACCCGGACGAGCTGTTCGTCCAGGGCGCCGCCCAGAACCGGGTGAAGACCCGGTGCTTCGGCTGCGCCGTCCGCACCGAGTGCCTCGCCGACGCCCTCGACAACCACGTCGAGTTCGGCGTCTGGGGTGGCATGACCGAACGGGAGCGTCGCGCGCTGCTGCGTCGCCGCCCGGACGTCACGTCCTGGCGCAAGCTGCTCGCCGACGCCCAGGCGGATCACCGCTCCGCCTCGGCCGGTTAGCCGGCCCGCTCTCCCGTTCCGTCCGAGGACAGCGTCGTCCCCGCCGGAACCCCCGTTCCCGCTCCAGCCGGCCGCCCGGGACCCCCGCCCGCGGCCGTGCCCGCCGGTGACAGTGCCCGCCGGTGACAGTGCCCGCCGTGTCGCTCGGTGGCCGTGCCGGCCACGAGGCTCAGGCCGGCCGCGCGCCAGGCCGACCCTCTCGCACGACAGACAGCGCCCGCCGCGACCGCAGCCGGAGTCAGCCCGTCCGCGTCAGCCCGCCTGCTCCAGCCGCTCGTCACGAGCGAGCGCGTGACCGATCTCACGCAGGCCCGCCAGGTCGTGCACATCCTCGGACAGCGCCTCCACCTCCACCAGCGCGGTGTCCGGATGGGCGCTGGTGAACCGCTCCCGCAGCCGGGCCTCCCGGCTGGCGAGACGCACCCGCTCGGCATGGATGCGCAGCACCGCCGCGGCCAGGGGATGCTCCCGGTGCTCGTCGAGGTTCTCGGCGGCGGCCAGACTGCGCTCCACGGTGAGCGCGGTGGCATCGCTGTGGTGCATGCGGTTCACCACCAGGCCGGCCAGCGGCATTCCCTCCGCGTCCAGCCGGTCGACGAAGTAGGACGCCTCCCGCAGCGCCGCCGCCTCGGGTGCCGCGACCACGACGAACGATGTGCCCGGGTCCCCGAGCAGCCGGTAGGTCTCCTCCGCTCGAGCGCGGAACCCACCGAACATCGTCTCCAAGGCCGCCACGAACTGGCTGAGGTCCGTGAGCAGCTGCGCGCCCAGCACTTTGGTGATCACCCGGGTGAACATCCCGAGACCGGCGCCGAGGACCCTCGCGTAGGCCCGCCCGCCCGCCTTGGCCGGCGCGAGCAGCACCCGCAGCAACCGGCCGTCGAGGAAGGTGCCCAGCCGCGACGGCGCGTCAAGGAAGTCGAGTGCCGAACGGGTCGGCGGCGTGTCGACGACGATCAGATCCCACTCGCCGGTCGCGTCAAGCTGGCCGAGCTTCTCCATCGCCATGTACTCCTGCGTGCCGGAGAAGGACGACGACAGCGACTGGTAGAAGGGGTTCGCGAGCAGCGCCTGGGCCCGCTCGGGCGTGCTGTGGGCGAGGACGATCTCGTCGAACGTCCGCTTCATGTCGAGCATCATCGCGTCGAGGCGGCCGCCGGCCGACACGTCGACGCCCGCGACCTCGCACGGGGTGTTGTCGAGCGCGGTCAGCCCCAGCGACTGGGCGAGCCTGCGCGCCGGGTCGATCGTCAGCACGACGACGACGCGCCCGCGTTCGGCCGCCCGCAGCGCCAGCGCCGCCGCCGTGGTGGTCTTGCCCACACCGCCCGAGCCGCAGCAGACGACGATGCGCTCGGTGTCGAGCATCTCGTCCACGTCCAGCAGCGGCACACCAGCCGGGTGCGGTCGAACGCGCCGCTGTCCGGCGGCGGCACCGTTCGGCGCCTGCGTGCCCGCGCGGCGACGTGTGGCGCCGGACGACGACCGGGGCTTCGAGCGGGGCGTCCTCGGCCGTGCCGGCGGGGGCGATCCTGACGCGGACGACGCGGACGACGCCGGCGAGGAGGCTGGCGTGACCGGTGAGGCGGGCGACGGCGAGGAGGCGGCCATCGGCTCAGGCCACCATCTGCTGGGCGCGCAGCAGCTCCGCGAACCGGTAGACGGTGCCCAGATCAACCCCGTCCGCGACCAGCGGCACCTCGTAGACGGGACGGCCGAGCGCGGCGATCTCCGCCCGTTCGGCCGTCTCCAGCGCCACCCGGTCGGCGTGCTGGGCCGCCTCCCAGGCGAGCGCCTCGACCAGATCCGGCGTCGGTTCCAGCCCGGCCTCCTTGATCCCGGCGGCGATCTCCTCCCGGTCCAGCTCACCGCGGCGGGCCAGCCGGGACTCCTTGACCTTCAGCAGCGGCGGGCGCGCCATGTTGACGATCACGCCGCCGAGCGGCAGGCCGACCCGGGCGAGCTCGGCGACGCCGTCCACGGTCTCCTGGACGGGCATCTCCTCCAGCAGCGTGACCAGGTGCACCGCGGCCCGCTCGGGCCGCAGCACCGCCATCACGCTGTCGGCCTGCGCGCGGATCGGGCCCATCTTGGCGAGCCCGGCCACCTCGGCGGACACGTTGAGGAAGCGGGTGATCCGGCCGGTCGGCGGGGCGTCGAGGACGACCGCGTCGTAGGCGAGGCCGCTCGGGCGGGTGCCGTCCGGGCGGTTGACCGCCTCCTTGACCTTGCCGGTCAGCAGCACGTCGCGCACTCCCGGCGCGACGGTCGTGGCGAAGTCGACCGCGCCGATGCGGCCGAGTGCCTTCCCTGCCCGGCGCAGGTTGTAGAACATCTCCAGGTACTCCAGCAGCGCCTCGTCCGCGTCGATGGCGAGGGCGAACACCTCACCGCCGCCGGGGGCGCTCGCCACCTTGCGCTCCTGGTAGGGCAGCGGAGGCGTGTCGAACAGCTGCGCGATCTGCTGGCGGCCCTCGACCTCGGTCAGCAGGACCCGGCGCCCGCCGGTGGCCAGCGCCACCGCCAGGGCGCCCGCCACGGTCGTCTTCCCCGTCCCGCCCTTGCCGGTGACGATGTGCAGCCGACGATCCCACGGGCCGTCGAAGCCGTCACCGCGCTCCACTGCGTCACTGTCGTCGAGTCCGCCGCCGGTGCCGTCGGCGTCGTCGCCGGCACGGCCCTCGGTCACGGTGCGCTTGCCGCTCACATGCTCGACCGTACTCGTGCGGCCGGCCGCGGCCACCCGCGCAAGCCCGCGCCCATCGTGCCGCGGTGGCGAACCGGCCCGCTCGCGACATCGCCGACCGGACCGTCCGGACGAGGTGCCCGGGGCCTACCCGGTCGATGCTCTAAGGTCCGGTGTCATGCAGACGAAGTGGGAGTACTTCACGGCTCCGTTGCTGATCCACAACACCAAGCAGATCCTCGACACGTTCGGCGAGGACGGCTGGGAGCTGGTGCAGGTGATCCCCGCGCCCACCAACCCCGAGGGGCTGGTCGCCTACTTCAAGCGGCCCAAGGGGCAGTCCTGACCACGCCCGCGCGGCGCCTCGCCGAGCTCGGCGTGACACTGCCGCCCGTGGCGAGCCCCGCCGGCGCCTACGTGCCCGCGGTGCGTGACGGCGACCTGGTCTGGACCGCCGGGCAGCTGCCGATCGCCGACGGCCGGCTGCTCGCGACCGGTCTGGTCGGCGACCAGGTCACCGTGGAGGAGGCCGCCCGTCTCGCCCGGGTCGCCGCGCTGAACGCGCTGGCCGCCGTCGCGTCCCAGGCGGACGGGATCGACGGGGTCGTCCGGATCGTCAAGGTGGTCGGTTTCGTCGCCAGCGCCCCCGGATTCACCGGCCAGCCGGCCGTCGTCAACGGCGCGAGCGAGCTGTTCGTCGAGGTCTTCGGGGCGGCGGGCCGACACGCCCGGTCGGCGATCGGCGCCGCCTCGCTGCCGCTGGGCGCCCCGGTGGAGATCGAGGTGGTGGCGCGGGTCGCCGCGGCCGCACGCGGCTGACCCGCGGGTCCGATCGGCGGCGGCGGCCGGGGCCCGTCACTAGCATCGGGGACATGCCCGACCACAAAGCTGCCCTGCTCGCCCTGTTCCGCCGGCCGATGGCGGTCGTCGACGGGGTGGCCGGCCCCGGGATCCGGGTGTCGGCTCCCGCCGGGCCGCCCGCGGCGATCCGCGACGCCGCGACCGTGGTGATGCTGCGCGACGCCCCGGACGGTCCGGGCATCGAGGCGTACCTGCTGCGCCGGGCAGCCGGGATGGCCTTCGCGGGCGGCATGTACGCCTTCCCGGGCGGTCGGGTCGACCCGACAGACCGGGGCGCGGACCTGCCCTGGGCGGACCCGCCGTCCGCCGACGCGCTGCGTGCCCTCGCCGCCGACCCGGCGCTCGCTCGGGCACTCATGTGCGCGGCCGTTCGCGAGACCTTCGAGGAGTGTGGCGTCCTGCTCGCCGTGCCGACCACCGGCGGCAGCGACCACGCGGACGGTGGTGGTCGCGCCGGCGTCGAGGGCGCGGCCGGCGCGCCGCCGCTGGCGCCCGCGGCGCGCGACGCCGCGCGCACCGCGCTGGAACGCCACGAGCTGGCACTGAGCGCCCTGCTGAGCGAGCACGGGCTGGCGCTGCGGGGCGATCTGCTGGCCCCCTGGGCCCGCTGGGTCACCCCGGAGGTGGAGCCCCGCCGCTACGACACCCGCTTCTTCGTCGCGGCGCTGCCGCCCGGGCAGTCTCCGGGCCAGCCGAGCCGGGAGGCGTCCTCGATGGAGTGGACACGCCCCGTCGACGCGCTCGCGGGCCACGACGCCGGCACGATGCGGATGCTGCCGCCGACCGCCTTCACCCTCGCCGAGCTGGCCGAGTATGACGACGTCGCCTCGGTGATGGCCGCCGCGCACACCCGCGACCTGTCGCCGATCATCCCGAAGATCCTGGTCACCGGGGACGAGGCGCACATGCTGCTGCCGCACGACGAGGCGTACGACGACCCGGCCGCGGTGCTGCCCGGCGGCCGCGGCGACGTGTCGGCGTAGTCCCGTGGCCTCCCCCCGCCACGCCGCCCCGCGCCAGGTGACACCGCTGGCCGCCGTCCTGCTCGCGCCGAACCCAGGTCCGATGACGCTGGAGGGCACGAACACCTGGCTGCTGCGAGCCCCCGGCGAGGACGGCTGCGCGGTGGTCGACCCCGGGCCGGACGACGCCGGTCACCTGGCCGCGGTCGCCGCCGCCGGCGGCCGCGTCGACGTAATCCTTCTCACCCACGGTCATCACGACCACAGCGCGGGCGCCGCCACGCTGCACGCCCTCACGGGCGCCCCGGTGCGCGCGCTGGATCCGGCCCACCGGCTCGGTTCGGAGGGCCTGGCCGCCGGGGACGTGCTCGGCCTGGCCGGCATGGAGCTGCGCGTGCTGCCCACCCCGGGCCATACCGCCGACTCCCTGTCGTTCCTGCTCGCCGGGGACGAGCGCGCCGCGCCAGCGGTGCTCACCGGCGACACGATCCTCGGCCGGGGCAGCACCGTCGTGGCGCATCCCGACGGCCGCCTCGGCGACTACCTCGACAGCCTGCGGCTGCTGCGGGACCTGGGCGAGGCCACCGTCCTACCCGGGCATGGGCCGGAGCTCCCGGCGGCCGGCGCCGCCGCCGAGCGCTACCTGGCTCACCGTGAGTCCCGGCTGGCGCAGGTCCGCCAGGCGCTGGCCGACGCGGGCACGACCCCCGCCCGGGCGGATCCGGTGGCCGTGGTCCGCCGGGTGTACGCGGACACCGACCGGGCGCTGTGGCCGGCCGCGGAGATGTCCGTCCGGGCCCAACTGGACTACCTCCGGGAGCATTCCGACATGCCCTGATCGAGCCAGGCACTTCGGGCCGGCCACACCCGGGCCGTATCACCTGAGGTGCGCCGCGGACGCGACCGCCGCGCCGCAACGCGCCGGCCGGCCGCGGCCCGGCGCGGCCGGCCGGCCCGTCTGCGCCGCCCGACCAGGACGGTCGGCGCAGACGGGCCGGGCGGCGCGGGTCGGCACGGCCCGCACCCGATCGGGCGCCGAGACGGCACGGATGGGGGGTCTCCCGCCGCCGATACCACCCGGCGGCGGGTGATGGCCGCGTTCCGTCACCCGAGCGGACGCGATCCGGGAAACGAGATCCAGGCCACTAAACTCAGGTCTGGAGGGAACCGCCCGTGCGCAGGATGACGACTTCTTCGACCAGGCAGACGCCGAGTGGCCGGCCCGGGACGGCCGCTGGCCACCCGGCCGGGCGACCGGCGGCTCGGCCACGTCCTCGACTCCGGGAGGCCCGCGGATGAGGGTACCCGTGCGATCCCCACGTACCAGGGCGCGGCCATGGTGATCGCCGCGCCGCACACCGGTCCGCTGCGCTGCCCACGCTGCGCGTCCGCGGCCGTCCCCGGCGGCCGGTTCTGCTACAACTGCGGCCTGGAGTTCAGCTCCGCGGAGGCTCCCGCCTCCGACGCGCCGGAACGCCGGGTCGTGACCGTCCTGTTCGGTGACCTGTCCGACTTCACCGGTTGGGCGGAGGACCGCGACCCCGAGCGGGTCGGCGAGATGACCGACCGGGTGCTCGCCGCGCTCGCCCGCGAGATCGACGAGGTCGGCGGGCGTGTCGACAACCTCGCCGGCGACGGGATCATGGCCGTCTTCGGCGCGCCGACCGCCCATGAGGACGATCCGGAACGCGCCGTGCGGGCCGCGACCGCGATGCAGGAGACGGTCCGCCGGCTGGTCCAGGAGACCGCCGGCGACAGCGCCCAGGGGCGTCTGGGCCTGCGGGTCGGGCTCAACACCGGTGAGGTCCTCGCCGGGGTCCAGGCCGCGCTGTCCTACACCGTCATCGGCGACACGGTGAACACCGCCGCCCGGCTGTCCGCGGCCGCCTCGATCGGCACCGTCTACGCGGGCCGGTCCACCGTGCTCGCGACCAGGTCGGTGGCGAGCTGGCGAGAACTGCCCGACCTCGTGCTCAAGGGCAAGCGGGAGCCCGTACCGGCCTACGAGCTGATCAGCCTGCGCCCGTCCAACGTGGCCCGCCCCGGGCTCGCCGACGACGCGCCGTTCCTCGGCCGGGAGGCCGAGCTCGACGAGTTGAGGGCCCTGTTCGACGAGGTGGTGACCCGGCGCGCCCCCCAGGTCGCCCTGCTGGTCGGCGAGGCCGGAATCGGCAAGACCCGGCTGGCCAGTGAGCTGGCGAGCCGGGCCGCGCAGACCCCGGGCACGGTCGTGCTGTGGGGCCGCACGGTCCGCCACGGTGACGGCCGCGGGCTCGCCCCGCTGGTCGATGTCGTCCGCAACGCCTGCGGCATCACCGACGGCGACTCGCTCGACCGGGTGGCCGACCGGGTGCGCGCCACGGTGGCGGGCCTCACCCATCCGATCACCGGCACCCGGCTGCCCGCCGGCATCGCCGACCGGTTACTGCTGCTGCTCGGGGTGCCGCTCGACCGGCGCTCCACCGGTGTTCCGGCCGCGACCCCCGGTGACCCGGCGGCCCGCGCCTCGCATGTCGAGGAGGCCGAGGCCCGGGCGGTCGAGGCGACGGTGGAGGCGGTCGCGCTGCTGCTCAGCGCGCGGGCCCGCTCAGGTCCCATCCTGGTCGTGATCGACGACCTGGAGTGGGCGACAAGCCAGCTCAGCAACGCGATGAGCCGGCTCGCGTCGCGGCTGTCCGGGCCGGTGCTGCTGGTCCTGCTCGACCGGGCCGGGCCCCGGCTGACCTCGCTGCCGCAGATGCGCCGCATCGATCTCGCGCCGCTGAGCGTGGAGGCGTCCGGCCTGCTCCTGCAGAGCCACCTGCGCGGGCGCACGCTGGAGCCGCAGACCCGCACCGACCTGCTCGCCCGGGTGCACGGCAACCCGTTCTTCCTGGTCGAGCTGCTCAACCTGCTCATCGACCGACGCCTGCTGCACCCGGCACGCCCCGACTCCGCGACGGCCCCGGACGGCAACGCCGACGCGGACGGGCAGGCCGAACTCGTGCTGGACGGATCGCTCGCCGAGACCCCGCTGCCCGCCGGCGTCCAGTCGGTACTCGCCGCCCGCATCGATGATCTCGACCCGGTCGCCAAGGCGGTGCTGCGGGCGGCCGCCGTGCTCGGCCGGCGGTTCCCCGCCGAGGCGCTGCCCATGGTCGACGAGCGGCCCGCCGACGAGGTGACCCGCGCGTTGGACGTCCTAACCGAACGTCAGCTCGTCCGCCCGCCGCGGGCCAGCGAGACCCGCTGGCGCTTCGTGCACCCGATGGCCCGCGACGTCGCCTACGCCGGGCTGCCGAAGGTCGAGCGTGCCCGGCGGCACGCCACGGCGGCCCGCTGGGGTGTCACGGCGATGATCGGCACGTCGCGCTCGGTGTCGACCTTCGTGGCCAGCCACGCACTGCGGGCGTACGAGCTGGCCGCGTCGATGGGCCTCGCCCCCGGCGACCCGGCATGGACGTCGCGGATGTCCGGTTTCCACGCGCACGTGCGGCTGGCCCGCGCGGCGCTGGCCCGCGACGACCATCGGGCCGCCGCCGAACTGCTCGCCAACGCCCGCCGGCTCGGGCGGGACATGATCGATCGCAAGGAGGACAACACCGTCCGGGTGCTGCACGCCGAGGCTCTCGTCGCGCTGCGCCAGCTGGACGAGGCCGGGCGCACGCTGCGCCCGGCGCTGCGGGCGGAGGCCCCGGCCCGGCGCGCGGCCGCCTTCTCGGTGCTCGGTGAGCTGCGCCAGAAGCAGGGCCGGCCGGAGGAGGCCGCGCAGTGCCTGCTCACCGCCCTCGACTCGGCCCGCCAGGCGGGCGACGAGCGGGCCACCGCGGCGGCGCTGCGCCGGCTGGGCATGCTCGAGTACAACGCCGGCCGGATCAGCGCCGCCGAGGAGCGCTACCAGGACGCCCTCGCCATCGCCCGGCAGGTCGACGACCCGCGCGGCATCGGCTGGGCGCTGCAGCACCTGGCCTGGAACGCCACCACCCGGGGCGACTACCCGCGAGCCGAACGGACGCTACGCGAGGCCTCGACCGTCTTCGAGCGGTTGGAGGACACCGGCGGGCTGGGCTGGTGCCGGGGCACCGAGGCGCTGGTGCTGCTGCTGTCCGGCCAGCTCACTCGGGCGCGCAAGCTCACCCGTGAGCTGATCGAGCTCGCCGGCTCGGTGGGCGAGCAGTGGGGGATGGCGGTGTGCCTGACAATCGGCGCGATCGCGGCCGCTGAACTCGGCGACATCACCACCGCCGAGGCGCACGCGGCCCGGGCCACCGAGCTGTTCGAGTCTTCCGGGGACACCTGGGGATCCATGCTCGTGCTGGTCGCGAGGGGTCTCGCGGCCCGCGGTGCGGGCGAGCCGGCGCGCGGCGCGCGGTACCTGACCGAGGCCTGCGAACAGGCGGCCGAACGGGGCCAGGTGGTCGTCGGCGCCCTGGCCCGGGTGCTGCTCGGCCTGACCCTGCTCGACGCCGGCGAGGTGGACCAGGCCGAGCAGGCCGCCGAGGCGGCGCTGCGGGACCTGGACAGCCTCGAGCTGCGACCCCACGCCCAGCTGGGGGCGAAGGTCCTCGTCGCACAGATCGCCAGGGCCCGCGGGCGGATCGACGCCGCGCGTGACCTGCTGCGCGAGGCGCTGGCGGCCAGCGAGCCGGCGACCCTGATGTTCCCCCGGCGCCAGGCCTACGCGCACCTCGCCGGCATCCTGCTGGACGGTGGCTCGCCGGTCGAGGCGCTGGAGGTCGCACGGCAGGCGGTCGCGGTCGACGCCGAGGACGTGCGGGCCACGGTACTGGGCTACCGGGCGCTGGGCACGGCGCTCGTCGCGAACGGCGAGCTGGAGGCCGGCAGGGGGGCCTACCTACGGGCGCTGGCGGCGGCGACGGCGACCGGGGCCGTCAGCGAGGCACCGCAGACCCGCCGGCTGCTGGCCGGCCTGCCGCCGAGCGGCGGCTCGGCGCCCGCCGCGGGCCCGGCGGGCGGCGGCGGGCCCGGCGGGCCGAACGGGCAAGGCGGGCGGACCCGGCCCGCCGACGCGGGCGGCCGCGGCGGGGCCGGCGAGCAGGCCCGGGAGGTCACGCGGCAGGCGGGCGCCGAGCGGGCGGGCACGGCCACCGCTTCGGCCGTGCCCGGCGGCTGACCGGCGGGCACGGCGGCACACCGCCCGCATCAGGCACTCCGCTCGCGTCAGGGACTCGGCCCACGTCGGGCACTCCGCTCGCGTCGGGCACTCCGCTCGCGTCGGGGACTCGGCCCGGCTCGGGCGGATGGGCCGTGCGCCCGCGCAGCGTGAAGCCGGCGGGGGCGTCCGATCACGGCCTCCCCCCGCCGGCACTGAGCGCGGACGTACGTCGGCACAGCCGTCCGGACCGCGCCGCACGCGAGCGCGACGCGGACCCGGACGCGGCTATCTGGCCCGGCGGGACAGCCGTTCGCGGTCGAGTAGGACGACGGCGCGTGAGTCCAGGCGCAGCCAGCCACGGGTAGCGAAGTCGGCGAGCGCCTTGTTGACCGTCTCCCGGGAGGCGCCGACCAGCTGGGCCAGCTCCTCCTGGGTGAGCCCGTGCTCGACGCGCACGCCGGCGGCCTCGTTGCCGGGCTGCGCCGGCTCGCCGAACCGTTCGGCCAGGTCGAGCAACGCCTTCGCCACCCGCCCGGGCACGTCGGTGAACACCATGTCCGCGACGTTGTCGTTGGTGCGGCGCAGCCGGCGGGCGAGCACCCGCAGCAGCATCGCGCCCGCCTCCGGGCGAGAACGCAACCAGGGCCGCAGCGCGGTGTGCTCCAGCGACAGCAGTGACGCGTCGGTGACCGCGGTGGCGGTGGCCGTGCGTGGCCCGGGGTCGAACAGCGACAACTCGCCGAACAGGTCCCCGGGACCCATGACGGACAGCAGGTTCTCCCGTCCGTCGGCAGACTGACGTCCTATCTTCACCTTTCCGGACAGGACCACGTACACCCGGTCGCCGACGTCTCCCTCTCGGAACAGCACGTCCCCGCGGGTGACGTCCTGCCGATCAAGATGGTCGGAGAGGGCTAGCCGGTCCTGTTCGGAGAGCCCCACGAACAGCGGTACGCGGGCAAGCAGATCCTCCACGGTCCTGAGCATGCCAGGACTATCGCCAGAGAGCACGGGCAGGGACCCCCAGCATCGAAATGCACCCCGAGGGGTGAACGTAACGCGACCGAACGTGCGCTGATGGCGAGAATCAGGCCTTGATCAGGCACTTCCGGTTGACACATCCGGGGTTTTCGCCTGGCCCAGGATGACCATGTTGCAGTCCGCGCGAACGGTGTCGCCTGAACGGGCCACATCATGCCGGGCAGATCGTCCCGCCGCCGTCCGGGCCCATCGTCCCGGTCCGCCCACCGGCCGATCGACCAACGGACACCGGACCGGCACGCCGGGCCCACGGAATCGAGCCACCTCGACCGTCGCCCCTCGCCGGCCCTGGGAAGCCGGCCGGCGCCAGCCCACCATCGACGGGCTGAGCTGGGCGGACAGCCAGGACCGACGGCACCGCGCCGACGCGGGATCACCGGCGTGGAGCACATCACCCACGACCGGCGGACGCGGGGGCCGCGTGTGCGAGCACGGAACGGCAAGTTGTGCTATGGGCGGTCGTGCTACAGGCGGTGGCGGCCGAATCCGCGCGCGCCGGCCTCCCTGCGCCGAGGTGGCCGTCAGGCCGCGCGCCGAGGGGCCGTCAGGCCGCTCGATGCTTGCCCGGCGGCGGACGGCGCAGGCGCCGCCGATACCGCTCCAGTGCCGCCGGCAGGCCCTGGTGCGCGAGCGTGTCGACCTCGTCCGGCTGCGCGTTGTGAAGGAAGCCCTCGAGCCCCTTGCCGGTGTCCGCGGCGTTCAACGGGCGTTCCACCCGTTCCATCGCCAGCAACAGTCCGAGCAGGAGGAGGGGAAAGAAGATCGCTGCGATGACAAACATGACTCCCCCATGGTGGCCGACGATCGGCCGCGCGCCGCGGGCGGGGGTCGGCGTGTCGCGGATCGGTGTCATCGCGGTGACGATCGTGGGGCTTCGGCCGCGACGCCGGTCTCGGCGCCCCGCCGGGGCGGATACGCTGCCAGACATGCCCGCCGCCCTCGATGTCGCGACCGAGACGCCTCTCGCGCGAACACGGCGGGCCCGTCGGATCGTGCGTCTGCTGGGCGAGATACATCCGGACGCCCGTATCGCGTTGCATTTCGACAACGCACTTGAGTTGCTGGTCGCCACGGTGCTGTCGGCACAGTGCACAGACAAGAAGGTCAACGAGGTCACTCCCGCGGTCTTCGCGCGCTATCCGTCCGCCGCGGCCTACGCGGGCGCCGATCGCGCCGAGCTCGAGGCGATGCTGCGGCCCACCGGCTTCTTCCGGGCCAAGGCGAACTCGCTGATCGGCATCGGCGCGGCGCTCACCGAGCGTTTCGGCGGCGAGGTCCCCGGCTCGCTCGACGCGCTGGTCACGCTGCCCGGGGTCGGCCGCAAGACGGCGAACGTCGTGCTCGGGCACGCCTTCGGCACGCCGGGCGTCACGGTCGACACCCACGTCGGGCGGCTGTCGCGCCGCTTCGGGCTGACCGACCAGAACGATCCGGTCAGGGTCGAGGCGGAGCTGTGCGCGCTGCTCGAGCCCCGCGACTGGACCATCGCCTCGGATCGGATGATCTTTCACGGCCGCCGCTACTGCCACGCCCGCCGGCCGGCCTGCGGGGCCTGCGCGCTGGCGCGGCTGTGCCCCTCGTTCGGGCTCGGGCCGACCGAGGCGGGCGAGGCCGCCAGGCTGGTGCGGGGAACACGAGGGGATGTCGAAGCGCTGCGATGACGGATGTCTCCCCGCCCCACGGCGCCCCGCAGTGGCTGCGCTCGGCCGCCGCCCAGGCGGACGGCGAACTGGTGCGCAACCGCCCGCGGCCGCCCGCCGGGTCCGACGTCGACCCGCGGCCCGCGGCCGTCCTCGTGCTGTTCGGCGAGGGCCCGCACGGGCCGGACGTCCTGCTGCTCGAACGGTCGGCCGCGCTGCGCAGCCACGCCAGCCAGCCGGCCTTCCCCGGCGGTCGCGCCGAGGTCGGGGACGCCTCCCGCGTCGACACCGCCCTGCGTGAGGCCGCGGAGGAGGTCGGGCTCGACCCGGCCGGCGTGGAGGTGCTCTGCACGACCTCGCCGCTCTATCTGCCGGCGAGCCACCACACGGTGACACCGGTGATCGGCTGGTGGCACACGCCCAGCGCGGTCGCCCCGGTGGACCCCGCCGAGACGGCCTTCGTGTCGCGGGTGCCGCTGGCGGAACTCGCGGAACCCGCCAACCGGTTCTCGGTGCGCTACGCGCCGGAGGTGCTCGCCCCGGCCTTCCACGTGCACGGCATGTTCGTGTGGGGCTTCACCGCGGGCGTGCTCGACGTGTTGCTGCGCCTGGGTGGCTGGGAGCGGCCCTGGAGCCCGGTCGAGATCGTCAGCTATCCCTTCCAGCAACGCGTGCCGCTGTCCACGGCCGGCGACCCACCGGGCCCCCGACCCGAGAGGCAGTCCCGTTGACCCGTACCCCGCACGACGCGCAGGCGGCCGGCCGGCTCCAGGGCGTCCGGGTGCGATCGCCCCGGCGCGGCCCGGCGGTGGCGTCGCTGGCGTTTGTCCTCGCCGTCCTCGTCGGCGCCGCCGGCTGCGGCGGGAACGGTGGCCCCAGCCCGTCCGCCGGCCCGACGGTCGCCGCCACGACCGGCGCGAACGGCGTGCAGGTCTTCGCCGTCACCGGCCTGCCGAGCATGGCCTTCTCCGCCAGTGAGCTGGTGGCGAAGCCGGGGACGATCCGGGTCGACTTCTCGGTCGCGCCAGGCTCGGCGCCGCACAACTTCGTCATCCCGCGGATCCGGGATGCCCATACCCGCATCATCTCCGCCGGAGAGTCGCAGAGTGTCACCTTCACGATCACCCAGCCAGGTGATTATCAGGTGGTCTGTACCCTCCATCCCAACATGACGGCGACGTTGAAGATCACCTGAGTCGGGGCGGGGCAGCATCGTGCCGAGCCTGCTGGACATCATCCTGGTGGCCCTGATCATCCTGTTCGCGATCTCGGGGTACCGCCAGGGTTTCCTGGTGGGCGCACTGTCCTTCGCCGGCTTCCTCGGCGGTGGTGTGCTCGGCGCGAAGATCGTCAAACCGTTCACCGAGCTGATCGGCCAGCAGCAACACGGCGCGCTCGTGGCACTCCTGGTCGTGCTCGGACTCGCGATGGCCGGGCAGGTCGCCGGCACCGCGCTCGGCGTCGCCCTGCGTGATCGGTTGACCTGGCGCCCGGGGCGTGCTGTGGACGCCGCCGCCGGCTCCGTGCTGTCCGGCATCTCCGTCCTGCTCGTCGCCTGGCTGCTCGCGACGGCCGTGCAGCGCTCGTCGTTCACGACGCTCGCGCGCTCGGTCCAGGACTCCCACGTGCTCGCCGCGGTGGACAACGGCATGCCGAACGGGGTCCGCGACACCTTCGCCGACCTGCGACAGCTCGCCGGCAACAAGACGTTCCCCGAGGTCTTCTCGAGCCTGCACGGGCAGCGGATCATCGCCACCGACCCGCCGGACCCGGCGACCGTCCAGGCCATCGGGGTGCGCAACGCCGCCGCGAGCATCGTCAAGATCCGGGGGCTCGCCCGCTCCTGCAACCAGCGGGTGGAAGGCTCCGGATTCGTCATCGCGCCCCAGCGGGTCATGACGAACGCGCATGTCGTGGCCGGGGTGCGCAATCCCACGGTGGTGCTCTCCACCGGGGTACTGCCGGCGGAGGTCGTCCTGTTCGACCCCGACCGCGACATCGCCGTGCTGCGGGTCCCGGATCTCCAGCGCCCGCCGTTGCAACTGCGGTCAAGCCCGGCGGCCGCCGCGGACGACCCGGCGGTGATCGCCGGCTTCCCCGAGGACGGCCCATACACCACCGTGGCCGCCCGGGTCCGCAACCACCAGAAGGCGCGAGCGGCGAACATCTACGAGCGGGGCACCGTCATCCGCGACATCTACGCGGTGCGCGGGCAGGTCCTGCCCGGCAACTCCGGCGGGCCGCTGCTCGCCCCGGACGGCACCGTGCTCGGCGTGGTGTTCGCCGCGGCGATCGGCGACTCCGACACCGGCTATGTGCTCAGCGCGGCCGAGGTGGCCCAGTCCGCCTCGGTGGGCACCGTGGCCGTCGCGCCCGTCAGCACGCAGGGCTGCGACTGACGGCGGCCCGGGACCGGCCCCCCGTCGCACCGCTCGCGCCGGGAACCGGTCAGGAACCGAGCCAGCCGAGGAGTTCGGCGTTGACCACGTCGGGGATCTCCTCGTGCGGGAAGTGCCCGACCCCCTCGTGCAACCGCCACGTGTAGCGGCCGCTGACGTAGCGGCCCGAGCCCTGCGCCGTGCCGGGCAGGAAACACCGGTCGGCGGCGCCATGGATCTGCAGCGTGTCGATGTGGGACGACCGGCGCAGGACGCCGGCGAACCGGGCGCCGTCCGGCCGGAACAGTGAACGGAACACCCACCGGTGGTACTCCAGCGAGCTGTGGGCCACCCCGGGGATGCGCATCGCGGCGCGGTAGCGCGCCTCCGCCTCGGCGTCCGGGTAGCCGGGACCACCCCAGTCCCGCAGCAGCGTCGCGGCGCGGGCGGCATTGTCCGCGACGAGGACACGCTCCGGCCGCCACGGCAGCTGGAAGCCGAACAGGTACCCGCTGGCGGCGCCCTGCCCGCGCGGATCCGCCGCGATCTGATGCCGCAGCCGCAACGGGTGCGGCATCGCGAGGACCGCCAGGCGGCGCACGACTCTCGGATGCCGGGCCGCCGTGGTCCAGCCGAGCAGGCCGCCCCAGTCATGTCCGACGACGACCGCGTCACGCTCCCCGAGCGCCCGGATGAGCCCGGCGACGTCGTCGGACAGGGTGAACGCGTCGTATCCGCGCGGTGGCTTGTCACTTGCCCCGTAGCCGCGCAGGTCGGGGGCGACCACCCGATACCCGGCGGCCGACAGCGCCCGCAGCTGGTGCCGCCAGGCCCACCAGAACTGCGGGAAGCCGTGCAGCAGGAGCACCAGCGGCCCGCGGCCGAGCTCGGCGACGTGCAGACGGGTCCCGTTGGCGGACACGTCCCGGTGCCGCCACGGCCCGTCGACCAGGACGCTGGCCGGCTCGGGAACGCTGTCCTCCATCGCCTGCCAGGATGGCAGACCTGCCGCGGACCGGCGCCGTCCGGTGTGCGTGCCCGGACCCGGGCGACGCCGCCGGTGGACCCGGATGGCCGACCGGCGCTCGGTCACACGGCCGGCCGACCGCTGGTGGCTCAGCCCAGCCCGCCACCCGCCGCCGTCGGCGCCCCCGGCACCGCGCCGGCGCGCGACGCCGCCGCGGGAGACGACGATCCGTTCGGGCGCGCCGTCGGGCTGCGCAGCCAGGCGATGTCGTCGCGCACCGTCTGGATGGTCCGTTCGGGCGGTGAGAGCCGACGGAACCTGGTGATCGCGACAAGTGCCAGCCCGCCCGCGACCACGAGGTAGATCGCCGCGGTAAGCAGGTAGGACCAGAACCTCTCCATGCCCGCCCAGGTGAACAGTTCACCGAGGAAGATCGTCACCGCGATGAGCGCGCACAGCCCGAGCCCGGCCGCCACGGCCAGGCAGCCGACGCCCAACGCCGCCGACACGGCCTGCCGGGCCAGCTCCGCCTTAGCGAGGTCGATCTCCTGCCGGACGAGCAGCGAGACGTCGCGCGTGGCCAGCGCCACCAGCTCTCCCAGAGAGGGCTCGCGGCCATCCCGGGTCTTCCCGGTCGTAGTCGACACCCTTCGTCCTCCCTCTGGCCGGCGCCGGCCCACGGGCCGGACGCGCGGCCGATCGCGCGGGTCGGATGGTCCGCGCCCGCGGCGGATCGGGAGATCCCACCGGAGCGACCCCGGCCCGGACCCCGCGGGATCGCACCGCCGACGCATCTCCAGGTGACCGGCCGCGCTCCGGCCGGTCCACCGCCCCCTCGTCCTGTGCGCAGTGTCCCTCGGACAGACCCCAGCCGTCGGCGAACGACGCGTTGATGCCCCTGTGATGCCTCCTACGGATTCCGGCCGGCCCGCCTCGGATGGCCCGGACCGGTAGCGTGCCCACCGTGAACCACCGCCCGTCCGGATCAGTACTCGCCGCCGATCCGCTGGCCCGTGTCGCCGCCCTGCCGGGCGTGCGCGAGGCCGCGGACACCGCCCGTGCCGCCGTCGACACGCTGCTGCGCCACCGCGTCCTGCGCCGTCAGAGCGCGGAGGTGACCGCCGAGGCCTCGCTGCGCGCCGCCCGCGCCTGCGCGGCGCTGGAGGGCCACGAGATCAGCCTCGACCAGCTGCGCGGCATGTTGTCGGCGGCCGGCGACCCGCCGCAGGCGCCTACCGACCAGGCAGCGGTGCCGGCGGGCGGGCCCGATCCCACTGTCCTGGGCACGGTGCGCCTGTACGCCGAGCTGGGCATGCTCGCACCCGCCTGGGAGCGGGCCCCGCGCCAGGCGCTGGCTCGGATGCACGTGCTGCTCGGGCGGGGCGTGCTGCCCGACGAGGAGCTCGGCCGGCCGCGGGCCGACGCGGGGACGCGTCCCCCGTCCGACCCCCTGCGCCTCGGCCCGCCCCCGAGCTCGATGGAGGCCTCGGTCCGGCTCGATGGCCTGACCGGGCTGCTCGTCGCCCCCACCACCGCGCCGGCGATCATCGTCGCCGCCGTCGTGCACGGCGAGCTGCTGGCCCTGCGTCCCTTCGGCGTCCTGGACGGCGTGATCGCGCGCGCGGCGGCCCGGCTGGTCCTCATCAGCCGCGGGCTCGATCCGAAGGCGCTCACCGCGACCGACGTCGGTCATCTGGAGATCGGCCAGGAGGCCGCGGCGCCGGATCACGAGGCCGTCCTCGACTACCGTGCGGCGGCGGACGCGTATGTGCATGGCGGCGCCGAAGGGGTCATCGCCTGGTTGCGGCACTGCTCCCGGGCGCTGGAGCTGGCGGCCCGGGATTCGCTGGCGGTCTGTGAGGCCATCGCCCGCGCCTGATCGCCCCGC
>NZ_FZMO01000446.1 GCF_900197875.1 Frankia canadensis | reverse complement strand
GGTCGAGGAGCTGGCGGCGATCAAGACGGTGCGGGGGATCGTCGACTGGATCGTCGAACGCACCGGTCCGGACACCCCGCCGGGGGAGCCGGCCAGCCGGCCGGCCGAGTTCGCGGCGGACGCGCCCGGAGAGAACCGGCGGTACCCGTCCGCTCCCGGTGGTCCTGCCGGGCCGGGGGGTTCCCGGCCGGGCGGCACCAGGCCGGGCCACGACGTACCGGGCCACGACGTACCGGGCCACGACGTACCGGGCCAGCCCGGTTCGCCGCGGGGCGACCAGGACCGTTCGGGTCGAGGTCGGGACAGGCACGGCGCCGCCGGCCACGAGCCGGGCGGCAGCGCGGCGGCGGCCCGGACCGGGCGCGGCGAGCCGGCGCTCGTCGGAGCGGCCCAGGCCGCCGCGGCGGCGCCGCCCGGGTGGACCGCCGCCGCCGCGACCACAGCAACCGGAGCTGCCAGCGCGCCTCCCGTCACCGGCGGCGCCGACGAGGACGTCGAGGCGATCCCGCTGCAGCGCTTCGTGGTGGAGCCGCAGGCGGTTGCCGCGCCCGCGGACGTGGCGCCGGCCGATCTGACCGGTTGCCGGTTCCTGTTGGTCGAGGGTGGTCTCGGTGTTGGCCTGGCGCTGGCGACGAGGCTGGAGCAGGCCGGCGCCGAGGTGCGGATCCTCGCCGCCGACGATCCCGGTCTCGTCGACCAGATCCGGGCCGGCGCCGGCGCCGACGGCCTGGCCTGGATCGCCTCCGCCGACCCGGACGCGAACGAGCGTGCCGTGCTGCCGGGCGCGTTCCCCGCGCTGCGGGCGGCGGCGCTCGGCGGCAGCCGCCGGGTGCTCGCCGTCACCGGCAACGGCGGCCGGTTCGGCCGGTCGACCGTCCGCGGCGGCGACGCCGGTCGGTCCGCTCCGGGCGCGGGGCTCGCCGGGCTGGTGCGCACGATCGCGCGGGAGGTGCCGGGACTGGCGCTGCGCGTCGTCGACGTCGAGGTGAAGGAGGAGCCGCGGCAGATCGCCAACTCCCTGTTCACCGAGCTGCTGGGCCCCGGCGGCCCGGTGGTCGTCGGCTACCGGGAGGGCGCGCGGGCGACGCCGCGGGTCACGCCCGCGCCGCTCGGCCAGGCCGCGGACGTCCCCGCGGGGCTCGACGCGTCGTCGGTGGTGCTGCTGACCGGCGGGGCGCGGGGAATCACCGCCGCGGTCGCACTGGAGCTCGCCCGCCGCACCGGCTGCGCCGTCGAGCTCGTCGGCCGCACCGCGCCGCCCACCGCGCCGGAGGACCCGGCGACGGCGGGCGCGCCCGACGCCCCGGCGCTGCGCCGGGCACTGATCGAGACGGGCATCCGCCGGCCGGCCGAGATCGAGGCACGCCTCGCCCGGCTGCTCGCCGAGCGGGAGGTCCGGACGAACCTCGCCGCGCTGGAGGGTCTCGCCGCCTCGGTCCGCTACCACGCGGTGGACGTGCGGGACGCGGCCGCCGTCGCCGCCGTCGTCGCCGACGTGTACGACCGCCACGGCCGGCTGGACGGCCTCGTGCACGGCGCGGGCATCCTCGCCGACCGCCTGCTGCGCGACAAGACGGCCGAGTCGTTCGACCGGGTCTTCCGGACGAAGGCCGACGGCGCCCGGGCGCTGCTCGCCGCGGTCCGCGACGACATCGGCTTCGTCGCGCTGTTCGGCAGCGTCGCGGGGGTGTTCGGCAACCGCGGCCAGGCCGACTACGCCGCGGCGAACGACGCCCTCGACACCCTGGCCATCGCCGCCGCCGAACGGTTCTCCGGCCGGGTCGTCAGCGTCGACTGGGGGCCCTGGGGGGCTGCGCCCTCGGCCGCCGGCGCCGGGATGGTCTCCCCGGAGCTGGCCCGCGAGTACGCCCGGCGCGGCATCGGCCTGATAGACCCGGCCGAGGGCGTCGACGCGCTGCTGCGCGAGCTCGCCGGCCCGGCCGACGGGCCGCCGCAGGTCGTCTACATGTGCGCCGGCGCGGGCGCGTTCGATGCGTGATCCCGGCGCGGCGGCGGGCGCGCCGCCGATCGCCGTCGTGGGGATGTCGGCGCTGTTCCCCGGCGCCGGCGATCTCGACACGTACTGGCGCAACATCGTCGGCGGGGTCGACGCCGTCCGGGAGGTCTCGCCGGGCCGCTTCGACGTCGACGACTACTTCCCGCCGGCGGTCGCCGACGGCGCGGCCGACGCGTTCTACTGCCGGCGCGGCGGCTTCGTCGACGAGCTGGCCTCGTTCGACCCGGCGGCGTTCGGCGTCGTCCCGAACGCCGTCGAGTGGGCGGAACCGGACCAGCTGCTCGCGCTGCGCCTGGCCGCCGAGGCGATCACCGACGCCGGCGGACCCGAGCGCCTCGGGGACGCCGAGCGGATCGGGGTGGTGCTCGGCCGCGGCGGGTACGTCGGCGCCGGCGTCGCGCGGCTCGAACAGCGGGTGCGGACGTCCCGCCAGCTCGTCACGACGCTGCGCGAGGTGCTGCCCGACCTGCCCGACGAGGCGGTGGACCGGGTCCGGGCGGCGTTCGTCGACAGGCTGGGCCCGGCCCGGCCCGAGGCGTCGATCGGCCTGGTGCCCAACCTCGCCGCGTCCCGGGTCGCGAACCGGCTTGACCTGCGCGGACCCGCCTACACGGTGGACGCGGCCTGCGCGTCGTCGCTGATCGCCGTCGAGTCGGCCATGCGCGACCTCGGTGCCGGCCGGACCGACGCGATGATCGTCGGCGGCGCGCACCTGGTGCACGAGGCGTCGTTCTGGAGCGTGTTCACACTGCTGCGCGCGCTGTCGCCGAGCGAGGTGATCCGCCCGTTCGACCGGCGTGCCGACGGCATCCTCATCGGCGAGGGCGTCGGCATGCTGGTGCTGCGCCGCCTCGCCGACGCCCGCCGCGACGGCGACCGGATCTACGCGGTGCTGCGCGGCGCGGGCACGTCGAGCGACGGGCGGTCGGCGTCTCTGCTGGCCCCGGCCGCCGACGGGCAGGCGCTGGCCGTGCGGCGGGCATGGGCGGACGCTGGCCTCGACCCGACCGCCCCCGGCGCCCTCGGCCTCGTCGAGGCGCACGGCACCGCCACGCCGACCGGCGACGCCGTCGAACTGGCCACCCTCGGACGGATCTTCGGAACGGCGGGTCGCGGCGGGCCGCTCGGCGCCGCCGGGGCCGCCGGGGCCGGCGACCTCGACGGCGGTGCGGCCGACATCGGGATCGGCTCCGTCAAGTCCATGATCGGCCACGCGATGCCCGCCGCCGGCGCCGCCGGACTGATCAAGACGGCGCTCGCGCTGCACCACCGGGTGCTGCCGCCGACGCTGCACTGCGACGAGCCGCACCCCGCCTTCGCCGGCAGCCGCTTCGCGCCGGTGCGCGCTGCGACTCCCTGGGACACCCCGCTCGGCGGCGGCCCGCGCCGCGCCGGCGTCAACGCCTTCGGCTTCGGTGGCGTCAACGCCCACCTCGTCGTCGAGGAAGCACCCCCGGACGCGGCGGCGACCCCGGCCCACACCTTCCCCGCGCCGGCCGCCTCGGCCGCCCCAGTGCCGGTCGCCCCAGTGCCGGTCGTGACGGTACCGGTCGTGACGGAGCGGGTGGCGGATCCGGACGCCGAGGCGGTGCTGCTGCTCGCCGGCTCCGGGCCGGCGGACCTGCTCGCCCAGCTCGCCGCGCCCGACGCCGACCTGCTGGCCCGCGACGACGCGGCGACCCCGCCGGTGGGCGGCCCGTGGCGGCTCGCGGTGGTCGCGCCGTCGCCGCGCCGGCTGGCCCTCGCCCGCACCGTGGTCGAGCGCGAGACGCCCTGGCGGGGCCGCAACGACCTGTGGTTCACCCCCGCCGGGCTGCTCGACCCCGCCACGGCCGCCGGCAGCACGGCGTTCCTGTTCTGCGGGCTGGAGGACAAGTTCGTCCCCCGCATCGACGACGTCTGCGCCCACTTCGGCCTCGCCGACCCGGGCCTCGGCGACACCGCGATGCTCGGCCAGCACGGCGTCGCCAGCGTCGAGGTCGGGCGGGTGCTCGACGTCGCCCTGCGCCGCCTGGGCATCGTCCCGGACCTCGTCGGCGGGCACAGCATCGGCGAGTGGAACGCGATGATCTCCTGCGGGCTGGTCCCGGACGCGTTCGCCGACTCGTTCATCTCCGGCTTCGACCCGTCCGCGCTGGAGGTGCCAGGAGTCGTGTTCGGCGCGCTCGGCTGCGGCGCGCGGCGGGCGGCGGAGGTCATCGCCGACCTGCCCGACATCGTCGTCTCCCACGACAACTGCCCGCATCAGTCGATCGTCTGCGGGCGTGAGGACAGCGTGCGCGTCGCGCTGGAGCGGCTGCGCGGCGACGGCGTGCTCGGTCAGACGCTGCCCTTCCGGTCGGGGTTCCACTCGCCGTTCCTCGAGCCCTACCTGGACCTGCTGCGGACCAATCTCGACGCCACCCCGCTGCTCGAGGCCGCCGTGCCGATCTGGTCGGCGACGACGGCCGCCCCCTACCCGCGCGAACACCGCGCCGTGCGCGAGCTCGCCCTGCGCCACCTGGTCGAGCCGGTCCGGTTCGGGGACCTCATCCGCCGGCTGCATGACACCGGGGTACGGGCGTTCGTGCAGGTCGGGGTAGGCAGCGTCGCCGGGTTTGTCGACGACACGCTGCGCGGGGACGAGCATGTCTCGCTCGTCTCGAACACGCCGAAACGATCTGGCCTGGACCAGTTGCGCCGGGTCGCGGCGGCGCTGTGGGTCGAGGGCGCCGCGCCCCGACTCGACCTGCTGCCCTGCCGCCACCGCCCCGCGCCGACGGCGATCCGGCCCCCCGAGCCCGTCGCCGCGCCGTTGGCGGAGGTCGACTCCGGGCGGCGGGTACAGCTGCCTCAGCGCCGCGGCAGCGCGGTCCGGCTGAGCCTGAGCACCCCCCTGGTGCGTCTCGGCGCCGCGGCGCTGAGGCAGCTGTAC
>NZ_FZMO01000448.1 GCF_900197875.1 Frankia canadensis | reverse complement strand
CGTGTGGTGCCGGTAGCCATCGATTGCTGTCCAGGTCGGAGGGGTTGTGGAGAGTTCGTATCTGCCTCGGTTGGTGGATGCGAAGATCGATGAGATGTTCGGCGAGTTGCCGGCGGTGCTGATCGTCGGTCCGCGGGCGGCGGGGAAGACGACGACGGCGGCGCGGCATGCGCGCAGTGTGGTGCGTCTGGATGAGCCGGCGGAGGCGGTGGCGTTTCGGGCGGATCCGGATGCGGCGTTGCGCCAGTTTCCCGAGCCGGTGCTGTTGGATGAGTGGCAGGTCGTGCCGGGGGTGTTGGGGGCGATCAAGCGGTCGGTGGATGCGCGGCCGGGGTCGGGCCGGTTTCTGGTGACGGGGTCGGTGCGGGCGGATCTGCAGGCGGAGAACTGGCCGGGTACGGGTCGTCTGGTCCGGGTCGCGATGAGTGGTCTGTCGTTGCGGGAGATCGCCGGGCGGGTGGACGGGCCGTCGTTTGTCGACCGGATCGCCGAGGCGGGTGTGGAGGCGCTGTCGTCGCCGGCTGATCCGCCGGATCTGCCCGGCTATCTGGGGCTGGCGTTGCGGGGTGGCTTTCCCGAGCCGGCGCTGCGCCTGTCGGCTGCCCGGGGTCAGGAGTGGTTGGAGAGCTATCTGGATCAGCTTCTGACCCGTGATGTGGAGCTGCTGGGCGAGTCGCGGGATCCGGACAGGCTGCGCCGCTATGTCGAGGTGCTGGCGTTGAACTCCGCGGGGATCGTGGCGAACAGGACGGTGTTCGAGGCGGCGAGGATCAACGCGAAGACCGCCGATGCCTACGACGGTCTGTTGCGCAATCTGCTGGTCGTGGACAGTCTGCCGTCGTGGTGGACTAATCGGTTGAAGCGTCTGGTGCAGGTTCCGAAGCGTTATGTGGTGGATCCGGCGCTGATCGGGGCGGCGTTGCGGGTCGATGTCCGGGCGGTGCTGCGGGACGGTGATCTGCTGGGTCGGCTGCTGGACACGTTGGTGGTCGCGCAGCTGCGGGCTGAGGTGCCGGTGAGTGCCAGTCGGCCGCGCCTGTTCCATCTGCGTCAGGAGGGTGGTCGCCATGAGGTCGACGTGCTTGTCGAGCTGGGTGGCGGGCGGGTGATCGGGGTCGAGGTCAAGGCCGACGCCGGGCCCGGCCGTGACGCGGCACGCCATCTTGCCTGGCTGCGCGACGAACTCGGTGACCGTTTCGTCGCCGGTGTCGTCCTGCACAC
>NZ_FZMO01000503.1 GCF_900197875.1 Frankia canadensis | reverse complement strand
CTCGCCCCCCTGCGCGCCGACGTCGTCGCCGCCTGACAGTCGGTCTGCGCGATTCCACGCCCCGCGCTCACTCGATCCCGAGGTGAGCGCGGGGCGACCAGCGTGCTGGCGGTGCGGGCGGTGGGAAACGGTGCAGCAGGTGGCGGGCGGGGTCCGCGACGAGGATCGTGCCGTCGGACGTGGTGGTGAGGCCGACGGGCCGGGCCGGCCCGGCGGGGGCGACGGTGAAGGTGCGGACGCGGGCGTCGGATGTCAGTTCGCGGACGCGGGAGGAGTCGGGGTCGGCGAGCAGGAGGCCGCCGGCGGCGGTGACGGCGAGGGCGTGCGGGCGGCCGATGTCGGCGATGCGGGCGGGAGCGTCCTCCTCGGGTGAGGCGCCGTAGACCATGCCGGCGACGGTGGTGATGGTGCCGTCGGCGTGGATCGCGCGCAGGAGGCGGTTGTCGGTGTCGGCGACATAGACGATCTCGGTGGTGTGTGGCCCGACCACGGTGGTGATGACGGCGTGGGGGCGGCGGAGTTGGGCGAGCTGGGCGGGGCCGGCGTCGCCGGACTGGCCGGGGGTGCCGACGCCGGCGAGGGGAGCGGCGAGTCCGTCGGGGTCGACGCGGATGACCTGGTGGCCGCCGAGGGTGGTGACGAGCAGGCGGCCGTCGGCGTCCAGGCACAGGCCGTGGGGCTGGGCGAGGTCGAGCG
>NZ_FZMO01000449.1 GCF_900197875.1 Frankia canadensis | reverse complement strand
GGGCGGACAGGTCGCGGGGGGTGTCGGGGGGTGTGGTGTTCCTGTCGGTGGCCGGTGGGGTGACGGCGCTGGCTGGGGTGACGGCGCTGGCTGGGGTGACGGTGGGTGGGGCGACGGTGGTGGGAGGGAGGGCGAGACGGCGTAGCCGGGTGGCGTACAGGCGGCCGCCCCGCGCGGCCAGCCTGGGTTCGCCGCTGTCGAGCGCGGCCCGCAGCAGTTCCGGGCCGGGTGTGGCGTCGGTGTCGGCGTCGAGCAGCACGAACCGGTCCGGATGCTCCGCCTGGGCGGCGAGGACGAACCCGTGGGCGGCCGCGGCGCCCGGGTCGGGCGGCGGGTCGTCGGGCGCGACGACGACGGCGCGGCGGGTCACGACGACGAGCCGGCCGGGGGGCTCCTCGTCGTGCCGGCCGCGGGGCACCTCGTCGAGCGGGCCGCCGGGCAGCTCGTCGTGGTTCGCGCCGGCGAGCCAGGACCGCACCACGTCCAGGCTGTGCGCGGCGGCCCGATCCGCGGCCTCGAGGCTGCCGACCTCCGTCGGCGGGCCGACGGGCGCGGTGGTCGCGGACCCGGCGGCCTCCGCCGCGGGGACGTGCGCGACCGGTATCGGCGCGGCCGGGTCGACGGCGTGGCCCGGCGCTGTCGCCAGCGGCTCCCAGTCGATCCGGTACAGGCCACCGCGCACGGGTGGGCTCGCCGCCAGCAGGGCCGGGTCGATCTCCCGGGTGGTGACCGCGGCGAGGTCGGCGACCGGGTCGCCGGCGAGATCCCGGATCGTGACGGCGACGGTCTGCGGACCGGTCGGTCGGATACGGGCCCGTACCTCCGTGGCGCCGACCGCGTGCACGCGAACGCCGGCGAAGGAGAACGGCAGCCGTGGCGGCCGACCGCCGGTCGGGGCCGCCGTGCCCGCGCCGTCGCCCTCGTCGGCGGCGAGGATCAGCGCGTGCAGGCACGCGTCGAGCAGCGCCGGGTGCAGGTCGAACCCGCTCACCTCCAGCCCCCGCGGCAGCCGGATCTCGGCGAGCAGGTCCTCGCCGTGGCGCCAGCCGGCGACCAGCCCCTGAAACGCCGGGCCGTACCGGTAGCCGCCTCGCTCCAGCCGCGGGTAGAGGTCCCCGGCCGGCAGCGCGACGGCGTCGGCCGGGGGCCACGAGCCGTCGGGGCCGGGCTCGGCGTCGAGGTCGGGCCCGGAGTCGGGGTTGGGCTCGGGGTCGGGG
>NZ_FZMO01000451.1 GCF_900197875.1 Frankia canadensis | reverse complement strand
CCGCTGGTCCGCCCCGCAGCTGCCCGACGACGGCACCCCGCCGGCCACCGGTCCGATCCCGGTGCCGATCCCGGCGCCGCGGCCCAGCGCCCGCCAGAGCGTCATCGCCGACACCACCGTCGCGCTCGGCGCGCTGGTGCCGCTGGCGCTGCTGCAGAACATGGACGTGGTCATCGTCGGCTGGCTGGGTTCGTCGGGCGTCGGCGGTTACGCGGCGATCTCGACGGCCTGCAAGGTGCCGGTGTTCATCGGCCTCGCGGTCGCCAACTTCCTGCTGCCCGAGGCGGCGCGCCGGCGCAAGGAGGGCCGGCCCGCCGGCGGCACCCTGGCGATCGCGCTCGCCTTCGTGGTCACCCCCGGGCTGGTGCTGGCGGCCATCGGGCTGGTCGGCGCAAAGTGGCTGCTGGGCCTCGTGTTCGGCCCGCATCTGACCGGCGCGGCCCCCGCCCTGTGGGTGCTGGCGCTCAGCATGACGTTGCTGGCGGTCACCCTGATGTTCACCACCTACCTGCTGGGCGCGGGCGTGCGCAGGGTGGTCGGGGTGCTGGCGGTCGCCACGGTGGCGACGGCGGGGGCGCTGGTGTCGGCCGGCGGCGGGGCGATGGCCACCGCGGTCGCGGCACTGGCCGCCGAATCGGTGACGGCACTGGCGGTCGGGCTGCTCGTCGTCCAGCTACACCACGCCGATCGGCGGGCAGCCGGGCCGGCCCCGGACGCCGTCGAGCCGCGCGGGCCCGCGGCGGTGGGCGATCCCCAGCCCGAGGGCGGTTTCCCGGCGCCCGTGTAGGCGTCCCCGCCAGGGCGTAGCCCATTCGGCCTGTGCCCGATATGTCCGATGGGGTCGTCCGGTACCGTCGATGTACTCGATGAGGGCATCCCTCATCGGTGTGGAGAGCCCCCACCGGCGTCGAGAGGCGGAGGCCACCGCACATGCCAGTCAGGATTCGCTCCGGGGCCGATGGCGGCGAGCGCGGGCGCGCCGCCGCGAGTGGCCATTCCTCCCGGCGGTCGCGTGCCGGTCGCGACGCGCGCGACGATGGTGCCACCACCGCGCCCGCCGGCAGCGCCACCGCGCCGGCGGGCATCGCCGAGGAGCTCGGGCTGACCGCCGACGGCGCGGAGCACGACACGTTGCCCGGTCCCGGCGGGCCGGATCACGACACGTTGCCCGGCGGCTCCGGCCCCGGTGCGCCCCCCGCCCC
>NZ_FZMO01000452.1 GCF_900197875.1 Frankia canadensis | reverse complement strand
CCCACCCCACCAGTCCACCAGCACCCGCACCCGTGCCCGCCGCGCCGGCCCCGCCGGTGATTCCCTGGGTCCCTACACTGCCCGACGGTCCAGCCTCCACGGCGCCCTCACCGGCCGCGCCCACCACCGCCAGCCCGACCCCCCTCACGCGGCCCGCTCACCCTGCCGCCCCTCGCGACCCGATCCGACTGCCCTCGGGGCTGGTGCTGCCCCTAAGCCTGCTCGCCGCCGTCGCGATCGCGGTCACCATCGCCCGCCTCCTGCGCCACCGCACCCGCCCCACCGGACACCGCCGCGACCAGCCGGCCGACCCACCCCTCCCGCTGATCATCCGAGAGATCCTCCGCAGCGGACACACCCTCGACGAACCCGACCCCGACCGCGACGACAGCACGCCCTTCGACGCCGACCCGCTCCACGCGGACGACCCTCAGCTCGACGACGAGGAACCTGCACTGGCCGGCGACGAGCCGCCCATACCTCTGGGGCCGCCGCCCTACCCCGACCTGGACATGCCCGCCGCCCCGGCCGCACCGCCTGTCCCCGCGCTGGTGGGACCGCTGCCCGGCGGTGACGGCGCCACCGCCACACCGCCCATCCCACGGCCGCCTCGCACCGGCCTACGCGGCCCCGCCGCGCCGACCCGGCTGCCCACCGCGCTGCGCACCAGCGGCGGTATCAGCCTGCCCGACCCCGATGCCGCCCGCGCCCTGATCCTCACCGTCCTCGCCGCCCACCACACCCCCGCAGGCGAGGACCCCCACCATCTGATCCTCGACAGCGACGCGGCCGAGACCCTGCGCCTGCCCGGACAGCTCCTCGCCCGCCTGCCCCACGTCACCCTCACCCGCAGCGGCCTCGACGCGGTCGCCAGCGCCGAGGCGCATCTGTTCATCCGCCAGCGCCTCGCCGACGACTACGACGCCGCGACCATCGACGAACTGCGCGCCACCGCCCCCGACGAACCCCTGCCCATCATCCTGCTCGTCGCCACCGCCGACGCGGACCTGCTGCCACGCCTGCACGCACTCGCCGCCCACGGCGCGGCCCTCGACATCCTCACCACCACCCTCGGCCCCTGGCCCGACCATCCCCGCTGGCCCGACCCCCAAGCCGCCGACACCGATCCCGCGTGGGCACTGCCGGCCGACGCCGCCACCGACCTGCTCCACCTCCTCACCCAGGCCACCCC
>NZ_FZMO01000558.1 GCF_900197875.1 Frankia canadensis | reverse complement strand
CCCCCGAGCCGTCCGCGCCGCCCCGCTCAGCCACGCCGCTCACCGCCGCTCGTACACGGGAGTGCGGCGTTCGAGGAAGGCGGTGATGCCCTCCCGATGGTCCGCGGTCTCGAACAGGGCGGAGAAGATCTCGACCTCGCGGCGGTGCCCCTCGTCGAGGGAGTGTCGCAGGCCGTGGTTGGCCGACCGTTTGGCCGCCTCGACGGCCAGCGGGCCGGCCGCGTTGATCCGGGCCGCGCACGCCAGGGCGGTCTCGACGGCCGTCCCCCGGTCGCACACCTGGTCGACGAGGCCGAGGCGGGCCGCCTCGGTGGCGCTCAGCCGGTCGCCGGTGAACAGCAGGCGCTTCGCCGTCCCGGCCGCGAGCGCCGAGAACAGCATCTGGGTGCCGCCCGCGCCGGGGATCAGCCCGAGCCGCACCTCGGTGACGCCGATCGTGGCCTGCTCCTCGGCGAGGGCGAAGTCGCAGGAGAGCAGGAGCTCCAGGCCACCGCCGAGAGCGTGCCCGTTGACCGCGGCGATCACCGGTACTCGCAGGTCGAACAGCACGTTCTGCATGCGCTGCACCCGCAGGGCCATGTCGGCGGCGCCCTGGCGGTCGATCTCGGTGAAGTAGCGGATGTCGCCGCCCGCGACGAAGCACCGTCCCTGGCCGGTCAGGATCATCGAGCGCAGCGTGGTGTCCGCCGCGATCTGCTGGGCGGCCCGCTCGATGTCGGCCGCGACGTCGGGGTGCAGGGCGTTCACCGGGGGGTTGGCGATGGTGACGACGCCCGTGGCGCCGACCCGCTCGAACCGGACATACTGGTAGCTCATCTGGAGCGTCTCTCCTCACTTCTCCCGCGACGGGTGGGCTTCGGGGTCAGAGCATCCGGCGGACGACGGGCATGGGCAGCAACCGCAGCCCGGCGGCGAAGACCAGCCAGGGCCAGCGCGGCACGCAGGCGTCGCGGACCTCCCGCTGGATGGCGTCGACCATCGCCGCGGTGCCGACGTCGGCGTCGGTCAGCAGCGGGTGGCGCCGCCCGGTCCGGGCCTGCATCTCCGAGTCGATGTAGCCCGGCCGGATCGTCGACACCGTGATGGGCAGTCCCCGGGCCCGCACGTCGGCGCGGATGCCGTCGGCGACGTGGGTGAGCGCCGCCTTCGAGGCCGCGTACACGTTCATCGGCCCGGGCAGGCCGCGGGCCGCGACGACGGAGGAGATCACCACAAGCTGGCCCCGACCCTGCTGGTAGAGGACGCGCATGGCGGCCTCGCACTGGGCGATGCCGCCCACGACGTTCGTAGCCGCGGTGTCGCGGTTGCCGCCGAAACGTCCCTCGCCGAGCGTCGAGCCCTTGCCCAGGCCGGCGTTGACGACGATCCGGTCCAGGTGCCCGAGGCGCCGCGCCGCGGCGTCGAACGTCGTGAAGACGGCGTCGTGCTCGGTCACGTCCAGGGCGTAGGGCACGACGGTCCGGCCCGGGTGCTCGGCCTCGAGAGCGTCACGGAGCTCCTCGAGCCGGTCGAGGCGACGGGCCGTGATCGCGAGGTCGGCGCCCCGGGCGGCGAAGATCCGGGCCATCCCGGCGCCCAGACCGGCACTGGCCCCGGTGATGAGCACGGTCTCGGTCATGACGGTCCCGGTGCCGGCTCGCCCGCCCGGGCGAAGACGGGGACCACGCGGCCGGCCCGCTCGGCGAATCCCAGCTCCAGGCGAGCGCCGATGGCCAGGCCCACGACGTCCCCCACGACGTCCCCCACGACGTTCGACATCATCACTGGCCCCTCGTCGAGGCGCACCAGCGCCACCACGTACGGCGCGTGCTCGGCGAACGCCCCGCTGCCCCGGTGGACCACGCTGAACGACTGCAGGACCGCGCCGCCGCCGGGACGCCGCCACTCGAGCGCGCCCGTCGGGGCCCAGCAGTGCGCGCAGAGGCTGCGCGGGTAGAACTGCCAGGCGTCGCAGGACGTGCAGTGCTGCAGCCAGAACTCCCGGCGCGCGCAGCCGTCCCAGAAGAAGGCGGCCACGTCGGCGGCCGGGTCGGCGGCCGGGTCGACCGTCCGGGAGACGGCCGGACCCGCGCCGGGGGTGCCGGTGGCGCCGCTGTCGCTCATCATGACCTCCCCAGGACCGCGAACCCGTTGGTCGCGAGCCAGCTGCCCTGTCCGTGCACGAGCCCGAGCCGGGCGTCCGGCCCCTGCCGCGCACCCGCCTCGCCGCGCAGCTGGGTGACCGCCTCGACCACCGAGTCGAGTGCCGCGCCCATGCCCGGGTGCCGGAAGGCCAGCGTGCCGCCGTGGGTGTTCACCGGCAGCCGGCCGCCGATCTCGAGGGCGCCGTCCTCGACGAACGCGCCGCCCTCGCCCGGCCCGCAGAACCCGAGGGACTCCAGCAGGATCAGCGGGACGATCGTGGCCGGGTCGTAGAACTGCGCGAAGTCGAGGTCCGCGAGCGTTACGCCGGCCTGGCGCAGCGCGAGGTCCCCCGCCTGGCGGATGTGGGGGAAGTGCGTCAGGCTCGGCGCCTGGGACAGGCTCATGAACGCGCTCGCCTCGCCGTACCCCAGCAGTGTCACCGAGCGGGCGTCGACGCGTTCCCGGGACACGACGAAGCCCTGCGCCCCGCCAGTGGAGATCAGCGCCAGCATCGATCGCGTCAGCGGCGTCGACACCACGGTGTCGGCGACGACGCCGGCGACGGTCAGCTCGCCGGTGACCTCGGCGTGCGGGTTGAGCAGGCCGTGTCTGCGGATGCTGACCGCGACCTGGGCGAGCTGCTCCAGGGTGGTGCCGTGGTCGTGGATGTGCCGGGCGGTCATGAGCGCGAACGCCGTCGGGATCAGCGGGCCGAACGGCCGCTCGTAGACGGCGTCGAAGCTCTTCATGTAGAGCTCGATCGCCCCCTCCAGGCCGAGAGTGGTGGCGAAGGTGTCGGCCGACAGCACGAGCACGGTGCTGGCGAGGCCGGCGTGGATGGCCGAGCGGGCGATGTGCAGGACGTCGGTGGCCGGCCTGCCGCCGTAGGGGGCCATCGCCGTGTAGACGGTTCCCAGACCCAGGTACTCGGCGACCTCGGCGGGATTGCACTCGAACGGCTGCGGGATCGAGGAGGACAGAACGAGACCGTCGACGTCCGAGCGGTCGAGACCCGCGTCGGCGACGGCGCCGGTGGCCGCCGCCGCGAGCAGGTTGCGGTACGCCGGGGCCGGCCGGCCGCGGCCGACGATCTCCTGCGCCGCGCCGGCGATGTGGACGGGGGCGCTCCGAGCGGCGCTCATCCGGCGGCTCCCGCCACCGGGCGCCGGGCATCGGGCCGGCCGTTCACGCCCGCTCCTCGAGCAGTCCGTCGGCGAGCTGCTGGCGCAGCACGAACTTCTGGACCTTCCCGGAGGCCGTGCGTGGGAGCTGGCTGACCACGACCAGGCGCTGCGGCCAGAACGGCTTCGCCATGCCGGCCTCCTCCAGGAAGGAGACGAGGGCGTCCAGGGTGAGCCCGCGGTCGGCCCCGTGCGCGACGACGACGGCGCAGACCCGCTCGCCGAGCCGGTCGTCGGGATAGGCGACGACCGCGACCTCCTGGATCTGGGGGTGCTGGTAGAGCACGCTCTCGATCTCGACGGCGGAGATGTTCTGGCCGCCGCGGATGATGATGTCCTTGCTCCGGCCTGCGATGCGGATCGCGCCGTCGGGGAGAACCGTGCCAAGGTCGCCGGTGTCGTACCAGCCGTCGGCGGTGAACGCGTCCGCGGTGAGATCACTGCGGCCGAAGTAGCCGGCGAACACCCCGGGGCCGCGCACCTGCAGGTTGCCGACAGTGCCGGCGGGCACGGGGGTCAGGTCGTCGTCCACCACCCGGGTCTGCTGCCAGGGCACCGGATAGCCGTCGCTCGCGTCGAGCACGTCCGGCGGGGCGCCGAGGTGGTGGATGCTGGCGATCCCGGTCTCGGAGCACCCCCACAGCGGCACCAGGCTCGTCGCGAAGATCCGGTCCATCTCGATCGCGACGCCGGGCGGGATCGACGCGCCGCCGCAGGCGAAGGCCCGCAGCCGGCTGGCCAGCGGCAGGTCCCGGCGCTTCTGCGCCTCGACCAGGTCGAGCGCGAAGGTGGTCGCCGACAGCGTCCAGGTGAGCCCCTCCGTCTCCATCATGTCGAGCATGCCGTCGACATCCCAGACGTCCTGGTAGACGACCTTCTGCCCCATCGACAGGGGGACGAGCATGCCGTGGATGAACCCGGTCAGGTGCCCCAGGGTCGAGGCCATGAACGCGACGTCGTCGGCCGTGAGGTCCAGCGCGTTCACGACGACGTTGCGGTAGCCCGACCACGCGGTGTTGAAGGTGTGCAGAGCGGCCTTCGGCAGGCCGGTCGTGCCGGAGGTGAACACGAGCATCGCGACGTCGTCGGCCCCCGGGCGCAGCGACTCCAGGGTCGCGCCGAGGAAGGGATCGAGCTCGCGCCGGGGTTCGACGAACCGGCCGGTGAAGGACAGCTCCGGGTCCACGCTCTCGTCGGCGTCGAGTAAGAAGACGTTGTCCAGCGTGACGATCTCCCGCTGGAGGCGCAGCGCCATCGCGGCGAAGTCGTACCCGCGGAAGCGTTGCGGCGCGACGTACACGGTGCTTCCCGCGTCGGTGAGGATGTGCCGCACCTCGTGCTCCCGGTAGATGATCGGGATCAGGTTGGGGATCGCGCCCACCCGCATGGCGGCCAGGGCCATCGCCGGGCCCTCCCAGCCGTTGGCGACCTGGATCGACACCACGTCGCCCCGGCCGACACGCAGGTCGAGCAGGGCGGCGGCGAACCGGTCGACGTAGGCCCGCAGCTGGCCGTAGGTCACGGTCTCCGGCAGCGGGCGGCCCCGGACGTAGGAGACCACGGCGGCCTTGTCCGGGGTACTGGCGGCGTGGTCGAGGAAGTCGTCCAGGAAGGTCCGGTCACGCCACTGCCCGTCCGCCCGGAAGCGCTGGACCTCGGCCGGGTCGAACGCTCGCGCGCCCATGCCCAGCCGGGTCCTCCTGAGCTGCTCAAGCCCCATCGCCGTCTCCTTGATCACGCGGCGTCCGTCGCCGGCTCGATTATTCGAGCGGTCGCTAGATTTATAGCTTAGTGCTGCAGATCACCCCCGGTCAACGGTCCGGCCGGCGCGACGTCGGCCCGGCGCCCGCGTCACGTCCGGCTCGCCCGGCTCGTCCGGGCAGCGAGCGCGACGGCGACGATGAGGGCGGCACCGTTGAACAGGTCGCTGACGTAGGAGGGCGCGCCGGCGAGCTGAAGGCCCTTCACGCCCACGCCCAGCAGGTAGACGGCGACGAGGGTGCCGAGCACGTTGACCCGACCCGACCTGATCTGGGTCGCCCCCAGGAACGCCGCGGAGAAGGCGGGCAGCAGGTAGGGCGGACCGACGTCGGGACTGCCGAGTCCCAGTTTGGCGGCCAGGATCGCGCCGCCCAGGGCGGACAGGAATCCCGCGAGGATCAGTGAGCGGGCGACCAGCCGGTCGACCCGCAGGCCGGCCAGCCGGGCGGCCCGCGGGTTCGCGCCCACCGCGTAGAAGTACCGGCCGAGCGGCGTGTGCTCGAGGACGAACCACAGGACGAGGGCGGTGCCGACCAGGTACAGCACCGTGACGGGGATGTGCGCCGGCTGGGCGCGTCCCGCCCGCAGCAGGTCGGGGGAGAATCCCTTGATGAGGGTCTGGCCACCGGTGATCCAGTAGGAGGCGGCGGCCAGCAGGCTGCTCATTCCCAGCGTTCCGATGAACGAGTTCACCCGGAGGACGACGACGACGAAGCTGTTGACGGCGCCGATCACGATGCCGACGGCCAGCGCGGCCAGCACGCTGAGGACGGGGTTCACATGGTGGCCCTGCAGCCAGGCGACCAGGCAGACACTGAAGCCCAGGGTGGCCGCGACGGACAGGTCGAAGGCTCCCGCGGCGAGCGGCACGACCAGGGCCAGGGCGACGATCGCGGCGATCGCCTGGCCGTCCGCGACGCTGCGTGCCGTCTCGCTCGTCAGGAACGTGTCGGGCAGCCAGATGCCGTAGGCGAGGACGAGCGCGCCCAGCACGTACAGGCCGCTGAACCGGTCCAGGCCCAGCCTCGGAACGACGCGGCCGCGCGGGCGCCTCGCGGGGATCGCCACGTCCCGGTCGGATTCCTGGGTGGCCGCGGCCGTGGCCTCGGTGGTACTCACGATGTCTCCTTCTGCTTCGCGAGGGTCGCGGCGCTGATGTCATCGGCGCTCAGGGGAGCGGTGAGTTCGTCGACGACCTGGCCGCCGCGCATGATCAGCACCCGGTCAGCGATCTCGGACAGCTCCTCGCTGTTGGAACTGCAGGCCAGGACACCGAGGCCGGTCGCGAGCGAGCCGCGGACGAGGCGGTGCAGTTCGGCCTGCGCGCCGACGTCGACCCCCTGTGTCGGCTCGTCGAGCACGAGGACCCGCGGTTCCAGCCGCATCGCCCGGGCGATCATGACCTTCTGCTGGTTGCCACCGGACAGCGCGTCGACCGGCTGCTCCGGGAGCGTGGGTCGGATGTGGAACGTCTCCAGCAGGGTGCGGACGTCGGAGCGTTCGGCGGAACGGCGGAGCACCTTCCACCGCGTGTAGGGAGTGAGGTCGGAGATCGTCAGGTTCTCCCGGACGGAATGCTCCGGGAGGGCCGCGTTGGCCTTGCGCTCGGCCGGGACGCTGACCACGCCGGCCCGGATGAACAGGTCCGGCCGGTTCGGTCGCAGCGGCTGGCCGCCGGCGTCGATGTGCCCGACGAACGGGGCACCGCCGCCGACCAGCCGCGCCAGCTCGTCGCGGCCCGAGCCGGTGATACCCGCCACCCCGACGACCTCGCCGGCGCGCACGGTGAGGTCGACGTCCCGCACGACCTCACCGCTCACCCCCCGCACGGTCAGCACCGCCGCGCCGACGTCGGACCGCACGTCCCCGCGCACCGTGCGCAGGGCACGGCCGAGCATCGCCTCGATGAGGGTGTCGTGGTCGAGCTCGCTCACCGGGCGGGTCGCGACGACCTCACCGTCGCGCAGGACGGTGACGCGGTCGGCCAGCTCGAAGATCTCCTCGAGGTGATGGGAGATGAAGATCAGCGCGACGCCACGGTCACGCAGGAGCCGCAGCAGCCGGAACAGCCGTTGGATCTCCGCCCTGGGCAGGTTGACGGTCGGCTCGTCGAGGACGACGACGTGGGTCTGCCCGCCGTGGACGGACACCGCCCGCGCGATGGCGACCGCCGTGCGTTCGCTGACCGACAGGTGCCCGACCGGCCGGCGCGGGTCGATCTCGTAGCCGAGCGAGGCCAGCGCCGCACGAGCTGCCTCGTGCTCGCGACGCCACCGGATGCGCCGACCGAACGCGGTGTCGAACCCCCGGCCGATCGCCAGGTTCTCCGCGCAGGTGAGCTCGTCGATGAGCCCGAGATCCTGATGGACGAAGCGGAGCCCGGCGGTCTGAGATGCCTCGGCATCGCCAAAGGAAAGCGCCGCTCCACCGACCTCGACCACGCCGCCCGATTCCGGACTGTGGTAACCCGACAGAATCTTCACGAACGTGGATTTCCCCGACCCGTTCTCGCCGACCAGCGCGTGAATCTCGCCCGGCACGATCTCCAGACTGATGCCTTTGAGCGCCTGGGCCCCGCCGAAGGTCTTCGTCAGGTTCACCACCCGCAGCGCGGGTGACGACGAGCTGCTCATCCAGAAACCTCACTCGTGAGCGATCCGATGGGTATCCGCCGGCGCCGTCCCACGCCGGCGGTACGGCGTCAGGCGAGCAGCCAGAGCTTCTTGTAGATGTCGGCGAAGTCCTTCACCCCTAGCCAGAAGCCCGCGCTGTCGAACGAGGCGGCGCCGATGTTGTCCGACGTGAGCACCTGGGACACCGGCGCCGTGTCGGTCACCGTGCTGATGGGGTCACCGACCGCGGCGCGGACCGCGATGTCCATCTCCCGCCAGCCGGCGATCGGCGCCTGGTCCTGGGCCCAGAAGACCTGCTTGTTGTCGCGCAGGCCCTGGTACTGGTCGACTCCGGGCAGGTAGCCGCCGATCCTGACCTTGCCGGACAGGCCGGCCGCCGCCAGCGCCGGCTCGAGGCCGGTCATGGCGTCCCCGAAGGACGAGACGATGTAGGTGGTGTCGGGATCGCGCTGGATCGCGCTGACGACCATGCCGGGAAGCTTCGTGCCGAGGTCGGAGAGCTGGAACGACACCGTCTTCACCTGGCACTTGGGGCACCAGGGCCTGAGCTGGGTGGCCAGCGACTTCCCGTAGTAGTCATCGATGGGGAACGACGTCGACGACAGCAGCTGGATGACGTCGTGACCGTTGCCGTGCGTCGCGATGTAGGCGGCCGAGGCCTTGGCCATGAGGTCGGTCGAGCGCAGGTCGCAGTCCACGGCGATGAGCGGGCCGGACGGTTTGTCGGTGATGCACTGCGCGATGATCTTCACGCCCTGGCTCTGGGCGCGGGCCACCTGATCACCGAACGCCGACATGTTGTAGCCGGCCTCGAAGATGAAGTCCGGCTTCTGGTCGAGCGCCTGCGACATCGCCTTCGCCGCGTCCTCCGCACCCGTGCCGATGACGATCTTCGAGAACTTCCAGCCCAGCGCCGCAGCGGCCGCGGCGCGTTCCTCGTCGATCCGCCGGGCGATGGGCACGTTCGCCTCCAGGACGACGACCCTGAGCCCACTCGGCGCCCTCTTGGTGATCGGTGTCGAGTACCCGATCCCCTGGGGGGCCGCGACGACCTTGGCGAGGTAAGCCGCCGCGTCCGCCTGCGTCGACGAGGACGCGCCCTGCGACGCGGCGGTGCCGGGTGACGCCGTATCGCCGCCTGAGCCACTCGAGCCGCACGCGGCGACGCTCAGGAGTGTCGTGGCCAGCGCCACCGCACCGAGGGCTGCCCTTCTTCTAACACGCACTGCGTTCCTCCGATGACTACAGGTGAGGCGGAACCGTCGGCCCATGGCCCGGATGACGGCGCCGCCGGCGTGGGCACGAGACCGGATCCTTTATGTCTGATATGCCGGATGGCGCCGCCGTGGTGTCGACGACTGTGCCATTGCCGGTGACCTGTGTCTCAGGTGAAAACACCTGGTTGCTCACGTGTTCTGGTGCGATCCGTTGTCGCGCGGCACAGGTGGGCGGCACGCGAGGTGAGCGGAACTCCTCCGATAGGCGCCGGCCGCCACGACGGCGGGGAATACGCCGGTTGCACACCATGCGCGGGCATGGAGGGATATATCCCCAGGTGTTCTCACCCGGGGCCGGGAACCACGGCGGCGGACCGCCGCGGTTCTTCCGCGCGGACACCGCGGAGCGCTCGGCATCGCACCGGCGAATATCGCCCGGATATCACCGGCCCCTGGCGGCCGCCGGCAATCCGCGGCGCGCAGGAAGCCGGTTCGCGCCCCGTACCGCGCCGCCGACCCACCAGCCGCGGCCGCCCCACCCCCCGCAACCGGCTCGCGCGCGAGCCGCGGGCGCGGAGTGCGGACTGTGGTCGCGGAGTGCGGCACGGAGCCGTCTGCGCTAGATTCGAACGGTCGCACGATTTATCCGTCGAACGAGGGACGCCGTGATGCTCGCGATCCGCCTGACCGCCCCTGGTGGCATCGAGTCCCTGCTCCTCCAGTCGGTCGAGGACGCGGCGCCAGGCCCGGACGAGGTGGCGATCGAGGCGATCGCGACGTCCATCAACCCCGCCGACGTCAAGATCCGGACGGGAGCCGTCATGCCGGCGCGGGGGGACTTTCCCTTCACCCTGGGTTACGACCTGGTCGGAACGGTCGTCGGGACGGGCGGGGAGGTGGCCGACCTGCCGGTGGGCACCCGGGTGCTCGCCATGTCGGCCCTGGCGCTCACCGGCCGGGGCACCTGGGCGGAACGGGTGTGCCTGCCGCGCGCCGGCGTCGCCCGCCTCCCCGCCGAGCTGGACCCCGTCCCGCTGGCGCGGCTCCCCCTCGTCGGCCTCACGGCCTACCAGGCGGTCCGTCGGGTGGACCCGGCACCGGGTGCGGAGGTCCTCGTCGCCGGGGCCGGCGGCTCGGTCGGTCGCCTCGTCGTCCAGCTGCTGCTCCGGCGGGGCGTGCGGGTCCACGGTCTGGTCCGGCGCCCGGAGCAGGTGGATCGCCTGCCCGTCCACGACCTGATCATCCCGCACGTGGGCCAGGCCCCGCCGCGCCCGGTCGACGTGGTCATCGACGCAGCCGGCGGCGACTTCTCCTCGGCGCTCGCCGACGGCGGCCGCTACCTCGGCCTGGTGCCCGACCGCCTGCCGACGCGGGAGGTGCTCGCGCGCCGGTCCCTGTCGCGCGCCGTTCTGATCACCCAGGAGTCCGGTGCGCAGCTCGCGGAGCTGGTCGAGCTCGTCCGCGCCGGCGCCCTCACGCTCGAGACGCCCCGCGTCCTGCCCATGACAGACGTTCACGCCGCGCACAAGGAGTTCGAGCACGATGGTCAACGCAACGTCGTCCTCATCCCCGACCACCGGTGAACCGGTGCTCGACGGGCACCGGTTCGCACACCTCGACCTGGAGATCGGGGACGCCATCGCCACCGTGTGGCTCGCCCGCCCGCCGGTGAACTCGGTGTCCCAGGCCATGTACCGCGAGCTGGAGGCGCTGTTTTCGCAGCCCGAGCGCTACCTGCCCGGCGCGAAGGCGATCGTGCTCGCCGGCCGCGGCCGCCACTTCTGCGCGGGCAACGACCTGCACGAGTTCGCGACGCTGTCCCCGGAGAACTCCGACGAGCGGATGGCCGAGGTCCGCGCCGCCTTCTTCGCCATCCAGGACTGCCCGATCGCCGTCGTCGGCGCGGTGCGAGGGGCGGCCGTGGGCACCGGCCTCGCGATCGCCGCCTCGTGCGACTTCGTGGTCGCCGCCGAGGACGCCCGGTTCGGCACCCCGGAGATCGGGGTCGGCATCATGGGCGGCGCCCGCCACCTCGCACGCCTGGTGCCCGAGCCGATCGTGCGCTGGATGTACCTGACCGGCGAGCCCGTCGACGTCCACCGGCTGGTGGCGTTGGGCTCCGTCGTCGCGACGACCTCGCCGGACGACGTGGTCGCCCTGGCCCGGGCGCACGCGGCCCGTATCGTCCGGCACAGCACGGCGGCGATCCGGATGGCGAAACGGAGCCTCAACGCCATCGAGGTGATGGACCTGCAGCCCGGCTACACCTTCGAGCAGGGCCTCACCCGGGAGCTGTCGGGTCATCCCGACTCGCTGGAGGCGCGCCGGGCGACCCTGGAGCGCCGCCCGGCCAACTACTCGGCGTGACAGCCCTGTGCGGGCTGCCGGAACGCGTACGGGCGGGCGGCGATCCACAGGCCGGCCGCCTCGGCCGTCAGCGTCTCGCCGTGGCGCATCTCGCCGCGTACGAAACCCTTGCGGCCCTCGACCCGTTCGATCCAGACCCGGCAGGACAGCGCGACCTCCAGCGGTGCCGGGCTGCGGTAGTCGACCCGCAGGAACGCGGTGCGGGCGACGCCGCCCGTCACCGCGGCGTTGGCGACCCTGCCGAGGGCGTCGTCGAAGAACAGGCTGAGCGCACCGCCGTGCACGGCGGCGGTGCCGCCGAAACGCGGGCTGAACCGCACCTGCCCGGACAGCCGCCCGCCGTCGCTCTCGGCCACGGCGTACGCCGGGACGAGCCCCCGCTCCGCCGGCTGGAACCTCGGGTTTCCCGGCGCGTGCGCGGGTGCCGTCACGTCCTCCGGCAGGGTGGGCAGCACCCGCAGGGCGACCTCCACCCCCGCCAGGGCCGCCTCGCAGCGGCGCATCGTGTCGGCATCAGGCGCGAGGACCGCCAGCTGGTCGAGGATGCGCGCGGCCCGGTCGACGACACGCCGGTAGGCCGCGCGGTCACGCGCCCTCGGAACGGCACCAGCCGGGTCACGCATGTCGCTCTCCCTCGCAGGGTCGTGTCGTGTGCGATCCACGTCGCTCTGTTGACGAACGTGGAGCGGCGACCTACGTTATCTAGCGGTCGCTCGATAGAATCTAACCCCAGGGAGGCGTCGGATGAGTCGGACCCAGGGTCGTCTGTTCGACGAGTTCACCCTTCGCGGCGTCACTTTACGTAATCGCATCGTAGTCTCGCCGATGTGCCAGTACTCCGCCACCGACGGGCTCGCGAACGACCACCACCTGGTCCACCTGGGACGCTTCGCCATGGGGGGGTTCGGTCTGGTCATGGCCGAGGCAACCGCGGTCGCGGACGAGGGCCGCCTCACCTACGGTGATCTCGGACTGTGGCGCGACGACCAGATCGGGCCGCTGCGCCGGATCGCGGACTGCGTCCACGACGCGGGTGCGTGCTTCGGGATCCAGCTCGCCCACGCCGGACCCAAGGCGGCCACCCTCCCGCCGTGGGCGTCCGAGGCGGATCGACCCGCCGCGGGCCGCTGGGACATCCGGTCGGTGACCGACGCGCCGTACCTCGACGGGTGGCAGCGGCCCGTCTCGCTGCGGTCGGAGGAGCTGCCCGCGCAGCTCCACCTCTGGGGCGCCGCCGCCGAGCGCGCGCACCGGGCCGGGGCGGACGCCATCGAACTGCACATGGCACACGGGTACCTGCTGCACTCCTTCCTCTCACCGCTGAGCAACACCCGGGACGACGCCTACGGCGGCTCCCTCGAGGGCCGGATGCGCTTCCCCCTCCAGGTCGTCGAGGCCGTCCGGGCGGCCTGGCCGGACACCAGGCCACTGCTGGTCCGCGTCGCGGCCGTCGACAACGGCGCGGACGGCATCGGCATCGGCATCGAGCAGACCGTCGAGTTCGCCCGGCGCCTGCGCCAGCTCGGCGTGGACGCGGTCGACTGTTCCTCCGGTGGCTACGGCGGCGCCTACACCCACGTCATGGGTCCCGGCTACCAGGTCGCCTGGGCCAGCGAGGTCCGGGCCCGGGCCGGTGTGCCGACCGTCGCGGTGGGCCTGGTCACCGAACCGGCGCAGGCGGACGCCATCGTGCGGGACGGCCACGCGGACCTGGTCGCGCTCGGCCGGCAGGCGCTGGCCGAGCCCAGCTGGCCGATCCGCGCGCGCGAGGAGCTCGGCCAGTACGACGCCGCCGACCGGTTCGACCTCCTGCCCCTGCAGAGCCGGTCCTGGCTGGCCAAACGGCAGCGGCAGCTCGACCGCCTCGCCCGGGACGCGCGGCCCGGCGGCACGCGGTGATGGCCGACCCGCGGCGGACAGCCGACCGCGTCGAGGAACTCTGGGTGCGCACCCGGTGCGTGGAGCTCGGTGCCCGGTACTGTCACGGCGTCGACCAGGCCGACCAGGCGACGTTCCTGTCTGTCTGGCATGCCGACGGCGAGTACGTCATCGGTCGGCGAGCGGGGCGCTTCCGCGGCCACGCCGAGCTCGCGTCCGCCCTGGACTTCGTGCGCGCGGCGTACGTGTCCACACATCACTGGACCACCAACCAGGTGGTGACCCGGACGGGCACCGGATCAGCGACCGGGGTGAGTGACTCCTTCGCGGTCTGCGTCGACCATGACGACCGGCCGACCCTGGTGGCGGCCACCTACGACGACGAGTACCGACTGGTGGGCGAGGAGTGGAAGATCTGGCGGCGAATCGTGCGGAGATGGCTGGTCTCGGACGGCATCGAGGTGGCTCTTCGGCACCCGGCATCGGTGCAGGCGCGCCCCTGACGCCGTGTGCGCGGACACCGCCGCCCGCGGACGCCGCTCCCGACCGGCGCCGCTCCCGGCGGGCCCGTTCCCCGCGGACAGCGGTGCCGTGCCCGTCGACGGCCGGGCCGGTGACGCGGTGGGCGTCGAGTCGGTCCGGCCGGTCCCGACAACTGTCCTATCCTCGGGTCGTTGGTGTGAAAGGGGCTGGAGGGGCCCGTCGCGGGCCTGTCGGCCATGATCGGACCGGGCACCGCCGTCGGGACGTCATCGTCGCGCCGCCACGGCCGGCGAGAAAGGTGAGGGCGTGAGAGTCGCGGGGTCCAACCGGGACGAGACCTGGAAGCGCGTGCGCGCGGCCGGGGTGGATCTGCTCTACCGGCATGGCTTCGAAGCCATGAACACCCGGCAGCTCGCGGAGGCGGCCGGACTCAAGCCGGGATCGCTGTACTACTACTTCGCCAGCAAGGAGGAGTTCCTGCACCGGCTCCTGGTCGACCTGCTGGACGAGATCATCGTCGACCTCGAGCAGAACCTCGACGGTCTCCAGGAACCGGTCGACCGCCTCGACGCCTACGTCCGCACGCTGGTGCGGTGGCATGTCGTCCGGCGTGAGGAGACCTTCATCGCGAGCATCGAGGTCCGGTCGCTCACGCATGATCGGCAGGAGGCGTACATGCGCCTGCGCGACAGGTTCGACGTGATCCTCGCCGACATCCTCCGCGACGGTGCCGCGGACGGGGTGTTCGACCTCACCCACCCCCGGATCACACGCAACGCCATCCTGTCCTCGCTGACCGCGATCTCCAGCTGGTACGACCCGGCCGGCCCGTTCGGGCTCGACGTGCTGACCGCCGACTTCCTCGAGCTGGCGCGCCGGATGGTCGGCCTGCGAAGCGCCGGCTGACGATCCCCGTCCGGGGACACGGCCCATGCCCGGTGGCGGCAGCCGCGGGCATCGCCGCCCGAGGAGCCCGCAAACCTGCCAGGAAACTGCCACGATGTGCCGCCGGCGACGGCGATCATCGCGCGCCCCGGGCAGGCACCTGCAGCAGGACCAGGCGTCAGGGGGCGGGCGACGGGGCGGGGCCGTCGGCGTCGGTCGCCCTCGCCTCGGTCTCGGCGCGGCGCAGCCGGATCACCGCGGTGGCGTCCAGCTTGCCGTCGCCGCGGTCCTGCGCTGC
Source organism: Frankia canadensis (assembly GCF_900197875.1). GTDB lineage: Bacteria > Actinomycetota > Actinomycetes > Frankiales > Frankiaceae > Frankia > Frankia canadensis. The sequence continues at coordinate 61,178 of NZ_FZMO01000558.1, read as the reverse complement.
CTGGTAGTCGCCCTCCGCCATAGCCGTCAGCGGCAGCGGGATTCCGCGCCGCGCCGCCTCGGCCAGGCAGATCCGCAGGTCCTTGCGCATCCAGTCGACGGCGAAGCCGAAGTCGAACTCGTCGCGGACCATCGTGTGCCCGCGGTTGGCCAGGTACCAGGAGCTGGCTGCTCCCCCGGTGACGGCCGCGAGCACGAGGTCGGTGTCAAGCCCGGCGGCGGCGGCGAAGTTGATCGCCTCCGCGGCGCCCTCGATCGCACTGGCGACGAGGATCTGGTTCACCATCTTGGTCAGCTGGCCGCTGCCCACCGGCCCGATCCTGGTGATCGTCGACCCGTAGCACTCGAGTACCGGCCGGACGGTCTCCAGTACCGACGGCTCGGACCCGCACATGATGCTGAGCCGCCCCGCCTCGGCGCCCGCCTGCCCGCCCGACACCGGCGCGTCGACGAACCCGACGCCGACGGCCGCCGCCCGCGCCGCGATCTCGGTCGCCACCTCGGCCGAGGTGGTGGTGTGATCCACGATCACCGCGCCCGGGTTCAGGGCAGCAAGCACCCCGTCCGCGCCGACGGTGACCTCGCGGACGTCGTCGTCCGCGCCCACGCACAGACACACGACCCGTGCGCCCGCCGCGGCCTGCGCCGGCGAGTCGGCGGCCCGCCCCGCGTACTCCTCGACCCACCGTGACGCCGTTCTCGCCGTGCGGTTGTGAACGACGGTCGAGAAGCCCGCCCGCGCTATGTGGCCCGCCATGGGGAAACCCATGTTCCCGAGACCGACAAAGGCAACCCGCATAGCTGGACGCTCCCGTTACACCGAGGTTTCACCAACAGAGCCGGCCGTCGCGGACATGGTCCACGGGCGACCATCGGCCGAAGCATTGGCCGAGGCACCAGTATAGGATGCGGGCCGCTTCAGGGGCGGCCGTGGCGGCCAGCTTGCCGCGCCGGTCCGACGAGGTCGGAACCCGTCGGGCGTACCGGTGCTGTCACTGCGCGGAATATCGGAGAATGATCCCGCGTCACTGCACCGTCTCGCCGACGAGATCGACACCGCCTGCCGTTCCTTGGGATTCTTCGGCATCGTCGACCACGAAATACCGGCCGAGATGATCGAACGTGCGCTGACGGTATCTGCGCGGTTCTTCGCCCTGCCGGCCTTGGTGAAGGACCGCAGCCGAGAGCCCGGGAGCACCGCGTGCCGCGACGCGACTCCGTGCCGCTCGGCGGCGAGGCGCAGGCGGCCGCGGTGGGCGCCGCCGCCGCGGCGGGCCGCTCGGAGAGCTACTGCCTCGCGCCCAGCCCACCACACAATGCGGGCGACGACCCACGGCGATCGACGAAACCAGGCCGCGGGTGCCAGGCGCCACGGTTGAATGGGTTCGGGCCATTCCGTGGCGTCTCCGCCCGCGGCCGTTCCGGCCGGCGCGCTTCGCGGGCGGCCCGGGGAGTCCGGGTGCGGATCGCCAGTTACAACGTGGAGAACCTGTTCAACCGGGCTCGGGTGCTGGAGCAGCCGACGTGGGCGGCGGGGCGGCCGGCGCTGGAGGCGTTCGAGCAGATCTGCGCGCTGCTGGAGGAGCCGGAGTGCACCGCCGAGATCAGAGCCGGCATTCTGCGGCTGCTACGTCGACTCGGCCTGTTCACCAGTGACAGCGCTCGCTTCGCCCGGCTGCGGCAGAACCGCGGGAGATTACTCCGACGCAAGCGTGACGGCACGGTCGAGATCGTCGCCGGCGGGCGCGGTGACTGGATCGGCTGGGTGGAGCTGACCACAGACCGGGTCGACGAGCAGGCCATGCTCAACACCGCCCGGGTCATGCACGACGTCGCCGCGGACGTGCTCGGCGTGATCGAGGCGGAGAACCGGATCGCGCTCAAGCGGTTCACCGACGCAAGCCTGCTCGTCGCGGGCCGACCGCGCTATCCGCAGGTCATGGTGGTCGAGGGCAACGACGAACGCGGCATCGACGTCGGCATCCTGGCCGCCGCCGGGTACCGGCTGACCGGGCAGCGCAGCCACGTCGACGACACCGACGCGCACGGTCGGATCTTCAGCCGGGACTGCCCCGAATATCATCTCCGGACGCCGGCGGGACGGCCGCTGGTCGTGCTGGTCAACCACCTCAAGAGCAAGGGCTACGGCGGCAAGGTCGCCTCCGACGCGCTGCGCCGCCGGCAGGCACAGCGGATCGCCGAGATCTACCGCGGCCTGGTCGACGACGGCCTGCGCGACGTCGTCGTGCTCGGCGACCTCAACGACACCCCGGACAGCGATCCGCTGGCACCACTGCTGCGCGACACCGACCTGCACGACATCAGCGAGCATCCCGCCTTCGACGACGGAGGCCGGCCGGGCACCTACGGCTACTGCACCGCCCGCGGCAAGCTCGACTACGTGCTGCTGTCCCCCGCGCTGTACGCGGCGGCGACCGGCGGTGGCATCTTCCGCAGGGGCGTCTGGGGTGGCAAGCGGGGCACGCTCTGGCCGATCTACGACACGATGACCAAGGAGGTGCACGCCGGTTCCGACCACGCCGCCATCTACGCCGACCTCGACCTGTCGCGCTGACCGCTCCTCCCCGCCCCGATCTCCTCGGTCTCCCGGTTCCGGCCGCTGCTCGCCTGCCTACCTGTGCTCGCCTGCCTACCTGGACGGTCCGGACTCTGGGTCAACGAGGCCGCTGCGCGCCTCTCGCAGCGTGGCCGGGGAGGTGGGGCGCGTAGGCGGCGAGCGCGTGCCGGCCGACCGGCCGGTGCTGGAGCCACTGCCGCAGCAGGGTGGTGAAGGCCGACGCCACGGCCCAGTCTGAGTTCGGGATGTCGAGGAGCCGGATCGCGCAGCAGCCTCGCGGCGAGCGCCTGCACCATGTGTTCGAACTCGGCGGGCCCGAGTCGGGTGAGGTCATAGTCAGCCACGTCACCAGTCTGGCCTGTAATTATGACGTACGACACAGCAAGCATACGAACCGTAGCCGGCTACTACGGTTACCTGTGGTGAACATGTGCCCCAAATGACCACCTCGACCGTCACCGCGAGGCCGTCCGACGTTCCGTTGTGCGCTGGCCCGACGCGGACGCGATCCTCATCCTGGCTACGTCGTGCAGGTAGCCGAACGCCTGCCGGTAGGACTCCAGCGCCGACGTGTGCGCGTAGGGAATGTCGTGGGACCGGCAGAACTCCGCCACCAGCGGCCGCGCCCCGCGCAGGGCCCGCCGCGGCATGCTCGGGAACAGATGATGTTCGATCTGGTGGTTCAGCCCGCCGTACAGATAGTCGACGAGCCAGCCTCCGTCGATATCGCGGGCGGTCACCACCTGCCGCCAGACGAAGTCCGCCCGCGGAGCACCCCGCACAATCGGCAGTCCGGTGTGGTTCGGCACGGCGACCAGCGCGAAACAGGTGCCGAACACCCCCTGCTGCACCAGGACGAACACGAAGGCGCGCGGCGGATCGAGCACGGTGGCGACAAGCCCGGCGTACACAGCCAGGTGCAGGGTGAGCCCGAGAATCTCGAGCGCGCGGTGGCGACTCCCCCGCCGCGCCAGGAACAGCGCGCTCTTGAGGTGCAGGGCGGTGGCCTGCATGGGTATGGCGAGGCAGATGACCGGTACCTGGAACCGGACGGCGAGCCGGGCAAGCCGTCCGCGCCCGGCCGCCGGCCGCGGACAGAACGCGACCACCTTGTTCTCGATGTCCGGGTCGAGGCCCTCGTGATTGGGGTTGAGGTGATGGCGCCGATGTTTGTCCACCCACCAGCCGAAACTCAGCCCGATCGCGACGTTCGTCGCCAGCAGGCCCAGCATGTCGTTGCCTCGCCGCGACCGGAACACCTGACGATGGCCGGCGTCATGCCCGAGGAAGCCGATGCGCGTGAAGGCCACTCCCAGCACGACCGCGACTCCCAGCTGCCACCACGACCGTCCGACAAGAACGAAGGCGACCCAGCCGAGGACGAGCAACGCCCAGTCCGCCGCGAGACACCACCCGTAGTAGGCCGGATTCCGGTCCATGAGCCCGGCGGCGCGCACCAGCGCCAGCAGTTCCGCGTTACGTCCCCGGTCGTCCGCCGTCGTGAGACTCTGCGCCGACCGGACCTCCACCAGGCTTGCCATGGATACGCTCCTCGAGCAATACCGACCCGGCCCACGGGAAACCGTTCCACCAGGCCTGCCGATCAGGGCTGGACGTGGCATTTCCGCGCGGTAGAATCATCATGAACACCGACCCGGATGACGCCGCCACCCTGGCCGCTACCGAGCCGTGCCCGGCCCGACGTTTCCTGCCCGTCAGTGTGGCAGCAATGCCCAGCCGGTGGAGCGCGCGATCGTCGGATTCGTCATGAATTCGACGAACTCGTCAGCCAGAATTTGGCCGTCAGACGCCGTTTCGCCGCGCATTGTCGCACGACGGGTACGGTTCACGGAGACGGCGCGGGCGGGGGGTCGCGGCGCAGGAGGTAGACGTCCATGATCCAGCCTTTGCGGCGACGGGCGTCGGCGCGGGTGCGGGCGATGGAGCCGCCGACGTCGCCGACGCGGCCGGACAGCAGCAGCTCGTCGTCGGTGCCGAGGTAGGCGCCCCAGTAGATGTGCAGGTCGGGGTCGTCGAGGTCGCGCAACGCGGTGCCGGCGTCGAGCATGACGACGGCGTCGTCGACGCCGGGCGGGAAGCCGTCCTCGGCGAGACGGCGACCGGTGGTGATCGTGACCGGACCGCCGACGCGGTTGAGGACCAGGCGGTGGCGGGCGGCGAGCGCCTGCACGCTGGTGATCCCGGGGATGACCTCACAGTCGAACGCGACCGCGCCGCGCGCCTCGACCCGCTCGAGGATCCGCAGTGTGCTGTCGTACAGCGACGGATCCCCCCAGACGAGGAACGCGCCGACGCAGTCCTCCGGCACCTCGTCCGTGATCATCCGCTCGTACAGCTCGGCGCGGCGGGCATGCCAGTCATCGACCGCCACGCCATAGCCGGCGGTGTTACCGGGGTCGCGGTCGCGGCGCGGGTCGGCGGCCTCGACGATCCGGTAGCTGTCGGGGACGAGATGCTGGTCGAGGATCTGGCGGCGCAGGGCGACCAGATCGGCTGCGGACGGGCCCTTGTCGAGGACGAAGAACACGTCCGCGCGGCCCAGGGCCCGCACCGCCTGCAGGGTGAGCTGGTCGGGATCGCCGGCGCCGATCCCGATCACCAGGATCGTCCGCACCGGCTCGCCTAGCCCGCGGCCCGACCGGCCGCCGCAGCGGCTCCGACGCCCCCCGCCGCCTCCGACGGCTCGGCGGACGCCGCCGGCTCGGCGGGGGACTCGGTGGACACCCGTGCCTCGACCACCGCCGGCTCGACGGCCTCCGCCTTGACAACCCGCGCCGCCGCGATCTCCGCCGCACCGAACTCCGCCTCGGTGCCCGCCGCCTGGTCGACCACTCCCGCGTCGACCACCGCGTCGATGACGGCGGTCTCGACGGCGTGGGCCACGAAGGCGGGGGACAGCGCGGGCGGCGAGCCGGCAGGGATGATCTTGCCAGGGTTGAGGTTGCGGCCGGGGTCGACGCCGTCGAACAGGGCGGTCAGCAGGCTCACGCCCGCCGGCGAGATGTCGTCGGCGAGCCAGGAGGCGTGCTCGACGCCGACGGCGTGATGGTGCGACAGGGTGCCGGCGAGGTCGATGAAACCCTGCTGGATCGCGGACTTCACCGTGTCGTAGCCGACGATCGCGTCGAGGGTGATCGGGGTGGCGTAGGCGAAGGTGAAGTACAGGCAGGCACCCGAGTGGTACGAGTGCGAGAGGTGGCACATGATCCACCCCTTGACGCCGATCTCCTCGAAGGCCTTGTTGGCCCGGGCGACCACACCGCGGTAGAGCGGGGCGAGCGTCGACCAGCTCGTCGCCGTCTCCGACACGTCCGCCACCGCGCCCTGGCCAAGCAGGAAGTCGCGGATGTAGGGGGTGTCGAACTTCTTCTGGTCGTAGAGCTGGCCGGGGCCGGTGCCGACGCACAGCCCGCCGTGGCGCCCGACGATCTCCCCGACGAGCTTGCGCTGGGCGCGCACATGCCCGGCGCTGCCCTCGAAGCCGATGAACGACAGGCACATCTGCTCGAGGTCCCACTTGCGCACGCGGCGCAGGTACTGCTTCATCCCCGAGGAGACGAGCCCGGAGGCGAGCGAGCCCTTCTTGCGGGTGGCGAAGGAGAACCGGGTCTCGTTGGCGTCGGAGACGCGGGTGACGGTCACCTGCGCCTCGCTCTCGGCGATCTCCCGCATCGCGACGAGCGCGTCGTCCCAGGTCGGGAAGAAGTAGCCGAGGATGACCCGCTCCTCGGGCACCCGGTGGACCTGCACGGTCGCCTCGGTGATGATGCCGAGCCGGCCCTCGCTGCCCAGCACCATCTCGCGCACGCTCGGCCCGGTGGACTGGCTGGGCACCGGCCGGGTGACGAGCACCCCGGCGGGGGTGACGACCCGCACCGCCCGGGTGATCTCGGCGATGTCGCCGTACTTGTCCGACTGCATCCCCGAGGAGCGGGTGGCGATCCAGCCGCCGAGGGTCGAATGGCTGAAGCTGTCCGGGAAGTGGCCGAGCGTCCAGCCCTGGGCGCCGAGCTGCTCCTCCAGGTGCGGGCCGAGCGCCCCGGCCTGCACGCGGGCCAGGCGCGCGTCGGTGTCGACGTCGAGCACCCGGTCGAGGCGGCCGAGGTCGACGGAGATCACCGGCCGGATCTCGTCGCGCGGCGCCTCCAGGCTGCCGGAGATGTTCGTCCCGCCGCCGAACGGGATCACGACCGCGTCGGCGTCCAGGGCGGCCGTGAGCACGGCGCGCACCGCGTCCTCGTCGCCGGGGTAGACGACCACGTCGGGCAGCCGGCCGAGGTCCTGGTTGCGGATGCGGACAAGGTCCCGCAGGCTCTTTCCGTACGCGTGGATCACCCGGTCGAGGGTGTCGGTGTGCACGTGCTCGGCACCGACGGCCTCGACCAGCGCGGCGCGCAGCGGCTCTGGGAGCGTCGGCTCGGCCACGTCGAGGTCCGCGAACGCCGGCGCCTGGGCCGGCGGGCGGGTGATGTCGAGCCCGATGTGGGTGCGGATGAACGGCGCGAGTTCCGGCTTGTCGCCGTGGCTGAACGAGACGCTCTCCCGCCCCCAGCCCCACCACTTCATGTGCTCGACCAACGAAGGCTCCTTGACGACGGCGAAACAGCTCGGACGATGGCGAAACAGCTCGGACGGCGGGTGACGGGCGGCGGTGGCGGGCGGTCAGGTTCCGGCGAGGCGGGCGACGACGGGCGCGAGGTCGGTGAGCGCGTCGAGGGCGACCCCGAGGGTGGACAGGCCGAAGCGCTCCCGGCGTTCCACCAGATCGTCGCAGATCTGGTCGACCGAGCCGACCAGGGCGTGCGGGGTGACCAGGGCCTGCTCGGTGGTCAGCCCGAACCCGGCGGCGAGCTGCTCGGCGATCTGGTGCCGGTCCTCGGTGACGATCGCGAGGTGGATGCGGACCTGCAGGCTCAGCTCGTCCCAGCGGGCGCCGGCGGCCTCGCGGATCCAGCCGATCTTCTCCTCGGTGGCGGCGGCCGTCGCGTTCGGCCCGAGGGAGGCGTCGATCACCCCGCCGGCCATGTTCATGTTCAGCCCGATGATGTCCGCCTCGCGCGCGGCCAGGGTCAGCAAGCGCCGCCCGCCACCGCCGATGACGATCGGCGGGTGCGGCCGCTGCGTCGGCTTCGGCGTGCCGTTGAGGCCGTCGACCTGGTAGTAACGCCCGTCGTAGTACAGCGGCTCCGGCGCGAACATGCCCTTGATGACGGCGAGGGACTCGGCGAGGCGGGCGATGCGCACCCCGGGCGGGTCCAGCGGCAGGCCGGCGCGCTGGTAGTCCGACGTCATCCAGCCGGCGCCGAGGCCGAGCTCGAAGCGGCCACCGGACAGCGCGTCGAGCGTCGCGGCCTCCTTCGCGAGCACCACCGGATGCCGGTAGTCGTTGCTGAACACCATCGCGCCGATGCGCAGCGTCGTCGTCGCGTCGGCGGCGGCCATGAGCGCGGCGATCGGGGCGACCTGCTCGTCGAGATGGTCGGAGACGGTGAGTGTTGCGTAGCCGAGGTCCTCGACCTGCCGGGCGAGCGCGGCCCACGAGGCGGGATCGACCCGCTCCGGGGACGAGCACTGGATGTTGAACCGGAACGGCCGCTTGTACGGCCCGCCGGAGATCTCGGTCACGGTCACCCCTCACTCACCGTCGTCCTCGCCGCACGCGAGCGCCCCCGTCCCGCCTCGCCGGCCCTGCCCCCACCCGCCGTTACCCGCTCCCGGCACGACCACGACCACGACGGCGCGCCAGCGAACGAAGGATGTCACGATAGCCCGCCCGGCCGTGCCCCTTCACGCCTCTCCCCGCGCCCGGCCACCGCCGTCGCCCGCCGCGTCCCCGGCGCACCGCGCCCCCGAAGCCGGGAGCAGGCCGTCCGCCGTCTCTCGCGTTGGGCTCGATGCCCGGTCAGTGCTCGGCGCGGCGCAGGGCCCGCAGCTCGTCGCCGGCCGCCTGGACCCGCGCCGCGTCCGGCGGTGGCTCACGCAGCGCCCGCGCGGCGGCCGTGCGGGCGTCACCGGTCAGCCGCTGCAGGTAGAGCATGCCGTCGAGATGGTCGACCTCGTGCTGGAAGCAGCGCGCGAGCAGCCCCTCGCCGGCGTACTCGACCGGCGCACCCGCCGCGTCCACCCCGCGGACCGTCGCGCACAGCGCCCGGGTGGTCGGGAAGTGCAGGCCGGGCACGGACAGGCAGCCCTCGGAACCATCCTGCCGCGCGCCGTCGTCGACGATCGTCAGCACCGGATTGACGACCGTGCGGGCCACCCGGGGCACGGCCAGGTCGCGCGGGTCGTAGTCACAGTCGAAGACGAACACCCGCAGGCCCACGCCGATCTGCGGCGCGGCGAGCCCCACCCCCGGGGCGTCGTACATCGTGTCGATCATGTCCGCGACGAGCCGGTCCAGCGCGGCGTCGAACCGGGTGACCGGCTCCGCCGGGGTGCGCAGCACCGGGTCGCCGACGGTGCGGATGGGAAGCACGGCCATGCCGGACACTCTGTCACAACCCGCCGCACCACCGTGTCCTCGCACCATCACTCCCGCGCGGCACTCCCCCGCGGCACTCCCCCGCGGCGACGCGCCTGACGGGCGCACACCGCGGCCGGTACGCGATGATCGGCAGGCGGAGCCGGGAGCGCGCCGCCACACGCGAACGTTTCGTCGGAGGTGGACGCCATGCCCGACCAGGGCCCGGGGAGCGCGCAGCGCACTGCCGCCGGCGGGCGCCGCGGCGAGGAGGACAACGCCCTCGTCGCCGCTGGGATCGCCCGGCTGCGCGCCCGCGGCGAGCGGGTCACCCCGGCTCGCCGCGCCGTGCTGCGCGTGCTCGCCGAAACCAGCGAGCACCTGTCGGCCGAGGAGGTGCTGGCCCGCGCGGACGAGATCGTGCCCGGCATGCACCGCACGACCGTCTACCGGGCGGTGGAGTCCCTCGGCGAGGTCGGCCTGATCACCCACGTGCACCCCGCGCACGGGCCGGCCGTCTACCACCTGGCCGCCGCTCTCACCGGCGGTGCTCACCTGCACACCCGCTGCCGCCGCTGCGGCGAGATCGCCGACGTCCCAGCCGACCTGCTCGACGACGTCGCCGCCCGGCTGGCCGCCACCGTCGGCTTCCGCCTGCAGCCGGACCACGCCGCGCTCACCGGCCTGTGCCGATCGTGCGCCGACGCGCGTGCCGCGGGCGACGGCGGGGCCGCCGCCCCGGCGTAGGCTCGACAGGCGTAGCCCCGCGAGCAGAATCGGCCCCTGCGCAGGCACGGCGCACCACCGGCTGGCCGGGCCGCCGAGCGGGCAGGGCACCACGAAGCAGGCAGATCACACAGGCCAGGCACACAGGCCAGGGACGCACGAGCAGGCACACGAGCAGGCAAGGAGGCCGCGGGGAATGCCGGCGCAGCACGGTCCGGTGGGCACGGGCGGTCCCGTGGTGATGGGCATCGAGACGTCCTGCGACGAGACAGGCGTCGGGCTGGTGCGCGACGGCGTGCTGCTCGGCGAGGCGCTGTCGACGAGCATGGACCAGCACGCCCGCTATGGCGGCGTCGTGCCCGAGATCGCCGCACGGGCACACGTGCAGTCGCTGGTCCCCTGCGTGCGCTCCGCGCTGGACGCGGCCGGCCTGCGCCCGGCGGACATCGGCGCCATCGCCGTCACCGCCGGGCCCGGCCTCGCCACCGCGCTGCACGTCGGCGTGTCGGCGGCGAAGGCCTACGCCACCGCGCTCGGCGTGCCGCTCTTCGGTGTCCATCACCTCGCCGGCCATCTCGCCGCCGACCTCGTCGACGGCGAGCCGCTGCCGAATCCGCTGATCGCGCTGATCGTCTCCGGCGGGCACACGTCGCTGCTGCGCGTCGGCGACCTCGCCCGCGACCCGATCGTCCACCTCGGCGACACTCTCGACGACGCCGCCGGCGAGTGCTTCGACAAGGTCGCCCGGGTCCTCGGCCTGCCCTATCCGGGTGGTCCCGCGGTCGACCGGGCGGCCGTCGGGCATGACCGGGCGGCGCTGGCGTTCCCCCGGCCGCTGACCGGGCGCACCGACGCTCCGTACACGTTTTCGTTCTCCGGGCTGAAGACGGCCGTGGCCCGCTGGGCCGAGTCGCATCCCGACTCCGACGTGCCGCCCGGTGACGTGATCGCCTCGTTCCAGGAGGCGGTCGTCGACGTGCTGACGGCCAAGGCGATCCGGGCCTGCCGCGACCACGGCATCGCCGACCTGCTCGTCGTCGGCGGGGTGGCGGCGAACAGCCGGCTGCGCGAGCTCGCGGCGTCGCGCTGCGCGGAGGCCGGTATCCGCCTGCGGGTGCCCGCGCGCCGGCGCTGCACCGACAACGGCGTCATGATCGCCGCGCTCGGCGATCTGCTGGTCCGCGCCGGCGCCGCGCCATCCCCCCCGGACCTGGCCGCGATGCCCGGCGCCTTCCTCGACCACGCCCAGCTCGGCCTGCCCACCCCCGCCGCCCACGCGGCCTGACCCGAGCGCGGCGCCGCACCCGCGCCGGACCAGCCCAGCCCACGGGTCGACGACGCCCCTGCGGGACCAGACCGGACCCGATCTCCCAGGGAGAACGACGATGCACCTCGGCCACGACCACGACCTGAACCCGCACGTCTCCGGCGGCGGTGGCGCGCCCGCCTGCGCGTCATCCCCCCTCGGCCGGGCACCGCGGATCGGGATCGGCGGCCCGGTCGGCAGCGGCAAGACCGCGCTGGTCGCCGCCCTGTGCCGGTCGCTGGCGGGGACGCTGCGCCTGGGTGTGGTGACCAACGACATCTACACCACCGAGGACGCCGACTTCCTGCGCCGGGCCGGCGTCCTCGACACCGCCCGCATCCGCGCGGTGGAGACCGGCTGCTGCCCGCACACGGCGATCCGCGACGACATCACCGCCAACCTCGACACCGTCGAGGACCTGGAGGCCGACACCGGCCCGCTCGACCTGGTCCTCGTCGAGTCCGGCGGCGACAACCTCACCGCGACGTTCAGCTACGGCCTCGTCGACCGGCAGATCTTCGTCGTCGATGTCGCCGGCGGCGACAAGGTCCCGCGCAAGGGCGGCCCCGGCGTCACCTCCAGCGACCTGCTGGTCATCAACAAGACGGACCTGGCCCCCCTCGTCGGCGCCGACCTCGACGTCATGGCCCGCGACGCCGCCGCCGCCCGCGGAACCCGCCCGGTGCTGTTCACGTCACTCGCGGCCGACCCGCGCGCCGCCGACGTGACAACCTGGGTGCTGACCCAGCTCGCCGACCTGGCACCGGGCGGCACCCGGCAGACCACCGTGCCGTCCGCCGCTGGGTGACGAGCGGGAGGGGACACGCCACGATGGCAGCCGCGCTGTTGCACCGCCGGTCGATCGACATCGAGGTGTACACCGACGACGACGATGACGTGTTCGTCGTCCGGACTCGGCTGCGCGACATCCGCCCCTGGCATCCCGACGCCGACCGCGTCGTCATGCACGACATCGAACTCGACCTGCACGTACGCCAGGACGACCTGCGCATCGTCGCCGTCGAGCCGCGGATGAACGCCTACCCGCACGCCGAGTGCCCGCTGATCAACCCGAACCTGCAGCGTCTCGTCGGCCTGTCGGTGCGCGGTGGATTCACCCGCGCCCTGCGCGAGCACATCGGCGGCGCCGAGGGCTGCGCCCACCTGCACGAGCTCGCCCGCACCGCCGGCCCCGCCATCATGCAGGCCACGATGGGTGCCCGCGCCGTGCGCCGGCTCGGCGTCACCCTCGACCCCGCCACCGCACCCCCGCCTCGGCCCGCAGCCGCAGCCGCAGCCGCAGCACCCATCATCCCTGGCGCTGCCACCCCGGGCGCCGCCGCTGCCACTCCCGCCGGCGGTGCCCCCACCGCCACTGGCGCGCCGACCGGCGAGGCGGTGGCCGTAGCGGGCGACAGCCGCCCGGGAGGTGTGCGGGGCACGCGGACCCCGCCGCCCCCGCGCGGCGCCGAGCAGGCGTCCGCGCCAGCGGCGGCCGAGGCCGGGAAACAACCGGTCGGCCCGCCGCCCGGCGCTGCCAGCTGCCACATCTGGGCGTCCGACGGCGTCGCCTCGCGCAAGCTCGCCGCCGGCTGGATCCCCGGCGTCGACGCCTACCCCGCGCCCGTCCTCGCCGCGTTCGAGCAGGCCCGCCAGCAGGACCCGGTCGGCTGACGGCGCGTCCCGGCCGGGACGCGCCGCCCCCGCCCCGGGCAGCCCCGCCGCGGCCTGCCGGGTCAGGCGCGGCGGTAGACCTCGATGCGGAACACGCCGGGATAGTCCTCGGTCTTGACGTCGGTGAGGGCGACCGCGACCCGCAGCGCGCCCGTGCCCGTCTTGGAGTTCACCAGGGTCTGGGCCGGGTCGAGGGCGCCGGTGGGGGTGTAGACCGGCGTGTGGACGAGGGCCGAGTGGTACGGCTCCTTGGACCACCAGACGAGCACGTCGTTGGCCTGCAGGCCGGCGGCCGTCGGCACCTCACCGATCTTGCGGTACTCGTCGGCGAGCACCTGCGGCACGCTCGAACCGAACAGCGTGTACCCGCCGACCGCCCCGAAGGCCAGATAGGACGTGCCGAAGCCGTAGCCGTGGCAGAAGAACCGCTGGTCGTTGACGGCGACCGTGGCGGCCGGCTGCCAGGCCACCACCCGGCTGCCCAGTGCCGTCCGCACGCTGACCGACCGGCCCGGTACCCCGTTCGCCGAGACGTTCGCGTTGGCCACCGTGTCGCCCGCGTTGGCATCAAATGGATGCATCGTCGCTCCCACCCGTGAAATCCACCGACTTTGCAAGGACGCAGAAGAAATCCCGGACCATCCCCGACACGAAACAGGCCCAGACGTTCGCCTACCGCCGAAATCGCTGTGACGCCAGACCGAACAAGGTCGGCGTACATTGTTCCGAGAAGGCCCTGGGGTGAATTACCCCGAATTCTCCGCGCAGAGGGAAGTCTGCACGATCACAGGACGGATCGTTACCCTTTTCGACCGGGTGCTCCGGACCGGTTGCCCACTGCCCGCTATGACCCGCTCCGCCCATTGCCGGGAGAGTTCCTGCGCAGGGACAGGCCGTCTCATCGAGGCGCCCGTGTTCGGCCCGGCGGCACCCGGGCCCGATCACCCCGCCCCACGGTCACGGTACTGTCAGCGTCGTCCCGCCGATGGCTCCGCCCGGGAGGCGCCCGATGCCGGCCGACCGCACACCTCCCTCCCCCGAGGCCGGCGCGCTGTTCGACCTCGCGCGCACCATCGCCGCGAAGGAGATCGAGCCCCGCGTCGTCGAGGACGAGGCCCAGGCGCGCTTTCCCCGCGAGGTCGTCACGACCCTCGGCGAGGCCGGCCTGCTCGCGCTGCCCTACCCCGAGCGTTATGGCGGCGGCGGCCAGTCCTACGAGGTCTACCTGCAGGTCCTGGAGGAGATCGGCTACCGTTCGGCGTCGCTCGCCGTCGGTGTCAGCGTGCACAGCCTGAGCGCCTACCCCCTCGCCGAACACGGCACCGAGCCACAGCGCGACGCCCTGCTCTCCTGGCTGCTCGGCGGCCGCACCCTCGGCGCCTACTGCCTGTCCGAGCCGCACGCCGGCTCCGATCCGGCCGCGATGACCACCGCCGCCCGCCCCGACCCGTCCGGTGCCGGCTGGCTGCTGTCAGGAACGAAGGCGTGGGTCACCCACGGCGGCATCGCCGACTTCTACACCGTCTTCGCCCGCACCCGCGCCGACGACCGCACCGGCGGCGTCTCGTGCTTCCTGGTCGACGCCGGCACCCCCGGCCTGCGGATCCAGCCCCCGGAACGCAAGATGGGCCTGACCGCCTCCCCCACCACCCAGATCGTCTTCGACGACGCGCCCGTCCCCGCCGAGCGCCTCATCGGCGGTGAGGGCGACGGTCTGCGCATCGCCCTGTCCGCCCTGGACGCCGGCCGTCTCGGCATCGCCGCCGCCGCCGTCGGCCTCGCCCAGCGCGCCCTCGACGACGCCGTCGCCTACGCGAAGCAGCGCCACACGTTCGGCAGGGCGATCATCGACCATCAGGGCCTCGGCTTCCTGCTCGCCGACATGGCCGCCGCCGTCGAGTCCGCCCGCGCCACCATGCTCGCCGCCGCCCGCCGCCGCGACGCCGGCCTGCCCGCCAGCCGCCAGTGCAGCATCGCCAAACTCGTCGCCACCGACGCCGCCATGAAGGTCACCGAAGACGCCGTCCAGGTCTTCGGCGGCGCCGGCTACACCAGGGACTACCCCGTGGAGCGCTACATGCGCGAAGCCAAGGTCATGCAGATCTTCGAGGGCACGAATCAGATCCAGCGGATGGTGATCGCCCGCCACCTCGCCCGCCCCTGACCAGCACAGTGTTTTCGCAGGTCACAGGCCCAGTTCGGGTGGTGGCGGCGGCTCGGCCGGCGCCGGGATGCTGTCCGGCTGAGTCTGGTTCGGTCCGACTGTTTCCGGCCCGCTGCGGATAGGGCGCGGATGAGAACGGGGCGCCTCGGCGACTCCGGGCGCCTGTGCAGAGGCTCCGGGAGCCTCCGCCGACTCGACCCAAGTGGCCAGGGCGGCGTCGATGCGCTGTTTGGCAATCGTGTCCTGTCCGACGATGCAGCGGGCGTAGACGAGGAGCAGGACGCGCACCGAGTGGCCTGCCCACGCGGCTGCCTGGGTGACGGGGACGCCGGCGTTCAGCCAGCCCGACACCGCGGCGTGCCGCAGGTCGTAGGGCCGCGGGCCAGCGGTGATGCCTGCTCGGCCGGCGACAGGGCCTCCTTGCGGGCCTCCCGCCACACCTGCAGGTAGCGGGTCGCCTTCACCGCGTTCCCGCGTCCAGACCGGAACAGCCGCCCGTCCGGGGTGACCCCGAAGGTGTCGATGTGCCGGCGCAGAACGGCGACAAGCCGCGGATTGAGCGGCACCGGCCGCACTTCGCCCTTCGCCCGATGTTTGAGCTCGCGGGCCTGGCGCGGCCCGTGCGGACTATCGGACCAGCGTGGTGAGATCTCCGGGTTGTTCGCCTCCAGCAGCACCTCACCCCACCCCGAGACGGGCAGGGTCAGCTGGTCGAGGCGCAACTCCTGCAGTTCACCGGGGCGGACCGCGGCGTGGTATATCGTCGCGAAGAACGCCTCCAGCTCCGGGGCCCGCCGCGCGACCGCCGCGAACAGACGGCCGGCCTGTTCGGCGTTGACGACCGCCCTGCGGTCGACCTCGACCACCGTGCGCGGCACCTGCCAATCCGCACCCACCAGCGGATTGACCTCCAGATCGCCACGCGACACCGCGTACTTGACCGCCATCTCGAAAACCTGCCGCCGTCGAATGACCGTGTTCGCCGCCGCCGGCCTGCCATCAAGACGTCGGGTCAACGCACCCAGCACCAGGCGCACCACATCCGGATCAGCCAGATCGGTGACCGGCCGGCTGTGCGCCTCCATCCACGCCACCACCCCCGCCCAGCCCTGCGGCGGCGCCACCTCCCGACGAACACCACCACGCCCCACCGTGGTCCGCGCACCCGTGTTGAACGACCAGCCCGGCAGCGCCTCGCGCACCAGCTCCTCCACCTCCACCGGAACCGGACCGTCGAACAGCACCACCGTCACCGCGGTCAGCACATTCGCGATCGACCGCCTGCTCCCCGGGGCCTGCCCCTGCTCCCACTTCGCATCCACAAACGCCCGCGCCACCTGCAACCAGGTTCTTGCCACCGCAGGCGGCTCCGCCGCCCGCCGCGCGAGCACCTCCCGCACCGGAAGACCCGAGGAAACCTCAAACGCCTCCCCTTTCTTCACCGCGGTCAGGATCTCCGCGCGACGCGCCTCCGCCGCCCCCTTCGTTGTGAACGAACGCGAGTTCTCCGATGGCCGGCCGGCTACCCACCACCGGGCCTGCCACGTCGTCCGCCGCTTCCCCTTCACCTCCCGCACAGCCCAGACCCGCACATCAAACGTGGACCGCGGCTCGTCCCCGCCGCCGACGTTCCCGCCAGACCGAGAGGAGCCGTGCCCGCTCACCGGGACGGATCCCGGGTCAGGCCATCAAGCCACGCATTCAGATCATCACGGGCAACGCGGATCTGCCCGTTCGGCAACTTGATGACCTTCGGACCCGTGCCCTTACGCTGCCAGTCCTGCCACGTCGACCGCGGCAACGGCCCCTCCGGCCCACCCAACTCCACCAGCACCTGATCAAGAGTCAGCAACACCCGCTGACCAGCCCCACCAGGCTGTCTACTCCCACGGCCACGCGCCGCCGACCGGCCAGCCGACTCCGAACCAGCGCCCCCGCCACCCGCAGGCCGCGCGACCACCGCCCGCGGAAACGCCGCCGCCCGGCCGTGATCGGGAATACCCGAACCACTCGGGACACCCTTCGAGACTCGACCCGCCGACACATCACATGAAGTGCATGCGGACCCATGCGAGGAAGGTCGCGCCCCTGGTCCCCAGCATCACCCCATCACCCTGAGGACGGACCACGACACCAGGCGCCGTCCATCACGAGTCAAGTCCAATCTCTCGCGCTGTCGATCGCATTACCAGCGGAATCCACGGGAGTAGGGAGGACCACACCGTATGGCTCACCTCAGTACATCTCGCCCACGCGGGAGGACGGATCACCCCCACGGGCGTGGGGAGGACACGACGTACCCGCCGCGGGCGCGGGATGTCGATCGGATCACCCCCACGGGCGTGGGGAGGACGGTGGCCTGATGCAGGCGATGACGGCCGGGCACGGATCACCCCCACGGGCGTGGGGAGGACCCCGAGCCGGCGCCCGAGTGCCGGCCTCCGCCCGGATCACCCCCACGGGCGTGGGGAGAACCGGCATGACGACACATGCGAAGGCGCCCTGTACGGATCACCCCCACGGGCGTGGGGAGGACGGACGACGGTCGGCGCGTGGACCTGGTGGAGGCGGATCACCCCCACGGGCGTGGGGAGGACACGAAACGAAACGCAACACCAAGCCGGCTCGGCGGATCACCCCCACGGGCGTGGGGAGGACACTCATCACGCCACCGCCAACTGCGCCGACGCCGGATCACCCCCACGGGCGTGGGGAGGACTACCACTGCCAGTCGTCATAATCGGTAGCTCTCGGATCACTGAGAGTGAGGTAGGCCGCTGGCTGGTCCTTTGCTCGTGGCCGGGACGGGGCCCGCGGGGCTCCCGTCGGGCACTTTTGCCGCCCGGCGGCGTGTGAACGCCGTGCTGCCACGAGTGTCGGCTTCGCCAGCGGCCCCCTTTCGATCCGTGCATGTGGTTCTCCCACACACGGCTCTCCGACACCGTTCACCGCGAGGCATGCGCGGTCACCCGCCGGGTCCTTCCGGAGAGACGGAACACACCTAGCCGGGAAAGCCAGACGGCGTTGTGACGCCCGGACCATCCCCGACCGGACCGGCCGTGCTTGTTGCTGGCGAAGATGGCAAGCCGCAGATGGACGTAGCTGTCCAATGACGAGAACACCCGGGAGGAGTTCCCCGCGGCGAAGTACGCCGCCCACCCCCGAAGGAGTCGGTTGAGATTCTCCACCCGCTCCGCCAGCGACTTCCCGACGAAGCGACGGGCCGTGCTGTCACGTATCCCCGCCCGGACCGACCGCGTCGCCGCCGCCGACGGCCACCGCATCAGGTAGAAACGTCGAGGCCCTTTCCACGACCGCACCTTGTGATGGTGCCAGCCGAGAAAATCGAATCCCTGACGTCCTTCCCGCAGGCACACCACGTCGACGAAGACGCCGGCGAACCCGGCGTCGGCGAACACGAGCCGTAGCCGCCGGCCGGCGACGTAGCTGTCGAGCAGGAGCTGCCGTCCGCCGGCGGTGTCGTGGGTACTGGCTGGGACGACGAGGACGGCCAGCAGCAGGCCCATCGTGTCGACGGCGATGAACCGCTTGCGGCCGTTGATTTTCTTGCCGGCGTCGTAGCCGCGGGAGGAGGCGGGCACGGTGTCGGCGCCCTTCACCGACTGGGAATCGATGATCCCTGCCGACGGTTCCGGGTCGCGTCCTTCCGCCCGGCGGGCCTGCTCCCGTAGCGCGTCGTGGACACGTTCGGTGACACCCAGGTCGTGCCACAGGGCGAAGTAGTAGTACACGGTCTGCCACGGTGGATAGTCCGACGGTAGCGCCCGCCACGCGCACCCCGAGCGCACCACGTACAGGATCGCGTCGACCAGATCACGCCGATCATGCTTCTCCGGCCGGCCCACCGCCGCCGGCGGCGGGAGTAACGGCTCGATGAGAGCCCACTGCGAGTCCGACAGATCCGACGGATACCGATGACGGCCAGCAGACGACATCCACACACGATCAGCCGATCACCGCCCGCGGCAGGCCATGATCCGCCGACTGCACCCCCATCGCACACCCCTGAAAGTCACACACCGTCATCAGCAGACGTTCTCAAACACCTTCTCAGCGAGAAATAGTCAAGACTTGTGGATGTTGATCGTTAGGCTGCTTGGTTGACGGATGTGGTGGTGGGTCGTTCGACGAGCTGGCCTGCTTCGAAGACGGCGCCGGCGCGGACGAGGGCGACGAGGTGGGGTGCGTTGACCGCCCGCCAGCGGACCTGGGCGGCCTCGATGAGCTTGAACGCCATGGCCAGCCCGGCGGCACGTGATGGGCCGAGACCAGAGCGTCGCGGCGGGCGGGCGTCCGTACCTGTCGTGCCCGAGCGGGTACCAGTCGCCGTCAGGCTGACCGGGTCTCAGCCGGCCTGAAGCCAGCCCACCCTCCCGGTCAGGGAGTTCGACGGCCGCGGGACAGCCGACTCCGCCGATGCAACAGCGCCCAATAGTACTCGTAAACCCCCATGATCACAACCGGGTGCTCCATGATGCCAATCACTCACGTCACACGCGGCGAACATGAGGAAGAACGACCGGCGGTTGGTGCCGTGCTGGATCACCGACCAGATCCAGTAGGCCTCCAGGCCCATGAACAGCGCGTAGCAGAACGGGACCAAAAGTAGCCGTAGAGCCTTCGAAATCCTGCCGCATAACAACCTGGATCACCGTCGCCGAGTCCGGTACTCAGATCCCATGCTGGGAACGATCAGCCGCGCCCTGGAATCGATCCGACCCACACCGAGGTCCTCATCTCAGGAGGAATTTCTCCTCTCCCGCCACCCAGCAGACGATCCCCGGGGAAAGCCTGGGGTTAGAGTCGGTCGACATGCGGACAATAGATGCGGAGCAGGCCCGGCTGATGCGCGCCCGCACGCAGGGCATCGGCGGCGGGCTGCGCGGCGCCTCAGTGGCGGACGTGATGGACCGCGCCTTCGCCGTGCAGGCGCAGGACGCGTCGGCCGCGGCGCTCGGGCTCAGAGCTCGGGCCGCCGGCCTCACGGCCGAGGCGGTGACCAGGGCGGCCGACGTCGAGCGGAGCGTCGTACGCGGCTGGTTCATGCGCGGAACTCTGTATCTGGTGTCCGCCTCCGATCTGCGCTGGCTGACCCGGCTGCTGGGCCCTATCTTCCTGAAGCTCAGCGTCCGTCGCTACCGCGAGCTCGGCCTAGACGACGGCGCCCTCGCCCACGCCGAACACCTGATCACCTCCGCGTTGGCCACCGAGGGCCCGCTGACCCGTGCCGAGCTAGCCGAACGGCTGGCGGGGGCCGGTCTCGATCCCCGTGGCCAGGTGCCGTTCCACCTCGTGCGGCGCTGCGCTCTGCTGGGGCAGATCTGCCACGGCCCCACCAGGGATGACGGAGAGGCCACGTTCGTCCTCCTCGACGACTGGCTACCGGCGGACGACAGGCCGACCCTTGAGGCGGGGTCGGCCGCCGTCGAGCTGGCCCGCCGCTACCTGGCCGCCCACGCGCCCGCCGCCCTGGAGGACTTCACGACGTGGTCGGGGCTGCCTGCCGCGATGGCCCACAGGGCGTGGAAGGCGCTCGCTGACGCGGAGGAGACCGTGGAGTGCGAGGTGGCCGGGCAGCCCTGCGCGCTGCCCACGGAGCGCGCCGCGGAGACCCCCGAACCATCGCTGGACGTACGGCTGCTGCCGGCCTATGACAACTATCTGGTCGGCTATCGGACCCGCGCGCTTTCCGTGGCCGCGCCCCACGAACGGCGGGTCTGGCCCGGCGGCGGGCAGATCCGGCCGACGGTCACAGTGGACGGCCTGGCCTGTGCGACCTGGAGCAGGCGGAACGGGGGTCGAACGGTGCTCCTCACCCCCTTCGGTGACTTGCCGGACGACGTCCTCACCGGCATCGCCGCCGAGGAAGCGGACATCGCCCGGTTCCTCGGCACGGGGCCATACGGAGGAGACCGGGAGCATAACCACCGGCTAACCGAGCGGCTCTAGCTTCCCGGCCGACGGTGCGCCTTGTCCCTGGCGATGGCGCGCTGCCCGGACAACCGAGGAGCGACCAGGATGACCGAGCTGCAGGACCTCAGTTCACCGCGTTCTCCGCAACGTCAGGCGCTGCTCCGCGAACTCGCTCGGCGCCGCGCGACACAGGCCCGGATCCCCCGCCGGAGAGACAGCGGTCCCGTACCCGCCTCGTACGCCCAGACCCGGCTCTGGCTGGTCGGTGCGCTGGAGCAGGGAGCCTCGGCCTACCATGTGCCGCTGCCGCTCCGTTTCCGCGGCCCCCTGGACACGGGTGCGCTAGCCGACAGCCTGTCCGGCATCGTCCGGCGGCACGAGGCGCTGCGCACGACATTGCGGGAGGACGACAGCCTTGGGCTGCTGCAGGTCGTCGAGTCCGCCGAAGCAGTCATCCTCCCGGTGACCGACCTGAGCGGCCTGGTCGGGCGCGAGCAGGGCGAGGCCGTCCAGCGGCAGCTGACAGACGAGCAGACTCGACCCTTCGACCTGGCGAGCGCACCGTTGCTGCGGGCCCGGCTGCTGCGGTTGGCTCAAGACGACCACCTGCTGCTGATCACCGTTCACCACCTCGGCTTCGACGGCTGGTCGGTCCCGCTGCTTCACAGTGAGCTGGCCGGTGGTTACAACGCGCGGGTGCGCGGCGAGACGCCGCAGGTGCCCGAGCCCCCGCTGCAGTATGCGGACTATGCGGTCTGGCAGCGTCAACGGCTCAGCGGTGCGCGGCTGGACGAGCTGCTCAGCTACTGGGAGGAGCGGCTGGCCGGTGTCGTCCCGATGGAGCTGCCCACCGACCGGCCGATGTCGGACGTCACGTCAACGCGTGGCGGGACCAGGAGTGTCCGGCTCTCGTCCGCTCTGATGAGCCAGTTGGGGGAGATCGCAAGGGCCGAGAGCACATCGTTGTTCATGACCATGTCCGCCGTGCTCGGCGTGCTGTTCTCCCGGCACACGGGACAGCAGGACCTGGTGTTCGGCACCACCTCGGCCGGACGGGATCGTTCCGAGCTCCAGGGCCTCATCGGTTTCTTCAACAACACCCTGGTGCTGCGCGCCGACCTCTCCGGCGCACCGACCTTCCGCGAGCTGCTTCGCCGCACCAGAGACGCGCTGGTCGCCGACTACGCCCACAGCGAACTGCCGTTCGACCTCCTCGTGGACCGGCTCCAGCCGCCCAGGCGCGGAAACCGCACTCCCCTCTTCCGAGTGCACTTCCAGGTCGAGGAAAGCACGGGAACTCTGACCGGCTACGAGGAGCTGCCCGCGTACCACGCGCTTCGGGCCGAAGGACTGGTGCCCGAGTTCGTGACCGCCAAGTTCGACCTGAGCTTCACGGTCCGTGCCGCCGAGGACGGCTCGGTGGTCGACCTCGTCTACAGCACGGACCTCTTCGACGACAGCACCGCGGAACGGTTGTTGGAGCAGGTCCGGGCCGTCGTGGCGGCCCTGGTGGCGGAGCCCGACCTGAGCGTCGCTGCCCTGCCGCTCCCCGAACTGCCCCGCGGCGCGGCCCAGGAGTCCCGGGAGAGCCCGCGGATCCGGCAGCCTCAGCAGGCCGCCGTGCTCTCCGCCGCCGGAGCAGAGGCGATCACCCAGGTCCTGGAGGTCTGGCGCGAGGTGCTTGGCCGCGACGAGATCGGGCTGCACGTCGACTTCTTCGATCTGGGCGGCAACTCCTTCCTGGCCACCAAGGTCCGTCGCCTGCTGGGCGGACGGGTACCGATGGTGGAGCTGTTTCGGCACCGTACGATCCTGTCCCTCGCCGCGTACCTCAGCGGCCGCTCCCTGGCGGACGACACCCCGGAGCGGCTGCTCCACCAGCTGACCCCGGCCGGTCGGACGCCGGAGGTCACCTTGGTGTGCGTCCCGTACGCCGGCGGACACGCCGTCGCCTACGAGGCGCTCGCTGGCGAGCTGCCCGCTCGGTTCGCCCTGTGGGCCGTGGGCCTGCCGGGCCACGAGAGCGGCGGTCCGGACGTCCAGCTGATCCCGCTGGCCGAGGCCACCGCGCGGATCGCGGACGAGGTCCAGGAACGGATCAGCGGACCAGTGGTGGTCTACGGTCACTGCGCCGGCGCCTCGCAGGCGGTCGACCTCGCCCGGGAGCTCGAGGAGCGCGGGGTGGCGGTCAGGGCGACGTACCTGGGCGGAAGCCTGACCGACCCGGACGCGGCGGCGAACCTGACCCGGGTCACCGACAGCGAGGACGACGAGCTGTACGGTCACATCCGGGCCATCGGCGGCTTCGACGGCCCGCTGGATCCCACCGATCTCCAGCACCTGCTGCGGGCGCTGCGGCACGACATGGCGGATGCGACACGCTTCCAGATGGCCTGCCACGCCCAGCCGCCGCGCCGGCTTCGGGCGCCCCTGCACTGTGTCCTGGGTGACGCCGATCCGGCGACCCCGGACTTCGCGACGCGGTACCGGGGCTGGCAGGTGTTCGCGGACTCGGTCTCGCTCGACGTCCTGCCGGGAGCGGGCCACTACTTCATCCGCGACCGGGCCGCCGACCTCGCCGCCGTCATCGAACGGCGTCTGTTCCCGGCGAGTTCGGCGGATTCCCGCACTCCCGTGGTCTGCCTGGCACACGCCGGGGCCGGGGCGTCGTTCTTCCATTCGTGGCGGGAGCTGGCCGGCGACCGGCTGGAGCTCATCCCGGTGGAGCTGCCCGGGCACGAGAAGCGCTTCGCCGAGGATCTGTGCCAAAGCGTTGGCGAGGCGGTGGAGATCCTGCTTCCCGAGGTGCTGCGGGCCGTTGGCGACCGGTCCGAGGTGGTGCTGTTCGGCCACTGCCTCGGAGGCGTGATCGCCTACGAGCTGGCGTACCGGCTCGCGACCACCACCGAGGTCACGGTGCGGCACCTGGTGGTCAGCGGTGCCCCGGGCCCCCTGGTGCCCCGAGAGCGCAGGGCCGCCGGGTTGCCCGACGACGAGTTCCTGGCCCGGCTGGAGGAGCTGGCCGGCTACCGGCATCCGGCCCTGGAGGACCCGGAGACGGCGGAGCTGCTGCTCCCCATCCTGCGCGCCGACCAGGAGATGTACGAAAGCTACCGGCGGACGTCCGTCGAGCCGTTGGACCTGCCGGTCACCGCGCTGCGCGGAGAGCGGGACACCCTGGTCGACGGCGAGGAGATCGGACAGTGGCAGGTTACGACCACGCGGGAGCTGGAACTCGCCGAGTTCACGGGCGGGCACATGTACCACACAGAGCTCGCTGGCCAGGTGCTGGAGCTGATGGCGAGAGGCCTGTCATGACGACCGCGTCCACCGGCTCCCGGCCGCCGGGCACCGCGGGGCGGCCGGTCACGTCGGACGAGAAGGAGTCCCGCCTGGCGGACCTGCTCGCCGCCGAGTACGTTCGCCCGGACTGGGGCCTTGGCGTACCCGGCAGCCAGGGCACTGACACCCACCGTGAGGACCTCGGTATCACGGACGAGGCCACGGTGTTCGCCGCGGTCGCCTTGGTGCTGTCCCATTACGACCGCCTCGACCGGGTGATCCTGGGCGCCGGGGGGGTGGGACCAGACACCTCCCCGGTGGCGCTGGCGGCTCTGCCAGTCTCCGACCGCACGAGGGTGGTAGACCTGCTGGAGAGGGCCGCCGACCTGCTGACCAGGCCCTGGCCCTGGTACGACCAGGAGCTGGCGGCCAGGCTGTCCCAGTCGGACGGAGGCGGTGAGGTATCCGTCGCCGTCCGGTTCGGTCGGGCCGCTGGAACAGGGACGAGGACGGGACGTCCGGCAGCGGAACCTCAGGCCGTGCCACCGCCGTTCCCGCTGACCCTCACCGTGAGCCGAACGGACCTCGGTTCACTCTCATCGACGTGCTCCTTCCGGCGGGAGCTGTTCCACCCGGACATGGTCGCGCAGTTCGCCAGGCACGTCGCGGCCGTGGGGCGGCAGCTCGCGGCCGCGGCGCCCGGGGCGGAGCTGTCCTCGATCGAGCTGCTCGACCAGGAGGAGCGGAAGCGGGTCGCTGCCCTCGGCGACCCGGGGCGTACAGTCCCGGACGAGCCACGCCGGATCGACGAGCTGGTCGCGGCGCGGGCCGCGGCCTGCCCCGTGGCCGTGGCCGTGAGTCATGGGCGTGATCATCTCACCTACCGTCAGCTGGACGAAAGCGCCGACCGGCTCGCCCGCGCGCTGCGGGCCCACGGCGTCCGCTCCGGCAGCCGGGTCGGGGTCTGCATGGACCGCTCGCCCGAGCTGATCGCCACGCTGCTGGCCGTGCTGCGGGCCGGTGCGGCGTACGTTCCGATGGACCCGGGCTACCCCGCCGAGCGGCTCGGCTACACCGTTGAGGACGCGGAGGTCGTGCTCGTGGTGACCGATCTCAAGGAGTTCCCGGCCGGCCCCGCCAGGGTGATACGACCCGAGGAGCTCCGAGCGGCCACCGGGCGGCACACCGCCTCGCCGCCGGCCGAGCGCTCGGCGGACGACCCCGCGTACGTGATCTACACATCGGGATCGACGGGCCGCCCGAAGGGGGTGGTTGTCACCCACCGCAACGTCACCGCCCTGATCTCGGGCACGGATCAGGATTTCCGCTTCAGCCCCTCGGACGTCTGGGCGCTGTTCCACTCGGTGGCCTTCGACATGTCGGTGTGGGAGATCTGGGGAGCACTGACCACCGGTGGCCGGCTGGTCGTCCTGCCGCACCTCGTCTGCCGCTCCCCGAGGGAGCTCCACGCCCTGCTCACGGCCGAGCGGGTGTCCGTGCTCAACCAGACCCCCTCGGCGTTCGCGCAGCTGCTCGAGGCTGAACGCACCGAGCCCGGGCCGCTCACGCCGCGGCTGGTGACCTTCGGAGGTGAGCCGCTGGACACCCGGATGCTGCTGCCGTGGTTCGATCGACATCCGGAAGCCGAGTGCCGGATGGTGAACCTGTACGGCATCACCGAGACAACCGTGCACAGCACGTGGACGACAATCACGCGCGACGCGGCCGCAGCCGCGTCGCGGCAGGTGGGCACGGCCCTACCGGGCGAGTACCTGTCCGTGCGGGACTCCGCGGGCCGGCTGCTGCCGCCGGGGGTGGCCGGCGAGATCAATGTGGGCGGAGTGGGGGTCGCCCTAGGCTATCTAAACCGGCCCGAGCTGACCGCGGAGCGGTTCCTGCCCGATCCCGACCGCGGCGGTCGGATGTACCGCAGCGGCGACAGGGGTCGACTGCTGCCCAGCGGCGTGCTGGAGCACCTGGGCAGGCTCGACAGCCAGGTCAAGCTGCGCGGTTACCGCATCGAGCTGGACGAGATCCGCGCCGTGTTGCTGGAGGATCCGCGGGTGCTCGCGGCGGCCGTGGTGGTGAACCGGAGAGATCCGGACGATCCGGCCACAGCACGCCTGGATGCCTACGCGGTGCTCGACGGCGTTGACCCGGCCCCGGCCGGCGAATCCGGAGCGGCCATCCGGGCCCGGGCGCGGCGGGTGCTGCCCGACTACATGGTCCCGTCGACGGTGACGATCCTGCCAGCGCTGCCACTGACGCCCAACGGGAAGCTGGACGGCGGCCGACTTCCGCGTCCTGCGCCGGAACCCGACGGGCTCAAGGAGCCGGAGACAGCAGAGGGAAGCCAGCCGTGCGCCGCGTCCCCGGTGGGGACGGTGCGCAGGGCCTGGATGTCGATCGTCGGAATCCCGGCGGGCCTCGACGACAACTTCTTCGACGTCGGTGGCAACTCGATCCTGATCGGTCGCCTCGTGAGGGAACTGGAACAGATGGGCCTGCCGCGACTTTCTTTGCGTCAGGCCTATCTCAATCCAACGATCCGCCAGACAGCCGGACTTCTGGAAAAGTTGCGCGAATTCGAAGAAAAACCTCATAACTAGCGCATAACCACGGAGCCCTAGCGTCGCCTCGCAACCGGTTACCGCAACGGGCGAGGAGCTTGGGAGACATGACCGAGATCACCGAAGCCGGGCAGGAAAAGCAGGAAAGCACCACCGGGACGGCACCGCCACCGGAGCACCACCCACACCGCTGGCTGGCGCTCACCGGGCTCGCACTCGTGCAGTTCATCATCTTCCTCGACGCGACGATCGTGAACGTGGCCCTGCCTTCGATCCGGCGCGACCTGGGCTTCACCTCGGCGGGCCTGACGTGGGTCGTCAGCGGCTATCTTCTGGCCGCCGGCGGGCTGCTCCTGCTCTGCGGACGGCTGTCGGACCTCTTCGGACGGCGCCGGATCTTCGGACTCGGGGCCGGGCTGTTCGCGGTGGCCTCGCTCACCGCCGCGCTGGCCCAGTCCCCGGCGATGCTGATCGCCAGTCGCTTCGCCCAGGGCATGGCGGAGGCCCTCGCCGCGCCCGCCGCGCTGTCCATGGTGGTGCTGCTGTTCACCGACGAGAAGGAGCGGACCAAGGCACTCGGCATCTGGGGCGGCCTGGCCGGGCTCGGAGCCACCAGCGGCGTGCTGCTGTCCGGTGTGCTCACCGACCTGGCGAGCTGGCGCTGGATCTTCTATATCGCCATTCCGCCGTGCGTGGCCTCACTGATCATTACCTACCGCCTGGTGCCGGACAGCCGGGGGCCCGCGGCACGGCGCCCGAGCTGGCTGAGCGCCGTGCTGTTGACCGGAGGTCTGATCGCGGTCATCAAGGGCCTGCTGGCCGCCGCGGACACGTCCTGGGGCAGCGTTTCCGTACTTGGTCCGGTGGTCGGCGGCCTTGCTGTTCTGACGGGCTTCCTCGCGTTCCAGCGCCGGGCGGCCGCACCGCTGATTCCGCTCGGGTTCTTCACCAACCGCACGCGCCTGGCCGGTTACGCCGCCCAGATGTTCATGGCCATCGCCACCGCCGCGATGTTCTTCCTGATCGTGCTGTACATGCAGGAGACGTTGCGTTACTCGCCGCTCGAGTGCGGCCTGGCCTGGCTGCCGTTCACGGTGGCCTTCATGCCCGGCCTGGTGGCATCTACCAGGCTGCTGCTGCAGGTCGGTCACCGGGCTGTGCTGACCTCCGGTCTGATCCTGATCTCCGCCGGGGTCTTCCTGTTCAGCAGGCTGGGCCCCGAGAGCAGCTTCGCCGCCGGTCTGCTGCCCGCGATGCTGCTCACCGCGTTCGGTAGCGGCGTCACCGCACCGGCCATGCAGATAGCCGCTCTGGACAGCGTCTCGCAGCAGGACGCCGGGCTTGGCTCGGGCGTGCTGGCCACGGTCCAGCAGGTCAGCCAGGCCCTCGGGCTCTCGGTGATCGTGGCCATCGGGCTGAGCCATCAGCGCTCCCTGGTCGCCGGTGGCACTCCGGCGGCCTCGGCCGTCATCCAAGGGCATGAACTCGCTCTGCGGATCGCCGCCGCGGTCCTGCTCGTCGGGGGCATCAGCATCTTCGCCCTGATGAGGAAGCCGAGTGCCACGGCCGTGAGCGCCGCGACGTAATGCAAGGCTGCCTCTCCGTTGACGACGAGTGACGACGAGACACCCCGACCCGGAGGAGCGGACAGATGCGTGAGGTTCTGGCGCGGCTGGCGACCATGACCGAGCAGGAGCGTGCGGACTTCCTCACCAGGGCACGGCCGGCGGCTGGTCCGACGAGCGCGGCCAGGTCCGTGCCAACGAATGACACCGGTCCCTCGGTCCGAGTCCGGCAGGACGGCCGTTCCGCGGTCTCCTTCGCCCAGGAGCAGCACCTCTTCCTCGACCATCTGTGGTCCGGCAGCACCGCCTACCTGGTGCCGTTCGCCCTCCGGTTGCGGGGCCCGCTGTCCGTCGACGCGTTGAGGGAGGCGATGCGGGATGTCGTCGGCCGGCACGACGTGCTGCGCAGCCACTTCGTCTTCGAGGACGGCGTACCCGTCCAGGTGGTGGATCCTGACTGGCGACCGGTTCTGCGGGTGCGCACCGCCGGGGGTACGACGCTGCCGGAGCGGGAGCGCGCCGCCGAGGACCACGGGGCGGAGCTAGCCCACGCCAGATTCGACCTGCGGACAGGCCCGCTGCTGCGCACCGAGCTCCTGGAGCTCGAGCCGGAAAATCACGTTCTGCTGTGGATAGCCCATCACGCCGTGGCCGACGGCTGGTCGGTGGGTGTGTTGATCGAGGACCTGGGCGCGGCGTACCGGGCACGTCTCGCGGGCCAGCCCCTCGACCTCCCCCCGTTGCCTCTGCAGTTCGGCGACTTCGCGGAGTGGCAGCGGGAGCGGCTGGCCGGCCCGCGGCTCGCGGAACTCGTGAACCGCTGGCGCGACCGGCTGTCGAACGCGCCGGCCGCGGCGGTGCCGACCGACCGCGTCCGGCCCGCGGTGCAGACCTTCCGTGGCTCGACGTTGACCTTCGCCCTGCCGGCCGAGGTCACGGCCGGTCTGACCGCGCTCAGCAGCCGTTCGGCCGCGACACTCTTCTCCGTCCTGCTCTCGGCGCTGCACGTCCTGGTGGCGCGGCACAGCGGCGAGCCCGACGCAGTAACGGGCGTGGTGCTGACTGGACGGGTACTGCGCGAGACGGAGCCGCTGATCGGCCCGTTCGCCAACACTCTGCCGCTGCGTGTCGACGCTTCCGCGGACCCGGCGTTCTCCGAGCTGCTCGCACAGGTCAAGGAGGCCGTCCTGGACGGGCTCGCCGACCAGGGGCTCCCCTTCGGGCGCCTCGTGAAGGAGCTCGGGCACAGCCGGGACATCAGCCGCAACCCGCTGTATCAGGTGCTGTTCAGCATGGGCAGCCTTCCGTTGGGCACAGGTGACGTCCGCCTGGCCCCGGGGCTGAGCCTCCGGCCGGTCGGCCTGCCGAACGGGACGTCGCGGCTGGACCTGGAGTTCACCATGGAACAGACCGGGGATACGCTTTCCGGTCGGCTCGACTACAACACCGACCTCTTCGAACGGAACACCGCGCAGCGGCTCGTCGATCAGTTCCGAACCCTGCTGGCGGCCATCACGACCAATCCCGACCGCCCGGTCTCCCGGTACCCGCTGTTGGCCGAGCACGAGCAGCGGCGTGCCCTGGAACGCAGGGCGCGCGCCGATCGGCCGGCCCTGGCTACCGGCTTCCTCGACCTGTTCGCGCGGCAGGTGGGCAGAAGGCCGGATGAGATCGCGGTGCGCTGCGGCAACCACCATCTCAGTTACCGCGAGCTGGACGCCCTGTCCGACCGGATTGCGCACGCTGTCCTGGCGCGTACCAGAGGCCCCGAGCCCGTCGTCGCGGTCGGCACCGGGCGGACGCCGGACCTGCTGCCAGCGATCCTCGGCATCCTCAAGGCCGGCGGCACCTACCTCCCCCTCGAGCTGGAGCATCCGCCGGAGCGGCTGGCCTACATGCTCGACGACAGCGGAGCCGAGCTGCTGATCATCGGTACGGAATCGCTGCCCCCGCTGCCCGGACCATCCGAGCCGGCCGGTCCAGAGCGTGCGGTGCTGCGCCTCGACCAGCTGCCGGCGGCGACCGGTCCGGCGGACGTCCCGCCGGACCTGGACAGGCTGGTGTACGTGATGTACACGTCGGGATCGACCGGGCGTCCCAAGGGCGTGGCCGTCCAGCATCGTGCCCTGGCGAACTTTCTCGGTTCGATGGCCGACCTGGGGATGATGGCTCCCGGGGACGTCACCGTCGCGCTGGCCAGTCTGCCCTTCGACGGCTCGGTGATCGAGCTGTTCCTGCCACTGGCGGTCGGCGCGACGGTCGTGGTGGGCCAGCGGGCCGACGCCAAGGACGGCTCCCGGCTGCTCCGCCTGCTCGCCGAGCACCAGGTGACGGTCCTGCACGGGACGCCGTCGACCTGGCGGCTGCTGCTGGACGCGGGTGCGGGAGGTCTGGGATCGTCGGACGCGGAGCACGGCCCGGAGGCGGCACGTGGCCGCCTGGGCCCGCTGCGCAGAGCGCTCTCTGGAGGAGAGGCGCTGCCTGCCGGCCTGGCGCGCGAGTTGCGGACGCGCGTGCCCGAGGTGTGGAACCTGTACGGGCCCGCCGAGACCACCGTCTACTCGCTCGCCCAGCTCCTCACCTCCGACACGACTCCGCTGATCGGCCGGCCGATCGCCGGTACCACCGCGCACGTCCTCGACGAGTGGCTACGCCCCGTGCCGCCGGGTGTCCTCGGAGAGCTCTACCTGGGCGGGGCCGGGCTGGCCCGGGAGTATCTGAACCTGCCCGAGCTGACCGCGGAGCGGTTCATCACCCATCCGGTGACCGGCGAGCGGCTCTACCGCACCGGTGACCTCTTCCGCCACCACGACGACGGGTCCCTCACGTTCCACGGCCGACGCGACCACCAGGTCAAACTGCGCGGCCACCGGATCGAGCTGGGTGAGGTCGAGACAGCGCTGGCCCGCCACCCGGCGATTCGCGAAGCGGTCGTCATGCTCAGGGAGTTCGCCGCGAACGACCAGCGACTGCTGGCCTACGTCCGGCCCAGGGCCGAGACCACGGCTGTCCCGGAGGCCGAGCTGAAGGCGCTGGCGAGAACGTCCCTGCCCTCGTACATGGTGCCGTCCCGAGTGATCTGTCTGCCCGGCTTCCCGCTCAACAACAGCGGCAAGGTGGACCGGCGGGCGCTGGACGGCCTGCCACTGGCCGAGGCGGATCCGTCGGAGCTGTACCAAGCTCCGGAGACATCCACCCAGCAGTGGCTGGCGGACCTGTGGAGTGAGCTGCTGAGCCGCGATCGGGTCGGGGTGGACGAGGACTTCTTCGCGGCCGGGGGCCACTCCCTGCTTGCCATCAAGCTGCTCCACCGGGTCCGGGAGGACCGCGGAGTCGAGGTCGCCCTCGACTCCTTCCTCTCGGCCCCGACCATCGCGGGCCTGGCGGGCCAGGTCGACGAGGTGCTGAGCCCGGACGTGATGGCCGCGCTGGAGCGCCAGGTCGACACGATGACCGACGAGGAAGTCGCCGCGCTGCTCTCGCAGGGGGAGATCGACGGTTGACGGCGACAGCCGATGGGACCCCTGGGGTCGGCGAGTCAGCCTGAGCACGGTCGGGGTTGTTCCCGGGCCGTTACCTCAGGCCGCTTTCCTCCGTGCGACTCCCAGCGCGACAGGTCTCCACGGAACCTGCCCGCCAGACTGTCTTCCTTGCAGGTCAACGGCCAGAGCCCGAGCGATCCCCTCGCGCAGCACCCCGACGTCGTCGCGTTCACCGTTCCGAATGCGCAACATCATCAGCATATTCCGTGCATGCAGGATCACTCCGACCGAGGCGGCGGAAGTGTCGTGGATCCGACATCCGAATTCGAAGTTTTCAAAAGCAGCAGCTCAACGTTGCCGACCACGAACCCGAGACGCGAAAGATCGTCCTATCTTCACAAACTTTGTAAGAGTTGCAGACACATGCACGGTGGCGAGGTAGGTTGAGTTCTATCGTCGAACATGGCGACGAAAAGACCGTGACCCACGTCATGCAACCCCCACGGTCAGCAAGAATACAACGACGCCCGCCGCTGAGTCACCCCGAGTTCTGTGGATACTACGAGGGTTGACTCCCGCTGAAGGTTCGGAGGGGTTTCATTGCATCGGAGACTCCGGCAATGAGATGCGCCTGCTGGAATTTCTGGCCCAGCCGGAGCCGGACCGGCACCCGGTGGAGGTTACGGGGCGAGGCCGTCATCGGGACTCGGCATCGGCGATGCCGAGTCCCGAGCAAGACCAGGAGCGCCCCCTGGATTCCGTTCCCAGCGATTTCACCGCCCGCGGGAGAGACGAAATCAGTTCATTAACGGTAAATACAGCGGAGCGCTGATCCTGTTCGATTCCATCCGGAGGAACCGTGGACGGGGTACTTATGGAATTCCGCGTACTCGGACCGGTCGAGGCCTGCCGCTCCGGCCGGCGGATCGACCTCGCCGGGGCAAAACTGCGCACGGTGCTCGCAGCCCTGCTGCTCGCCCGGGGCCATGTGGTGTCCGATCAGCGACTCACCAGTCTGCTCTGGGGCTGGGGCCCGCCTGTCACCATGTACGCGCAGCTGTACACGTACATCTCGCGGCTGCGGAAGCTCCTGGGTAAGGACGTCAGCATCGACCGGCGTTTCCCCGGATACGTCCTCGATATCGGTGAATCCAGGCTGGACCTCATCGAGTTCGAGCGGCTGGAACGGAGCGGCCGGGAGGCGTTACTGCGCGGAGACAGCGAGAAGGCGAGCACACTTCTCGGCGGCGCCCTGGCCGAGTGGAGTGGCCCGGCCTTCTCCAACGTCACGGAGTTCCTCGCGGAGATCGAAGGCCCGCCGCTCGCCGAGTCCCGGGCGGTGGCCCTGGAGAATCGCATCACGGCAGACCTCGAGCTCGGTCGACATCACCAGCTCACCCCCGAGCTCGCCGGGCTTCTGACGGAATTCCCGCTGCGTGAGCGTCTGCGGGCGCAGGCGATGACCGCTCTGTACCGCTCCGGTCGGCAGGCCGATGCCCTGGGCCTTTTCCATGAGGGGCGGCGGACGCTGGCCGAGGAGTTGGGAGTGGAGCCCGGGGAGGAACTGATGGCCGCCTATCAGGCGGTACTGCATGGCAGCCGCGCCTCGCGCACCAACAGCTGGTCTGTTGATTCACCGGTCGCGCCCGGGGACGCCGTGCCGGCGATGCTGCCCCCCGACAGCATCGACTTCGCCGGCAGACAGAGCGAGCTGACATCCCTGTGCCGCTTGCTGGAACCACGGCGGGACGCGGGAGCGCCATCGTCCCGCCGCGTCCTGGTCACCGGGATGGCAGGCATGGGCAAGACGGCGCTCGCCGTGCGCGCCGCCCATTCCAGCCTCCAGCACTTCCCCGACGGCCAGCTCCATGCCGACCTCCGGCACCCGGACGGCACCCCCAAGGACCCCCGCGAAATCCTGGTCCGTCTGCTGCGCGCGCTCGGCGCCCCAGTATCCGGCTACGCCGCCGACGACCTCGACGCCCTGGTCCATCTCTACCGGGCACGGATATCCAACAAGCAGCTGCTGATCCTGCTGGACGACGCGGCGAGTGACACCCAGCTCGTCCCGCTGCTACCCAACACGCCGGAGCCGGCCGTGCTGATCACCAGCCGTACGGTGCTGCCCACCGTGACCGGCTCCCGCACCATCGCGCTCAGGCCGCTGGACGGCGTCGCCTCGCTGCAGCTGCTGGCCGCGGCCGCGGGGCCAGAGCGGATCGCCGCCGTACCGGAGGCGGCGGCAGCCCTCGTCTCCTACTGCGCCGGGCTGCCGCTGGCGCTGCGGATCGCCGGTGCCCGCACGGCCGCACGGCCGCACAGTGACCCGGCAGTGCTCGCCGGGCGGCTCGCCGACCCGGCCACCCGTCTACGGGAACTGCGGTTCGGCGAACTGGACGTCAGCAAGGCCCTGATGCCCTCCTGGCATGGACTCGACGGCCCGGCCCGGGCCGCCTTCCCGCGGCTGGCCCCGCTCGGCCAGTCCCCCTTCCCCGCGGCCCGGGCCGCCGCCCAGCTGGCCGAACCGGAGACGTACGCCGAGCTACTGCTGGAGGCCCTGGTCGACGCGGCCCTGCTGGAGGTCAGCGAGGCCGACGAGCAGGGCCGCCCGCACTATGTCTTCCACCCCCTGACGCTGCTCTTCGCCCGGTCGCTGTGTGGTCGGGGCGAGCAGCCGGGACCCGGGCATAACTGGTGGCTAACCCCCGATCACCAGGCTCTGCCTGTGGTGGCCGTCGGCCTAGGGGTCCCATGCCCTCCCGGCGTCCCGTCCCGTCACAGCGAGCGGAGTAGTGCATGACCGACCTTGAGCGGACCCGCACCAGCGACAGCGCGGCAGCGGCTCCGGGCGTCGCCGCGCCCCCCACGCCCTTCCCCATGACCGAAACCCAGCAGGCGCTGATGATCGGGCGTGGTGATGCCGTCGAGCTGGGCGGTATCGGCTGCTACGGCTATTTCGAGTGGGAGCGCGCGGGCCTCGACCCGGCTCGGCTGGCCACCGCGTGGCGACGTGTCGTCGAGCGTCACGACATGTTGCGCGCCGTCGGCCGTCCCGACGGCACCCAGGTGGTGTTGCGGGAGCTGCCACCGTACGGGATTCCCGTGCGCGATCTGCGCGCCGCCTCTCACGGTCAGGTCGAAGGGGAACTCGCCGCCCTCCGTGAGGAGATGAGCCACGTGGTTTTTCCCGTGGGCGGCTGGCCGCTGTTCGACCTGCGGATCGTCAGGCTGCCCGGGGACGTCTGCCGGGTGCACCTGGGCATCGACCTTCAGGTGCTGGACGCCTCCAGCGCGTTCCAGGTGCTCTTCCCCGATCTGATCGACCTCTACGACGACCCGGACGCACACCCACCCAGGCCAGGGATCACCTTCGCGGACTACGCGCGCTGGCGTGCGCTGGCCCTGCCCGAGACCGAGGAGTTCCGCACGGCTCGGGACTACTGGCTCGGGCGGGTGCCCGACCTGCCCGCCGCCCCCGACCTGCCGTCCGGCGGCCCGCGGACCGGCGACGTGCGCTTCGACCGCCGGGAACACAGACTGCCCGCCGAGCGCTGGCAGCGGCTGGCCGGGGGCGCGCGGCAGGCCGGCCTCACCCCGTCGGTGCTGCTGACCGCGGCGTTCGCCGAGGTGGTGCGGTGCTGGTCCGGGGCCCCCGATTTCACCCTCAACTATCCGGTCTTCCACCGGCCCGACATGCACCCCGGGATCGGCTCGGTCCTCGGCGACTTCACCAACGCCGTGCTCTTGGCGGTGGACGGCGCCGGGGAGACCTTCCTGGACCGAGCTCTCGCTCTGCGTGACCAGCTCGACCGGGATCTCGAGCACACCGCGTTCAACGGGGTCCGGGTAATGCGCGAGCTGACCCGCCGGCACGGCGCGGGAGCTCAGGCCGGGATGCCGATCGTCGTCACCAGCCTGCTCGATTACCCTGTCCGACGCCCCGTCTCCGACCTGGGGCGGGAGGTCTACTCGATTTCCCAGACCCCGCAGGTCTCCCTGGACGTCCAGCTGCGCGAGCTGGACGGTGAGCTCCGGGTCATCTGGGACTTCGTGGACGGCGCCTTCGCTCCTGGGTTCATCGACGATGCCTTCAACGCCTACGTGCGGCTGCTGCACCTGCTCGCGGACGACCCGGACCGCTGGCACGACACGCGCTTCGAACTGATCCCGCTGGCGCAGCGGGAACTGCGCCGCGTGGTGAACGACACCGCGGGGCCGGTCCGGCCCGCCACCCTCCACGAGCTCTTCGCCGCCCAGGCGACAGCCACGCCCGACGCTGAGGCCGTCGTTGACGCCCGGCGCCGTCTCACCTACGCCGAGCTCTCCACCTACGCCAACCGGATCGGACGCCGGCTACGCCAGCGCGGGGCCGCCCCCGGTGACCTCGTCGCGGTCGTCATGGAGAAGGGCTGGGAGCAGTACGCGGCGGTGTACGGCATCCTCACCTCCGGTGCCGCCTACCTGCCGCTGGATCCGTCCGTACCAGCAGAGCGGCTGCGGCGGCTGCTCGCTGAGGGCGAGGTCGACACGGTTCTCACCCAGGCGCGTCTGGACGCTCGGCTGAGCTGGCCGCCGCAGGTGAGACGCTTCCGGGTCGACGTGGATTTCGAGATCGGGGACGCGACACCGCTGCCCACCGCCCAGACTCCGTCGGATCTCGCGTACACCATTTTCACCTCGGGTAGCACCGGTGAGCCCAAGGGCGTGATGGTCGACCACCTCGGGGTGGTCAACCTCGTCGACGATGTCGCCGACCGCTTCGACGTCACCGCC
This sequence comes from Frankia canadensis, assembly GCF_900197875.1. GTDB lineage: Bacteria > Actinomycetota > Actinomycetes > Frankiales > Frankiaceae > Frankia > Frankia canadensis. The sequence goes on along the minus strand of NZ_FZMO01000558.1, from coordinate 24,644 downwards.
GAGGATCGACTGCTCGCCGTCTCCGGGCTGCACTTCGACGCCTCGATCTACGACGTGTTCGGAGTGCTCCTCCACGGCGGCACGGTGGTGCTGCCGCCGCCCTTCGAGCACGCGGAGCCGGATGTCTGGGCCGAGTTGGTGGCCGCCGAGTCGGTGACCTTGTGGAACTCGGTACCCGTGCTGATGGAGCTGCTCGTCGGTACGGCAGAGGTGCGGGAGCGCCTCGGCGCCGGCAGACCGCTGGAGTCGCTGCGGCTCGCCGTGCTCTCCGGCGACTGGATTCCGCTGACCCTGCCCGACCGGCTGCGGGCGCAGAGCCCGGGAATCCAGGTCGTGGGGTCCGGTGGGCCGACCGAGACGATCTGCTGGTCGCTGTTCTACCCGATCGGCAAGGTCGACCCGTCCTGGACCAGCATCCCCTACGGCAAGCCGATCACCAACCAGCGCTACTACATCGTCGACGACGCCCGCCGTGAGCGACCCGTGGGGGTCGTCGGGGAGATGGCGGTGGCCAGCGAGGTGGGCCTGGCAATCGGTTACTGGAAGGACGTCGAGCGCACCACGGCGCGCTTCGTCACCCTGCCGGAAAGCGGGGAACGCGCCTACCTCACCGGCGACCTGGGCCGGTACCTGCCCGACGGCAACATCGAGATACTGGGTCGGAACGACTTCCAGGTGAAGATCCAGGGACACCGAATCGAGCTGGGCGAGATCGAGGCCGCGCTGCGCCAGGACGCCGCGGTCCGGGCGGCCGTGGTGGTGGCGCCGACGAGCGCGCACGGCGTGCGGCGGCTGCACGGCTTCGTGGTGCCATCGGATGGTGCGCTCGACGGCGCCACGGTGCCCCCTTCGGCACTGGCCGACACGGTACGCGGACGGCTGGCCGAGCGGCTCCCCTCACACCTCGTCCCCTCAGCGCTGACCGTGCTGGACGAGCTGCCACTCACCCGGAACGGCAAGGTGGACCGGCTGACGCTCGCCACCGCGGCAGGGCAGCAGAGCACCGCCCAGGACGAGGTCCGGGAGCGGGCTCAACACCCAGAGAACCCGCTGGAGCGGCTGCTGTGCGCGGCCGTCGCCGAGATCCTCGGCCTCGACCGGGCCGCTCTCGATGACAACTTCTTCCGGCTGGGCGGAGATTCGCTCAGCGGTACCCGGCTGGCAGCCCTGCTCACCGAACTGCTCGCGGTGCCGGTACCGGTCAGGACCGTCTTCAACACCCCTCTGCTGTCCGAGCTGGCCGCCACAATCGCCGCGGACGAGCGGCACGGCTACGCCGCCCAGCTTGCCGCCGAGGCGCTGAGCCTGTTGGAAGGGGACCAGCCCGAGGTCGCCGCCACCGCCGCCTCCGAGAAGGGACAGGCATGAGTCTCGCCCTCCCCGCGCCCGCGCCCACGGCGCGGCCGCCGGACACCCCCGACGGGCTCGACCTAATCGGCTTCGCCCGTCACGCTGCGGCCAGGCTCCGGGAGGCCGACGCCCCGCTGTACAAACTGCTGGCCCGGGAGGCCGCCCGGCAGAACGAGACACTGATGATGGTCGCGGCCTCCAGCGTCGCCGATCCCTCCGTGCTGGCCTGCAGTGGCACCTCGCTCAGCAACCTCACCGCGGAAGGCTACCCGGGTGCCCGCTACCACGCGGGCTGCGAGGTGGCCGACGAGGTCGAACGGCTCGCCGCCGACCGCGCCTGCAGTGTCTTCGGTGCCCGGGAGGCGATCGTCCAGCCGCATTCCGGCTCCTCGGCCAACCTGGCGGTGATCACCGCTCTGCTGAATCCGGGCGACACACTGCTGGGCCTCGACCTCGACTGCGGCGGCCACCTCACACACGGCTCCCCCGCATCGCTGACCGGCCGCTACTACAACGCCAAGGGCTACCGCGTCACCCCAGACGGCTTCCTGGACTACGGGCAGATCCGGGAGCTGGCTTTGGCACACCGCCCGAAGCTGCTGGTGTGCGGAGCGAGCGCCTACCCGCGGACCGTCGACTTCGCCCGCTTCCGGGAGATCGCCGACGAGGCGAACGCGTTCCTCCTCGCCGACATCTCCCATATCGCGGGCCTGGTGGCGACCGGGCTGCACCCGAGCCCCATCGACCACGCGCACGTGACCACCACCAGCACGTACAAGCAGCTCTATGGTCCGCGCGGCGGCCTCATTCTGCTGGGACGCGACGCGCACCGGCCCGGGCCGGGCCGAGGATCGCTCGCGGCAACGCTGCGCCGCGCCGTCTTCCCCTTCACCCAGGGCACTCCTGACCTGGCGTCGATCGCCGCCAAGGCGCGGGCGCTGGACTTCGTCGCCGGGCCCGGCTTCGCGGAGCTCGCCCAGCGACTGGCGGCCGGCGCCCAGGCCATCGCCGAGCGGCTGGCCGCCCGCGGTCTGCGCGTGGTCACCGGCGGCACCGACACCCACATGGTGCTGCTCGATCTGCGCGGCACCGGGCTGACCGGAGACATCGCCGAGCAGGCCCTGGAGTCGTGTGGAATCGTGGTCAACCGCAACCGCGTCCCGGGAGACACCACTCCCGCCCGGGTCACCGGCGGGCTGCGCATCGGCAGCAACACCCTGGCCGCACGCGGCATGGACCGGGACGAGGCCGCCGCGTGCGCCGACCTCGTCGCCGATGTGCTAGAAGCCGTTCGCCCGGACGAACAGAGCGGCCATGTCCTCGCCCCCGCTGTTCAGGCCCGGGTCCGCGCCGCGGTCGCTGAGCTCTGCGCCCGCTATCCTCTGCCCGCCTATGCACCCCGGCACCGGAGCGGGGAGGGATCCGCGCCATGAATTTCACCGGCTTCCCCCCGGCGGCGCTCCACCTGTACGCCGCCCTGAAGGCCGACAACTCCAGGGAATCCTGGCAGCAGCGCTACCGCCGGGTCTACGAGCGGCAGGTGCTCGCGCCGATGACCGCCCTGGCCCGGGAGTTGTCCGACGAGTTCGGCGATATCCGCGTGCTGGGTCCCGTGCGGGACACTCGGCTGTCGCACGACAAGTCCCCGTACAAGACCTATCAGGGAGCCTATCTTGACCTTGAGCCGTTCCTGGGCTTCTGGCTGCACCTGGACGCGGAGGGCCTGTACGCCTCGGGCCGCTACTACCCGCGCGCCGCGGAGCACATCGCCCGCTACCGGACCGCGGTGGCCGAGGACGGCAGTGGCGCGGAGCTGGCCTCGATCGTCGAGCGGCTGCGGGAGAGCGGCTTCGCGATCGGCGGGGACCAGCTCAGGACGCATCCCCGCGGCTTCAGCCAGGACCATCCACGGCTGGAGTTGCTGCGCCACCGCACGCTCGACGTCGGGCGGCGTTACGGCCCGGGGCCCGAGCTGCACTCGGGACGGGCAGCGCACCAGGTGCGGGAGACCTGGCGGCTGGTGCGCCCGCTGCTGTCCTGGGTGGCCGACCAGGCGCCAGCCCGCACGGCGGAGCCGTCCCGGTGACCGACGCACCGGTGACCGGCGCACCTGTCGATCTGCGGAGCGACACGGTGGCCCTGCCGTCACCAGGGATGCGGGCCGCGATGGCCGAGGCCGAGCTCGGCGATGACATGTTCGGGGAGGACCCGACCGTCCGGGCGCTGGAGGAGCGGCTCTGCGGGCTCTTCGGTTTCTCCGGCGCGCTGTTTGCACCGTCGGGGGTGATGGCCAACCAGATCGGGCTGCGGCTGCTGGTCGGCCCCGGCGAGGAGCTGGTCTGCGACGCGGAAGCGCACATCCTCGCTCATGAGGACGGGGCGCCCGCCCTGCACGGCGGAATACAGACCCGCACCCTGACGTCCGAGTCCGGGCTGATCGACCCGCGGGCGCTCGCGGCCTTCGTACGCCGCGGCAACTCGTACACGGTCGGCACCCGGGCGGTCGCGGTGGAGCAGACGCACACCCGCTCGGGCGGCAACGTCCATCCGCTGGAGACACTGCGCGGCATACGTGCGGTGGCCGATGCCGCCGGGATCGCGGTACATCTGGATGGGGCTCGGATCTGGAACGCGCACGCCGCCACCGGGGTTCCCCTCGCCGAGTTCGGGGCTCCGGTCGCCGACACCCTCTCCGTGTGCCTGTCCAAGGGGCTGGGCGCGCCTGTGGGGTCGGTGCTGTTGTGCGACGGCGAACTCCTCGGGCAGGCTCGGAAGATCAGGCACCGGCTGGGCGGCGGCATGCGCCAGGCCGGGGTACTCGCGGCGGCCGGCCTGTACGCGCTGGAGCACAACCTGGCGCGCATCGGCGACGACCACAGCAACGCGGCCCTGCTCGCCGACGGACTCCGGGAGGCGGGCTGCGCCGTGAGCGCTCCGGAGACGAACATCGTGCTGGCCCGCACGCCCGCTGCCGAGGCAGTCGTGGAACAGGCGTCCCGGCACGGCGTGCGGGTCACCTCCCCGGCTCCGGGGCTGCTGCGGCTGGTCACCCACCTCGATGTGGACAAGGCGGGCTGTGAACAGGCCGTGCGGGTGCTGGCGAAGGCGATCCACGGGCAGTCCGCCGGCTGACGAGCTGGCAACTGCTGGAGGGCTCCCGTATCGGGCGGAAGCCCTCCAGCTCGTGTTTCGCACCTATGCGACGGCTGCGGCGCAGGCCAGGGAGTAGTCCCGTAATAGATCGGGGTCGACGTGACCTGGGCGAACCGCGGTAAATCTGGCTGCGATCAAGGTCCTGCGCAGCTTGACAATCATGTCTTCGAAGGATGGTTCGGTCTTGCTGTCGGACCACCTCAGTGAGCCGGCGGGCGAGTACGTCCTCGGGTTGGTGGCCGTGCAGGTGTACCAGACGATGACCAAGGTCTGCACCAGCATGCCGAACGGCACGGTCCGCTCGATGGCTTTGGGCACCCGGTTGCGGGCCTGCCCGACACTGGTCTGCTGCTCGCTGGTGGCGTTGACAGGCTCGCTCGATCGGCCATCGCACCGCGTAGCGCCCTACTACCCAGCGGCGGTGGCGGTCGTATCGACGGTGAACAGCGCCGGATCATAGTGCCTGGTCGGGTCTTCTTCCCGGACCAGGACACGCCGGCCCACCGCGTTACCGAAGCTGCCGTACCAGATGCAGGGCACCTCGGCGAGAAGGACCGATTCGGGTGCAGCCGTACCGGACAACCGTGGCATTCGCCCAGTCGGCTACCCCCACGGCCACGTCGGCCGGCCTGCCGAGTTTGGCGCCTTTGAGCGCGGGCCGCCCGCACCTGCCGGTGCGCGGTGGCGCCAGGTAGTACAGCGCGGCGTTGGCCGGCAACCGGGTCGTCCACGTGGTCCTGGCCACCAGCAGCGGCCTGCCGTGATAGGCGGCGTCGCCAACTCCGTGCAGGCGACGGCCCGGGAACTCGGCCGCGATCAGCCCCAGCAGCTGCCCGGCCAGCTCGACCGGGCCGGCGGTGCCTTTACCCGCGCACAGCCGGAACAACACCGGCAGGCACACCGGGGCAGTGCAAAACGGAAGCCAGACCACGATCCCGGCCACCACCCACCGATTCCCCCGGGCGATCTTCCGGCCGCCCTGGGCCGCGCCGTCATAGGTCCAGAACGCATGATGTACCTTGCGGCCCCACCGTTTGAACAGCGTGTCGTCGACCACCACCGTGACCGGCGCGTCGTCGTCGAGCAACCGCCGCGCGGCGATCAGCCCTAGTTGGTCGACGTCCCACATCGCGTGGGAGAAGAACCGGCACGCGGCATGAAACGAGATCACGCCGGCCATCCGCGCCCCGGACAGCATCCCCACCACGCTGCGCCGTCCGGTCTGCGCCACCATCCCGGTTGCCAGCACGGTGAACAGCGTGAACGTGCCCCGGCGGCGAAACCCCGGACGGAACATCTCCAGCAACGCGGCCCAGGGCGCCGGCAAGGTCACCGCCGGACCCTATGAAACCGGTCGTCTCCTCGACGTATGCGACACGCCGCACCCGTACGTGACGCGCCCCGGGGACCCATCATGAACGACGTGCCCGACACACCCAGCCCGCGCACCCGCACCGCCGTCACCGAGCGGATCATCGCCCACGTCACCCGCGGCTGGCCGCAGCTCGGCGACCCAGTCGTGCGCTACCGCGGACCGTTCTGCTACGTCAGCGCGGTCCTGCCCGGCCATCGCGACCCCGCACCGATCCTGCGCCTGCGCTGCCAGGGATCCGCCGACCACTGGGCCATCGCGATCTACCTGGCCAGCGACGACCGGTACACCGAGTCCGAACTACCTGCCTCCCTCGGGCCCAAAACCGGCACCCCGGAACAGCGCATCGATCACACCTTCATCCTCTACGCGGGTCCCAGCTCTCAGGACAGCGCTCAGCCCCACCCGACCGCACGACCAAGACCGCGAAACTGCGATACACGGCCTCCAGACTGAACGCTCCTGGCACGAATGCGCCTGCGGCGACTTCCGGCGTCACAGCCAGCTGGGCGCACGGCGATGGTGGCGCTCGCCCGCACTACTCGCGAATGTCACCACCGCCGGTCGACGAGCCCGGGGCCCTCGTTCGCGGACGGCCCCGCGACCCGCCGGCATCATCATCCCCGTCAACGCCTGCCGTTCTCCGGCGCGCTCCTCTCGGCCGGCCGACGCCGCAGCACGGCGTAGTAGCCCGGCAGGCCCAGCGCACCGGCGTCGCTCTCCGGGTCGATGACGTGCAGGTTGACGGCGTCGTCATCGACGAGCTCCCACCGCTCCGCCGGGAAGACGTCGGTCAGCTCCGGGCGGTCGAAGCGCCGGGAGTGCCGGACGCCGGCGGCCTCCAGCGGGCCGACCAGGCCCTCGGCGCGCCCCTTCTTGCCACCGACGAAGCCGAGATAGCCGAAGGAGCCGGCGGAGTAGTCAGGTTCATGGAGGATCAGCACCCCTTCTGATCCCAGCAGCCGGTCGACCACAGTGGCCAGCCTGGCTCGGGCCGCGCCGCGCAGGATGTGGAAGACGCCGCGGACGAAGATGTTGTAAGGGCCCTCGCCCAGCGTCCCCGCCTGTTCGGCGTCCGTCATGTCCAGCGCCCGGTAGTCGGCGTTACGCACCCCGGCACTCGCCGCCTCCGCCGTGGCGTGCTCGATGGCGCTGGCGGCGACGTCGACGCCGGTGACGTGCGGGAAGTGTGCCGCGAGTTCGCGACTGTACCGGCCGTTGCCGCAGCCCAGGTCGATCACCGGCAGGTTGGGGGGGAAATGCCGCCGGGCCTGGCCGAGAAGCCATGCGAACTCCTCGCCGCTGTCCGCGTCCCAGATTACGTCGCCGCCGCGACCGGTGCGCTCGATGCCTGCCCAGTAGCGCTCCCAGGCATCCGCGGTGTCGCGCTCCGCGGCCTGTGCGGGAACGGCGATCTCAGGTGCCCGCTGATCCGTCGCGGAGGACCGCAGCGCGAAGGCGGGCTTCTCCCAGTTCTGCGCCTTCCCCAGGGATTCCAGCAGGCCGCGGAACGCGTCGAACATCTCGTCGATCAGGCCGTCCGGGTACACCGCTGGCAGGAAGTCCCAGTTGAAGGCGAGCCCGTGCGCCCTCTCGAAGATCTGGAAGTCCAGCGACACCTGCGGAGTCTGGGATATCCCGTACACCGGGACGCCCAGTGCCGTCTCCTGATCCTGCGGCGGGTGTCCTACCAGGCTGGTCATCACGACAGGCATCGCGGGCGCGAGTGAGCCGCGGAGCTTCGTGAGCTCTCGCAGCACCCTGACCCCGCTGAAGTAGCGGTGCTCCAGATCGGCCCAGAGGCGGCGTTGGAGATCCTGGGCGCGTCCGACGAAGGTGCCAGCCCGCTGCTCGACGGCGAGCAGCAGGGTGGTGGTGGTGTCCGCGAGCAGCTGGTTGACCTGGGGGTGCAGCGGAAGTCGGTTGAACAGCGGGAAGTTCACGGTGAAGCGTGGCTGTCCGCTCCAGGCGCCGAGCACCTCGGCGAACGCGGCGGCGAGGATGCCGGAGGGGGTCACCTCGCGCGCCTGGCCGAGCGCCTGGATTCGGCTCCAGAGCTCGGCGTCCACCTGGTGGTTACGCCGTTCGAAGCGGACCGGCAGAGCCGGCGCGTCGGCGGGACGTCCGGGAAGGGCGGGGGCGGGAGGCAGCGTCGCGAGCCGATCGCGCCAGTACCACTCGGAGCGGAGGTAGAGCTCACTGTCACCCAGAGAGTCGTTGATCGCAGTCACATAGTCACGGAAAGTGAGTGTGAGGGTCTCTCGGGTGGCGTCGGGATCGGCATAGAAGGCCGCCAAGTCGGGGACGAGCACCTGGAAGTAGCTCCAGGCATCGGCGATCAGGAAGTCCAGCGACAGGTGAATCCGGGCGCGGCGGCCGCCCGCCGCGCCCGGCGGCAGCAGGGTGATCCGTACGTCGAACAGCGGCCAGCGCGCTGCGTCCAGCACCTGGTGGGAGAGGCGATCGCGCAGCGCGCCCAGTTCCTCCTCCAGCCGAGGACCATCGAGCGTGCGCAGATCCCGTACGGGAATGTCGTAGGCCGGTATCTCCTGGAGCACCTGCTGGGTGCCATCGGGCAGGATCACCGTACGGAGTGCGTCATGGCGCTCCACCAGACGCAGCCAGGCCCGCTCGAAGCGGGCAACATCCAGGTCCGGGCTCTGCCACTCGAAGTACCCGTGACAGCCGACGTTGCCCAGCTCGACCAGCCCGCCGCGGCCGATCCACAGCGCCTGCTGGCTCTCGGTCAGCGGGAAGGGTTCGAAACGCCGATCCGGGTCGGGAACGATCGCGGGCAGCCCGCCGAAGTCGCCTCGCCTGCCGACCCGTTCAGCGGTGATCAGCTCAGCGAGTTCGGCGACGGTCGGGCGACGGGAGAGGTCGGAGAGGCTGAGCTCGACAGCATAGCTGTGGCGGATCGCGTCGATCAGCTGGAACGCCAGCAGCGAATGCCCGCCGATCTCGAAGAAGTTGTCGTGGATGCCGATGCTCTGGGTGCGGAAGGCCGTGGCCCACAGGCGGGCCAGGCCGTCCTCCACCTCGGTGCGGGGCGCCGCGTAGCCGGCATCGGTACCCTCACGCCCCTCGGGCGGGGCGGGCAGCCGCCTGCGGTCCACCTTGCCGTTGGGCAGTCGCGGCAGCTCGGGGAGAACGACGACGGCGCTGGGCACCATGTAGTAGGGCAGTCCGCTGGCCACCTCGGCACGGACCGTACCAGCGTCCAGGTCGGCGTCGGGGGCGGGCGAGACATAGGCGACCAGCCGTTTGTCGTTCGGGCCGCGCTCATGCGCGACGACCACGGCCTCGACGACACCGGTGAGCCGGGCGATGTGCGTCTCGACCTCGCCCAGTTCGACGCGGAAGCCGCGGATCTTCACCTGCGAGTCGGCCCGGCCGAGTATCTCGACGGCTCCGTCGTCACGCCTCCGGGCAAGGTCACCGGTGTCGTAGAGAATCGGCTCCGGCTCCTCCGGCAGCGGGTTGGGCCGGAACGCGGCCGCGGTCAGCTCGGGGTGCCCGTGGTATCCGGCGGCGAGTCCCGCCCCTGCCACGTGGAGCCGCCCGACCTCACCAAGCGGCACCGGTCGGTCGGCGTCGTCGAGCAGATAGACCCGGAGGTTGGCGATGGGCCGACCGACCGGGACGGGGCGGGTGCGCTGTATCTCCTCCGGAGTGGCTTGGCTGGTGTAGTCGATGCCGGCGCCGAGGTCGAGACACGACAGCACATTGGTCGTCTCGGTGGTTCCGTACGTCATCACTACTTGGAACGAGGTGTCCACCGGCGGCCAGCTGTTCACGCGCTCGGCGGTGGTGACCATGATCCGCAGCGCGGCGTCGTCGGGCCACTCCAGGCCCCAGACCGGCTCGGCGAGGGCGGCGACCAGCATGGTGTGGCTGATCTTCTGGTCGACGAGCCAGTCTCGGATCTGCTGCGGGGTCTGGGCCTGGCCCGCCTCGGGGATGTGCACGGCGGCGCCGAGAGGCAGATACGGCAGCCACTCCATGATCTGGACCGCGAAGCCGGGGGTCGACATCCACGATGCCCGGTCTCCAGGGCGCACCCCGTAGGCGCGTTCGGTCCAGTGGACCAGGTTGGTGATGGCGCCGTGGCGTTCGAGCACCGCCTTGGGTGTGCCGGTGGAGCCGGAGGTGTAGATGAGATGGCTGACCGTGTCCTTGTCCGTGGGCGTTCCTGTTGGTGTGGCCGGCAGACCCCGGCCGGCGGTAGCCACCTCCGCCCGGGGCAGGCCGACGGGCGTCCGCGCGGTCAGCTCCTCCGGTACGAGCAGCAGCAGCGGGGCGGCGTCCTCGATCATGATGGCGAGGCGGTCGTCGGGGTTGACGGGATCGAGGGCGACGATCGCCGCGCCGGTCTTGAGAATTGCCAGGGAGCCCAGCACATAGTCGGCGGAGCGCGGATAGCATAGACCGACGCGCTGGCCGGGACCGGCGCCACGCGAGATCAGGTAGTGAGCCAGGCGATTGGTTTCGACCTCGAGTTCGGCGAAGGTCAGCGAACGGCCGCCCTGTACCAGGGCCGGGGCGTGCGGGGTACGGACGGCCTGGGCGGCGAGCAACTCCGGGTAGCCGGTGTCGGGGAAGGCCGCCTCCGTCCGGTTCCCGTCGACGAGGAGCCGCCGGCGCTCGGCCGCGGTGAGCGGCCGTGCCAGGGCATCGGCCTCCGGCGATGTCCCCCGTAGGTCCTGGTGGTGGCTCTGTCCGTGGGTAGCCCCAGCTTCCGACCGCAGTTCCGGAGCGAGCTCAGTGGACACAACAGCACCCTTTCTGCTGGAAGTTCGGCGCGGGTGTCACGGCGGTTCCGTGTTCCGGCCCGGGTCGACGCCGCGCCGGCGGTCAGCGGTGCGCGCGCGGCAGTACCCTCACCGGGAGGCTCCTGATCCCCCAGGTGAAGTTGGACGAGTTGAAGAGGGCGGGGCCGGTCTGCTCGAAGCCGTCCACCCGGGCCAGCAGCTCGGTGAGGAGGGCACCGAGCTCGAAACGGGCCAGCCGGGCGCCCAGGCAGAGATGGCGGCCGTGACCGAAGGCGACATGTCGGTTGGGTGCCCTGTCAACCAGGAATCGGTCCGGCTCGGCGAAGATCTCCTCGTCCCGGTTCGCCGACACGTTCCACAAGGTCACCCGGTCACCCTCGGCGACGGGAACTCCCGCGATCTCGGTGTCGCGGGTGGCGGTGCGCAGCGCATGCACGCCGGGGGTGGTCCAGCGCAGGATCTCCTCGACCGCGGAGGTGGTTCCCGAGGGGCCGCGGTGACGCAGCAGGTCCCACTGGTCGGGGTGCCGGGCGAACATGTGTACCGCGCCGGCGGAGGAATAGCGCGTGGTCTCGTTCGCGCCAGAGAGTACACCGTTGCAGTTGAAGACGATCTCCTCGTCGGTCAGCGGCCGGTGTTGTTCGCCGCCCCTCTCGCTCACCTCCGTGTCATGGGCGATCTCGCTGATCAGGTCGTCGCCCGGGCGAGCGCGACGCTGCCGGAGGAGCTCGATGAAGTAGAGGAAGATCTCCGAGTGCGCACTACTCCGTGTCGCCTCGTCCGGAGAGTCGAAGGCGTCGGTGGTGAGGTCCCCAATCCAGGCCCAGTCGGCGTGCGGAATACCCATCAGGGCGCACACCACCCGGTTGGGCAACGCCTTGGCGATGTCGATGAAGTCCAGCTCGCCCTGCTCGACCGCCTCCTCGGCCAGGTCGGCCACCACATGCTCGACCAGCTTCTCGAGCCGGGGCATGCGGTCCGGGCCGAAGGCCTGGGCCAGGGCGCGTTTGAGATCGGTGTGGTGGGGGGCGTCGGAGACGATCAGCATCCGCTGGGATACCGCCGCGACGGCGGCGGGATCGCTGCCGAGGCGCATGCCCCGAGCGGAGCTGAAGGTGTCGCTGTCGGCGTAGGTCCGTACGATGTCGCGGTGCCGGCTGAGCACCCAGAAGCCGGTGCCGCCGGGCTCGGGATGCCAGTGAACCGGGGAGTTGGCCCGCAGCCAGGCGAAGGTGGGCCAGAAGTCGTTACGCCCGAAGGGGCCGGGGTCGAGCAGATCGATCCGCATGTCAGGTTTCCTGCCGTCGTCGCAGGCTCAGCGGGCGGGTGTCGGCCCAGTGCGCGTCGACATGGGCGATGCACTCGTCCTCGGTGCCCGAGAAGCCGGCCGGTACCCAGCTCCTAGGTGCGGGCAGTCCCTCCGGGAAGAGGGCGTACTGCTCCTCCTGATTGATCAGGACCTGGTAGCGCTGCTCGTGTTCGGTGGTGGTGGCCGCGCCGGTGGCGGGCATGACGTCCTCCTGGCTCAGGCGTTGCGGGGCGGATCGGGGCGACCGGATCCCACGGGAGCGAATCCCACGAGGAGATCGGTGAGAAGTCCGAATAGCGGTTCAGGGCGGCGCATCACCGCGTGGTGTCCGCCGTCGGTCCAGTGGCGGCGGAAGACGGCGGTGGTCGTCTCCGCCCAGCCGGCCAGCTGGTCGGAGGTGACCGTCTCGTCGCCAGTCGCCCCCCAGGCGTGGACGGGAATGGGCAGGAGCGCACCCGGGGTGTGGGCGTAGCTGAGTGAGAGCCGGGCGTCGCGGCGAAGTACTTCGAGCATCAGCTCCCGGGTCTCCGTGTCGAGCAGTGCGCGGTCCGTGGCGTCGGTATCGAAGAGCTTGTCGAGCTCGTCCTCGTCGTCGACGATGCCGCGCCCGGCTCCGTCCCAGTAACGGGGCGGCCGGCAGGCGCTCACCACCAGGGCCAGCGGGGTGACCCGGCGGGCTAGTTCATAGGCGATGAGGCCGCCGAAGCTGTGACCGAAGAGCACCAACGGCCGGCCGGGTCGCAGCCGTTCCACCAGCTCGCGCGCGATGACCTCGACCGCCTCCTCGAAGGTCGGCGGCATGGCCTCGCGCCAGCGGTTCTCACGGCCGGGGAGTTGCACGCCCAGTACCTGCGCGACGCCGGAGAACGGTTCCTGCCACGCACGGAACTGGTGGCAACCGGCGCCGGCCGGCGGCAGGCACAGCAGCACCGGCAGGCCGTCGTCGACATGGTTCCCGGCCCGCCAGCCGACGATCCAGGAGCCGCCCATGCTCACGCTTCTCTGCTCTGGCGCGTGGCCATCCGGTCGAGTTCCGCGGCGAACGCCTCCGCCGTCGGATTGGCCAGCAGCTGCGACAGAGTGACCCGCAGGCCGGTCCGCTGCCGAAGTTCGGCGACCGCACGGGCGGCCAGCAAGGAATGCCCGCCCAGGTCGAAGAAGTCGGCTCGGACGTCCACCACGTCGCGTCCGAGCAGCTCGGTCCACAGGGCCAGCAGCTCACGTTCCCGCAGGGTGGTGCGGCGGACATCCGCAACGGGGCCGTCGTCCGCCGCGAGCAGCTCGGCCGCGGCCATCCCCACCCCTGTCGCCGCGGAGACTCCCGCCGTGGCCAGGCCACGGGCCAGCGCCGCCCGGTCGGCCTTGCCCGTGGCCAGGGTGGGGAGCGTGTGCACCACATGGACCGTCTGCGGTACCGCGGCGTCGGGCAGCAGAGCGGCGCAGCGGTCCTCGACCCTGGCCACCACTAGACCCGCGTCGGCTCCGTCCGCGGTCACGACGGCGAGGCCCAGGGCGTCACCCGAGGGAACCAGGTAGCAGACCGCGGCCACCACCTCGGGCAGTTCGCTCGCGATCCGCTCCACCTCGCCCAGTTCCACTCGGTGGCCGCGGATCTTCACCTGATCGTCACGGCGGCCGCGGTACTCCAGTTCGCCGTTCGTACCCAAGCGGACCATGTCGCCGGTCCGGTACATACGCGCCCCGTAACCCGCGAACAGGTCGGGTACGAAACGGGCCGCGGTCAGGCCCGGTTGACCGCGGTAGCCACGGGCGACCGCCGGGCCACCGACGTAGAGCTCGCCCTGGGCGCCTGACGGCACCGGACGCAGGGAGTCGTCCAGGACATAGGCGCGATATCCCGGCAGAGGACGGCCGATGCCCCGCACATCGTCGCCCCGCGCGCTGTCCGCCCAGGTGGCGGCGATGGTCGTCTCCGTCGGTCCGTAGACGTTAAGGAAGCGGCGCCCGGCCACGAACCGGTCGGCCAGGGTGGGTGGGCATGGTTCGCCGGCCACCACGACGACTTCGGCGTCGCCGAGTGCGTCTCCGTGGGCGGCCAGCAGCGACGGGGTGAGCGAAGCGGTGCGCAGTCCGGCGGGGAGGATCTCGCCACCGCCGGCGGCAGCCTCGCGCAGCCCCTCGAGAGACAGATCGACCAAGGCGACGCCCTGCCCGTGGACCAGGTAGAGCAGCGAGCACCACAGCCAGCCGTCGAAGGCCGGGGAGACCGCGTTGAGGCCCAGCCCGCCCGCGGTGAGCCCGATCCCCGCTATGGCGTCGACGAACGTGTCCAGGCCGCGGTAGGTGACCTCGACCCCCTTGGGGCGACCGGTGGTTCCGGAGGTGTAGACGAGATAGGCGCAGGCGTCCGGCGCGGCGTCGGTCTCGGGCAGCAGCGTGAAGGCCGCGCCGTCGGCCTGTTCAGGGTGGACGGTGCGCACCCCGGTGAGGTCGAGCCCCTCCGGCATCCGTCCGGCGATGAGCACGGTGGCGTCGGCGTCCCGCAGAATGTAGCGCAGTCGCTCGACCGGATGCCCGGTGTCCAGGGGCACGGCGACGGCACCGATCCGCCAGACCGCGAGCAGAGCGGGCAGGCTCTCCCGGGACCGGCCGAGCAGCAGACCGACAGCCTCGTCCCGCCCGACGCCCACGGCGGCGAGAGCGGAGGCGAACCGCACCGCATGGGCCGCGAGTCCGGCGTAGGTCAAGACGCCGTCCGGTGCGCTCACCGCCGTCTCCTGGGGCCGCTCGCGCGCCCAGCGGTCCACGACCTCGAGCACGCTCGGCCGCCGCGACGGTCCAGTCATCGTTCGTCCCTCTCCGCGGGCCGGTCAGGGGTGGCTGTCTCCAGCCCCTTCAGCCGCGGGCCGACGGTCTGCCCGGTCGATGGCCGGGGCAGCTGCAGTGACTTGGTCTCCAGGAAGCCGTCCAGCCCAGCGGTCCCGCACTCGCGCCCGATCCCGGACTGCTTGAAACCCCCGAAGGGGGCCGCGGGGTTGAACGGTCCGCCGTTGATGTCAACCAGCCCGGTGCGAAAGCGCCGGGCGACCCGCTCAGCCCGCGCGCCGTCGCCGGACCAGACCGCGCCGTGCAGCCCGTAGCGCGTGTCATTGACGATCCGTATCGCTTCGTCCTCACTGTCGTACGGCATGATGCACAGCACCGGGCCGAAGATCTCCTCCTGGCCGAGCGCGGACCGGGGATCGACATCGGCGAAGATCGTGGGCCGCACGTAGTACCCGACGTCCAGCCCCACGGGCTGGTCCGGGCCGCCGCGCACCAGCCGGGCGCCGCCCGCGACCCCGCGCCGGATGTGCGTGTTGACCCGTCCGCGTGCGGCCGCCGAGACCAGGGGACCCAGGTCCGTCGCCGGGTCGCGAGGGTCCCCCACCACATAGCCGGACATCGCCTCGTCCGCGACGCCCACCGCTTCGTCTTGGCGGTCGCGGGGCACGAGCAGCCGACCCCACTGTAGGCAGGCCTGGCCGGAGTTGAAGAGCGCCTGGTCGACCGTGGCCCGCACCGCGGCGTCGAGGTCGGCGTCGTCGAGCACCAGGCTGGCGTTCTTGCCGCCGAGCTCGAGATGGACGCGCTTGATGTGCTCCGCGCCGAGGGCGAGCACGTGACGCCCGGCCCGGGTCGACCCGGTCAGCGAGACCAGGTCGACGTCGGGGTGCACGGAGAGCGCCGCACCGACCACCTCGCCGGTTCCGACGACCATGTTGAACACCCCTGGCGGAAGGTCGGCCTCGGCCATCACCTCGGCGAGCAGCCGAGCGTGCAGCGGAGTGACCTCGCTGGGCTTGTGAATGACGGTGCAGCCCGCGGCCAGGGCGGGCAGCACCTTCTGCACGGTCAGCAGCAGCGGCACGTTCCAGGGGGTGATGCACGCAGCCACACCGGACGGTTCGCGCATCACCAGCGAATGCCCCACGCGCTGCTCGAACGCATAGGCCTCCAGCACCTCGGCACAGTGGGCAGCCATGCCCAACGCCAGTCCGACCTGGGTGGCGCGCGACACCTGGACCGGCGTCCCCACCTCGGCGGTGATGAGCTCGGCGAAGCGAGCAGCCCGGCTCTCCAGCCCGGCGATCATCCTGCGGAGCACGGCAGCCCGTTGCGGTGCGGGTGTCGTCGACCAGCCAGGGAAGGCCTGGGCCGCGGCGCGTGCAGCCCGGTCCGCGTCCCCCGCGGTGCCCGCGGGGACCGTCGCGAGTACCTCCTCCGTGCTGGGGTCGGTCACCTCCAGGCCTTCGGTGGCGTCGGAGAGGACCCAACGGCCACCGATCCACTGATCGCCGTGATGCGGTGGCCGACCAAGTTCCCCCCCTGGCCCACCGGGCTGGTGCGGTGTGGTCAATACGGTCATGTCGAGTCCTCGCTAACTGGCGATCGTGGCGGGGAGGGAAAGGTGCGGGCGGGGACGCACCATGCTCGGCCCGTCCGGCGACGCCGGTGCTTCGGCGCGCGACAGCAGGGAGTGCAGCAGCCGCTCGGTCTCGCGGGCGGGCTCCACGGCGAGCTCGGTACGCAGGCGGCGGGCGCACAGTTCGTACCAGCTACGGACGCACCCGAGTTCACCCCTGCTGCCATGCGCGGCCATCAGGGCCCGGTAGCTCTCCTCATGGTGCCGGTCGATCTCCAGCGTCCGCCGGCAGATGTCGATCAGGTCGGCGAAGCCCTGCCGGCCCATTGCATCGGCTCGGAGGGCCGCCAGGGCTCTCAGGGCCAACGACTTGAGGTACTCACGCTGTTCGACGATCCAGTCGGCGGTCTCGCCTTGGAGGAAATCACCGCGGTAGAGCTCGAGTGCGGCACGCAGCCGGGCGCGGGCCACCTCGCCGTCCTCTCCGGACACCCGGAGGCCGGCGTACACCAACTCCTCGAACTCGTCGACATCCGCCCACAGGTCCGCGATCTGCAGCGCATACCCGAAGTCACGGGAGACCAGCTGGATCCCGGAGTCTCCGGGGTGGTCCGGATGGGCGCCCACGACACGGCGCAGCGCATGTACGGCGACCTTGAGCGAGCTGCGACCCGCGGGCCACGGGGAATCAGGCCACAGAGCTTCGTACAGCCGGTCCTTGGTGAGAGTCTGTCCCAAGCGGAGGGCGAGGTACTGAAACAGGTTTCGCGCTTTCCCGGCCCGCCATCGCTCGACCGGGCTGCCCTTGATGAACAAAGAGAAGTCCCCCAGGAAGCGGACTTCCACCGCATGCCGCACACCATCGTTCACCACCGCGGTCATGGCTTCCTCCTGGTTCCCGTCCGGTCCGGCGACGCGCCCGTCCTCGCGCCCGCGCCGGAACGCCCGCTGATTCGCCATGGAAGAGCATCTGGCAGCCGTCTATCAGGGTTCTATACAGGCGTAAGTATTCGGTGATGCTGTGGGGCGGCTCGTTCCGTCCTGTGGCGGGTGGCGGCTGTGGCGGGTGTTGGGATGGCCAGCCGCAGCCCCCGGCCTGCACCCGGCCCCGCCCGTAAGGTCCTCGCCACCCTGGACCGGGAATGGGACGGACTGGCCCGCCACCGCGACTTCCCCGACCTCGCCCTGGACAACAACCCCGGAAAGGGCGCTGAGAACCCCGGTCGTCGGCCGGAGAAATTACTACGGCGCGCAAGCCGCATCGACCGCGCACCTGGCTGCCCGGGTCTGGACGATCATCGCCACCGCCGAACGCAACGGCCACGAGCCCCTGGCCCACCTCACCGCCTGCCTGAACGCCTGCGCCCAGACCGGAGGCGCACCCCACCACCCGAGGGCACCGCACTCGAACAGTTCCTCATCTGGCAGCCCACCCACGAAGACACCACCGGCGACAGGCCCCCGCCTTTACATACAGGCTTTGTAGGTCCGGCATAGGGGCGTTGCCCACACTGTTCCGGACGGTCGTTCCTCCCGCTCCGCCGACCAGAAACGAGGCCTGCGCATGACTGCCAACCCCGACAACCGGATCCAGAAGGTCGTCATTCTGGGCGGAGGCACAGCCGGCTGGATGACGGCCGCCTATCTGGGCAAGGCTCTTCAGGGCACCGTCGGTATCACGGTGCTCGAGGCACCGACTATTCCCCGAATCGGGGTCGGCGAGGCCACCGTGCCCAACCTCCAGCGCTCCTTCTTCGACTTCCTCGGCATCAGCGAGGACGACTGGATGCGCGAGTGCAATGCCAGCTTCAAGATGGCCGTCCGCTTCGTGAACTGGCGGACCGAGGGCCCCGCACAGGCCACGGCGCGTGAGCTGCGGAACGGTGGGCCAGATCACTTCTACCACCCGTTCGGGCTGCTCCCGGACTACGGCCAGACGCCGCTGTCCCACTTCTGGTTCAAGCGCAAATACGAGGGAAGAACCACCGAGCCATTCGACTATGCCTGCTTCCGCGAACCGCCGGTGATGGACGCCCTCAAGGCACCCCGTTGGCTGGACGGCCGCCCGGCGACCCGCTATGCCTGGCATTTCGACGCACAGCTGGTGGCAGATTTCCTGCGCCGCTTCGCCACCGAGAAGCAGGGCGTGCACCACGTACAGGACGCGATGGTACGCGTCGAGCAGGACGACCACGGCTACGTGACAGCCCTGCGTACCAAGGGCGGCCTTACCCTGGAGGCCGATCTGTTCGTGGACTGCTCCGGCTTCCGCGGACTGCTGATCAACCAGGCGCTGGAGGAGCCCTTCATCGACATGGGCGACCACCTGCTGTGTGACAGCGCGGTGGCCACTGCCGTCCCGCACGACGACAAAAGATACGGCATCGAGCCGTACACCTCGGCAATCGCGATGTCCTCCGGCTGGACCTGGAAGATCCCGATGCTGGGCCGCTTCGGCACCGGCTACGTGTACTCCAGCAAGTTCACCGACCAGGAATCCGCCACCCAGGAATTCTGCAACCTCTGGGACCTCGACCCCGAGCAGGCGAAGTTCAACCACATCCGTTTCCGGGTCGGCCGCAATCGCCGGGCATGGGTGAAGAACGTAGTCGGCATCGGACTCTCCTCCTGCTTCCTGGAGCCCTTGGAGTCGACGGGCATCTACTTCATCACCGCAGCGATCTACCAGCTCGCCAAGCACTTCCCGGACCGGAACTTCAGCCAGGGCCTGATAGACAGCTTCAACCACGAGATCGAGCTGATGTTCGACGACACGCGCGATTTCATCCAGGCACACTTCTACTATGCGCCGCGGAACGACACACCCTTCTGGCAGGCCAACAAGAACCTGAGACTGCCGGAGAACATCCAGAAGAAGATCTCCGCCTACCGGGCCGGACTTCCGATCAACTCGCCGATCACGGACGAGAGCACCTACTACGGGAACTTCGAGGCCGAGTTCCGCAACTTCTGGACCAACGGCAGCTACTACTGCATCTTCTCCGGCCTCGGCCTGCACCCGGACGCGCCGCTGCCCGCTCTCGCCCACCAACCGGAATCCGTCGCCGGTGCGGAACCGCTCTTCGAGACCGTCAAGCGCCAGCAGCAGAACCTTCTGGAGACCCTGCCCAGCGCCTACGACTACCTACGACAGCTGCACGGTGCCTGATCCGGTGCGGGCCGGCGGCACCCATCCCCCGATACGACGGCCAGCCCGCACCATGTCCGCTCCTCAGGAGTCCGAGATGAACCAATCCACGCCCCTGCCCTCCGCCTCCTGCCCACCGGATGCCGACGCATCCGGGACCACTCCCTCCCAGACCGCCGCGCCCGAGGTGGATCTGCGCAGCCTAATGGCCGGATTCCCCACCGGCGTCGGCGTGCTCACCACACTCGGTTCCGACGGGCTCCCGCGCGGGATGACCTGCAGCTCCCTCTGTAGCATCGCGCTCCGTCCGGCCACCCTGCTGGTCTGTCTGCGGACCGTCGGACCCACCCTCTCGGCGGCGCTCGAGCGGGGCGGCTTCGCGCTGAACCTGCTGCACGAGCAGGCCGGTCGGGTATCCGAGCTCTTCGCTTCCGGCGCACATGACCGGTTCGACCACGTCGACTGGCGACTGCCTCTGGGCGCCCACGGTCCGCATCTGACCGCAGATGTCCACGCCACCGCTGACTGTCTGATCGATCACACCGTGGCGGTCGGCGACCACACCGTGATCTTCGGAACGGTGCACCAGGTCACCATCCGCGAAGACGCCGCGGAACCACTGCTGTACGGGCGTCGACGCTACGCCCGCTGGTCAGACGCGGCAGCCGTGCCCGCCCACAGGGCGATGTCGGGATGACCCAGGGTGCCGTCAAAGTCTCTTTTCGCTGATCAGGGCGATGATCTGGAGGACGCGTTCGGGTTGGCGGGCGGTGGATCGCATGGCTTTGGCGATGCTCTTGTGGCCGGTGAGGCGTAGCGCGCTGATGGCGGTGTCGCGGGCGATGGCCCAGTCCAGGGGGCGTTGCCGGTGCGGGCGGTGTGGCGGGCCTCGTCGAGGACCCGGTCGCGGACGTGGTGGACGGCCTCGACGGTCCAGTGCCCGCGGGCGCGGGCAGCGAGGTCGCGGGGGTGGGCCTGCTCGGCGGCAGGCTGGTGACCAGGTAGAACACCTCCTCGGAGTAGGCCGGCTTCGACGTGACGGTCTTCTTGCGTCGGGTACGTCGGCGTAGTTCGACGACCTGTTTCGTGCCCCAGAAACCGACGAGCCTCGGCGTGGTGACGGTCAGGACCTTCAACGAGCGGACCTCGACCCGGCCGTGGGCCTTCTCGGTGATCGTGACCAGGTCCGGGGCCTGCTCCCAGGGCAGCCGGGTGAGGTTCGCGTGGACGGTGGGCTGGTTCAGCTTGATCACGAGGAGCCAGTGGCCGCTCCTGGCGCGGATCTTCCGGGCGAGGCGTTCGTGGGGGTGGAGCGAGTCCGCGGTGACGAGCACGTCGGTCGCATCGAGCCGGCCAGCCAGCGCCTCGACCGCGGCGATCTCGTCGCCGCCGACGACCCGCTGGTGGCCGGCGGCGACACCGGTGTTGTGCCAGACCGCCTCGACCACCGCCTCCTGGATCATCGTGCCCGTCTCCGTGAACGACCGGGCGCCCCTGAGCGTCTTGCCTCGAAGGCCAGCCCCCGAAGCCCCGGCGCCGTGTCGTCCCCGGCCCGGGCGATCCAGCCCGAGAGCGCCTCGTCCAGCCCGGCCGGGTCGCAGCCGGCGACCAGGCGGCGGATCGTGCGCTCGGACGGGACCCCGCGGGTCAGCCCGAACCCGGCCAGCGATTCCGCCGGCAGGTCCGCTGCCCACTCCCAGACCGCGGTGAATGTCTGCTGACCAGCCAGAACACCGGTGAACCACAGCGCCAGCACCGACGCTGGCCCATAGCGACGCCCCCGCGCCCGCCGCCGATCCGGCACCGCGCCCAGCACCTCGAGCAGCGCTGCGGCCTGTTCGACGGCCCGGCCCGCAAGCAGGGCGCGGATAGGCGACACTGAAGCACGGACGCGGCCCCACTCTTGGACGATCATGGTGTAGGAAGCTCGATCATCCCATGGGCGCCGCGTCCGCCTGTTGTCGTCCCGTTCCGCCCCGCCACCTATAGCCGCTACCAGCCCGTGATGCCAGCCGACACGCCGATCACGACTCTGTCGCAGCCCTGGGGATGACCGGGGGAAGCACTCCTCGGCCCGGGCATCGAGATGCTTCGCCGGCACCGATACCTGGGATTTCGAGGATATGCGTACCCCGAGCTGCCTGAGGAAACGGGCCGGGGGTAGGATCGACGCCGCGCCTCAGGCCGCCTCATCGGCCGACAGGACCGGAAGCCACCTTGGACGCGACCGGGGGGAGGCCGCCGTACGAGGTCGCTCAGCCGACCCTGTCGATCCGCTCCAGGTATGCCAGTATGCGCTCGGTGATCAGCTCGGTGGCCTCCTTGTCATATTCGTCGGGCAGGCTCGGGTCGGTGAAAAGATGCCCGGAAACGTCGTACTCGAAGAAGTCGTACCCGGCGCCCGAAGCGCGGACGGCGGCGCCGAACGCATCGAGGGCGTCCTCGTGGCGGAACGGGTCCTCGACGGCGTAGTGCACCTGAACCGGCACGGTAACAGGCCACTCGGACGCTCCGAACGCCGCCAGCGGAGCCGCCGCGTGCATCAGCACCGCCCCCCGTGCGCCCGGACGGGTCGCCGCCAGCAGTTCCGCGGACAGGCCGCCGTTGGAGAACCCGACGTAGACGAGCTCCCGGGACATCCCCGCGACCGCCGCCTGGGTGCGGTTCACAAGCTCCGGGACACCGCCGATCGACTCGATCCACTGAAAAGCGGACGGGTAGTCGTCGAAGACCTTTCCGTTGTACAAATCAGGGACATGGACTACGTGTCCGGCGAAACGCATGCGCTCGCTGACCTCTGTCACACCACTCCGCACGCCCAACACGGAGTGAAACACAACGATCTCTGCCATGGGAACTTTCTACCAGCTCGCCCTGCCTGCACGTGAGCACACCCTCACGGCTCCGCCGCATTTGGCATAGAAGCAAGTGGCCGGCGCTCCGAGCAGCCCCGTCGACGAGGTCGCCGCAGTCGTACGGGACCAACCGGTCCCGATACAGCTCGGACCGGGTTGATGTTGGTTTAGGCGCCCGGGGGAGAGATTTGGGCAGCGAACGTCGCCGCCGCTGCCTCGGTCGCGGGATCGAGCACGACCGCGCCGATCGGCCACACGGGCGCATACAACCCGTTCGTCTCCTGCGTTGGCCCCCAACGAGAAGCCCAGGGGCCAGTCGATGCTCGGCTGGTTCGGCGCGCTGACTGTAGCGGTCAGCTGGCTTGGGCCAACGGACGCGACCCGAGCCGGTTCACCTCCCGCACCTGGTCGACAGCGTTAGCCGGGTCCTGACCCGCGTCTGCCGAATCGAGTGGGCCATGGTCGCTTGCTGGAAGGTCGGCCTCGACAGCGTGTTCTTCCAGTGTCCGGTGTGCGTCGGCACGTAGCTGCACCACGAGACTCCGCGCCCGTTTCGAGCCGACTTTCAGGCGCTGCCGGAGAACCTCGGCGGAGATCGGCCGATGGTGCTGCTCCCAGTAGAGGGTGTCCTCCGCCGTGCACGCTGCAGCAGGACACCGTCCGTGACGGCCCGCAGATTCTGGTCAGTCCTGCGCTGTGCGGGCACAGATGACAGCCCGTCAGCGGCACCCTCACCGTCGCAGTGTGGCCGTTCCACTCCTGCAGCCGCCGATGTCGAGGGTCCTCTCCCCAGTCCCGGCGCCATAGCCGGATCCTGGACGCCCCCGTTGTCCAGGCCGCCGATTTCCTCGAGTGCCGCCGCGTCCACCGCTGCACTGGGCCGTTCTGCCATCGTGTCCGGCTCGGCCCGTCCGAGTTCGTGCATGGCTTGCAGGAGGTGGTCCGACGTGGGCCCAGCCGATGAGGAGCCAGCATCCGACGCTGTCGAACGCGGCCTTGCCGTACTCCGCGGTGATGATCGGTTCGGAGACGTTCAACGCGAGGGTGACCATGCTGGCGAACACCAGCAGCCTTCGAGCTGGACGCAGCTGCTCAGGACGGGCTCCGTGCGCGGACAGGTGCCGGATCCCGAGGAGCAGGCCGACCACCGACAGGTCCACCGACGGCGCGACCAGTGGAGCCACATAGGCGGGTACCCCGAGCCGTAGCGCCAGCAGCCATACGTTGCCGAAGGCGAACAGGAAGCTCAGGCCGACAACCCCGCCCATGATCACGGTCACCCCGCGAGCTGCCGCTCCCGGCTCTGCCGCCGACGGAAGTGCACCCGTCGTAGCCCGGCTTTCGGTATGATCGGAAACGTGCTCGCCGACCGGTGTGTTCATCGGTCGTACCCCCGCTGACCTGCGAGGACGAGGTCATCGGAGAGGGTGACCGGTGGTGGGGTAATGGTTCGAGTCCCCCCTCGGACACTCATCCCACGCCAGCCGGCGCCGACTCGACGCGCAGGATCTCCGGCACCGAACACGAACCTGATCTCCTGCCTGCGCCGCCGTCCGCGATATGTCGTATCACCTGGCCACCGACCGGATCGTCAAGGCCGAGCAGTACGCCAAAGCCGGCATCACCTAACTACTTGGCGAGTTGAGCAGCCCGCCGCCGGCGTCCCCGTCACCCACACCCACGTCCTCGACCCGACAAGCGGAACCTACCGGCCCCTTTGACGTCTTCACCGGCGTCATCGACGCGGCCGCCCCCTTCCCCGTCCGCATCGACCTCACCCGGCTCTGACGGCGTTCGCCGCGTCGGCCCTCCTGCCGGCCCCGGCGAGGTGCACGACGGATCGGGCACGCGGGCTCCGCGGTTCCCTCCACGCCGCTGTGGACAGGGCGTGGCTACGCGCAACCGCCATCACCAGCAGACCGACATCACCGCAGCTCACGACACGTGTCGATCATTGCAGACGAAGGCCATGCAGATCTTCGAGGGCACCAATCAGATCCAGCGGATGGTCATCGCCCGCCACCTCGCCCGCCCCTGACAAGGCAGGTGTTTTCGCAGGTCAGAGGCCAAGATCGGGGGCTGATAACGGCTCGGTCGGCGGAGTCGGGGTGTCCGGCTGGGAGCGGCTGGGTCCATCGGTGTCCGGGGGTCTGTGGCTGAGTGGTGGCTGAGTTCGGGAAGCCTCGACGGTCACCGATGGCCTCTCCGTCCCATTGGTCGCGGCCAGGGCGGCGTCGATGCGCTGTTTGGCGATCGTGTCCTGACCGACGATGCAGCGGGCGTAGACGAGGAGCAGGACGCGCACCGAGTGGCCTGCCC